>JAKAPL010000081.1 GCA_021807105.1 Myxococcales bacterium | reverse complement strand
CGCTCTTCGACGATGGGTCGCGGCTGCTCGATCGTTTGTCCCGCGACATCGATCGATCGCGAGCTCTGATCGATCTCTTGTCGCCGCTCTTCGACGATGGGTCGCGGCTGCTCGATCGTTTGTCTCGCGACATCGATCGATCGCGGGCTCTGATCGATCTCTTGTCGGCGCTCTTCGACGATGGGTCGCGGCTGTTGGATCGGTTGTCTCGTGACATCGATCGATCGCGGGCTCTGATCGATCTCTTGTCGCCGCTCTTCGACGATTTGTCGCGGCTGCTCGGTCGTTTGTCCCGCGACATCGATCGATCGCGCGCTCTGATCGATCTCTTGTCGGCGCTCTTCGACGATGGGTCGCGGCTGCTCGATCGTTTGTCTCGTGACATCGATCGATCGCGGGCTCTGATCGATCTCTTGTCGCCGCTCTTCGACGATGGGTCGCGGCTGCTCGATCGTTTGTCCCGTGACATCGATCGATCGCGGGCTCTGATCGATCTCTTGTCGCCGCTCTTCGCGCGATCGAGAGCTGCCCTCGACCGTTCGTCGCGCGATCGGGCGCGATCGAGCGCGATGACGGATCGTTCATCGCCGCTGAAGGGTTCGATGTCGCGGTGAAGAGGCGCAACGCGCGCGATGCGCCACCGAATGCAGCCGCTCTTCGATCGATCGCGGCTGATGATCGATCGGTCATCGTCCTGCACGGCATCGTCGGGCGCGACGAGAGATCGATCGCCGCGGCTCGCGGGCCAATCGTCGCGCTCAAGAGTCCCGATGGAGGCGACGCTTCGTCGATCGCGAGCGCCCTTCGCTCGTTCGCGCGCGTCGCTCGATCGGCCGTCGTACTGCACGGCGCCGCCGAGCGCGGCGGGGGGGCTTGCCACCCTCCAAACGACTTGGAGAGAGGTGCTTTACGCGACGCCTCGTCGGTCGTTGCTCTCGCTTGCCCTTCTCGGCTCGCGGTCGAAAAACGCCTCGCTACGCCGTACCGTGAATAAGACGGGCTCACGCTTCTTGCTGCACCCAGCCGACCGGCGCGCTGCCCGATCCGGGGCGCAGGAGCGCGGCGACGCCGTCGAAGTGGGCGAGGCGTGCGCCTCCGTCGATGACCGCGGCCTCGCCGCCCGCGCGGATCACGCGGCGGACCAGCTCCTCGGAGAGGTCCCTCGTCTCCGTAGGCCCACCGCAATAGGGGCAACCCGCCGCCGCCTTGGTCCCCACCGCGTCGCACGCCTTGCAGTGCCAGCCAGCGATCGCCGCCCCGCGTTCGACGAGCAGCCGCTTCACCCGCCCCTCCATCGTCGCGAGCACCACGTCCGCGGGCCCGATCACCGCGCGTCCGCCCGCTCCGAGCGCCTCGCCGACGATCCGCGCGACCTCCTCCTGCTCGCGCCCCCGCGCCGCCCGCGCGATCGCCCGCGTCGCCGCGGCGAGCACGCGCGACTGCGCGGTCCCGGCCGGCAGGTGGAGGTCGGGCAGGAGCTGCTCCTGCACCCGGCGCGGGAGCTTGCCGCGCAGCGCCCCCACCTGATCCGGCGGCCCGGCGAGGATCACCGCCGGCCGGCCCGCGCGGTCGAAGAGATTGCCGACGAGCAGCGAGAGGTCGGCCTGCCCCTGTTCCCGCTGCTCGTTCCAGCGCCGCTGCGCGCTCCGCTGCCGCCAGCCCGCCATCTTCATCCGGCGCGCCGCCGGGCGAGAGAGGGCGAGAGAGAGGAGCGGCTCGCCCAGCCGGGACTCCCAGACCGTACCGCCGCGCCGATCGCAGAGGACGAGCAGGACCGGCTCGGACCGATCGGCGAGCTGGGCGAGGGGCGAGAGCAGCGGCGCCGGGGTCACCGCGAACGAGGGTGGGAGGGCGACGCTCGTCCGGATCTCCCTCCAGAGGCCGCGCGGCGGCGAGGCGAACAGCGCGACGCCCGCGACGTCGCCTGCCGCCCCCACCATCTCGGCGGCCCAGCGCTCGATGCGCCGCGTCGCCTCCTCGACCGCCGCGGCCGCGCGGCTGCGCGGCTGGTACCGGTCGCGGGCGCTCCGGCACTCGTCGCGCACGTAGACGGCCACGCGGCGCCGCTGCGCTTCGTCCCGCCAGCGGGTATCGAGGGTGAGCGAAACGACCGGCTTCTCTTCGTCGGACGGCTCCGCGGCCAGAGCGGTGAGTTCCCGGGAGAGATCCATGCGCGGCCAGAACGAAGATGGGCATCGCGGGCGCGGACTGCGCGGGCGGGAGACGGGGGAGCCGCGCGCACGGCTTCCCCGCTGGTGTCACCTCGGCCTTCCGGGCGGCGGCACCCGGACCGGCTCCACGGGCCGCCCCTCGTCCAGCTCCCGGATCGCCTTCGCCACCGTGAGCCCGGTCGGGAACCTCTCGTCCGCGGAACGTCCATTCTCGACGGTGAGGGCCCAGTTGCGGTCGAACAGCTCGTAACGCGGGCTCGCCTCGATCGGGAAGCCGAACGCGAACGGGAAGGCGTCGCGGTCGTCGATGAGGAACGGCAGGGTGAAGTGCTCCTGGGCGAACGTCCGGAACATGAACGGGCGGTTGATCGACCGCCGCGGGACCGCGACGAGGAAGCAGCCGGTCGAATGGAGCCTTCGCGCGAGCGCCTCGAACCGCCGCACCTGGGCGAGATCCGCCGGCAGGCCCGGATCGAAGACGAGGAAGGCGAGCGCCTTGCCACGCCAGGGCGAGAAGTCCACCCGCCCCATCGCGGGCCTCCCGTCCGATCCCGCGACGATGGCCCTCATGGCGACGAACGAGAACGGCGCGCGCAGCGAGAGCGCGGAGACGCCGGGCATGCCGGTGTGGGCGAGGGCCGGCGCGGAGAGCAGGAGGGCGAGGATCGCCCAGCGCCGCCGGCCGAATCCTTCTCCGCCGCCCGCGGCCCCGGGGTCTCCTCGGGGCCGGGGCCCCGGGGCGACGGCTCGAAGATGGATCTTCACTGCTTTCATTCCTTCTCCTCTGGCAGCACCAGGATCTGTCCCGCCATCTCGGGGGCGTGCAACCCGCAGACGTAGGCGTAGAGGCCCGGCCGGTGGAACGTGAACGTGTAGACGATCTTCGAGAGCGGCGGCAGCCTCAGGTGCACGAGCACGCTCTGGTCCTCGGCGATGACGAAGACGTCGTGCAGGTCGTCCGGCTGGAGGTTCCAGAACTCGATCTCGGTCGGCTCCCCCTGCCGCACGGCGAGGAAGGACGGCGAGAAGTCGTAGGTCTCCCCGAACCGGGCCACCGTTTCCTTGGGCCCGGTCTCCCGGATGGCCACCGCCCGGGTCATGACCACGAGCCTCGCGCGGGGAACGCCCCCCCGCGTCACCGTCAGCCATCGCGCCGCCGGTCCCTCGGGCAGGTACTCGGGTCCGGCCTCGGGCATCGCGGCGAGGAGGAGGGCGAGGAGGAGGCTCACCGCCCGCCCCGCAGCTCGCTCGCGTCCCGCCAGCGCGCGACGGCGTCGGGGGGATAGCGAGAGAGCGAGTCCTCTGGGAACGCCTGAGTGACGTCCAGGAAGAGCTGGAATCGCTCGCCGTCGTCGCGCGCGCGGGCGTACGCGCGGTCCCAGCCGGCGCGCGCCAGCCGCTCCTCGCCCGCCGCGGCGAGGGCCTCGGCGCAGTCGAGCGCCCGTTCGAAGCTCTCCGCGTAGAGCTCGGCGAGGTCGCAGCGGCAGCGGGCCTCCCCGAGCCGGTCCCCCGCGATGGCGTCGAGCACCGCGAGCGTCTCGACCGCGTCGGGGTCCTCCGGGCGCGTCTCGACCGCGCGCAGCGACTGCCAGCGGGCGAGCTGAACGAGCCGATCGCGCGGGATCAGCGAGGGCGCCATCGCCGGGCTCGCCCAGAGCGTGCGGTCACGCAGCACGCCGATGGCGGAGGAGGCGGCCCGGGCCGCCTCCCGTGACGAGGGCGACGAGAGGCTCGCCCTGAAGCCCTCCCACCACGCCTCGAAGGCGGCCATCCGCGAGAGGCGGGCGGCGTTGTCCGAGGAGGAGGGCGTCGCGAGCACCGCCGGCGTGCAGGAGGCGAGGAGGAGGGCGAAGGGCGCGCGCATCGGCGCGCATTCTACACTCGGTCATGCCTGCGCGGTGAACGCGAACATCCGGTCCAGCGAGGCGAGCAGGTTCTTCGCCCGCACGTCGGAGAAGCCCGCGGTCCCGAGGGCCCCGATCAGCTCCTCCGGGTCGGGCAACACGCTCCGCCCCTCGGTCATCGCCCCATTCAGGGAGATGATCTCGACGGTCGGCGAACCGCCCCGGCAGAGCTGCGTCACGAGCAGCCGGCCGCCGGGGACGAGCGACGCGTGGACCTTCGCGAGCAGCTCGGCGTGCCGCTCCTCGGGATGGAGCGGGAGGACCCCATGCATCATCGCGAGATCGAACCGCTCTCCCAACGGATAGTCGAAGACGCCGCGCGGGTCGCCCCGGGCCCGCTCCCGCAACCCGAAGCGCTCGAGCGCGTCCCAGGCGGTGACGCACCCCTGCTCCGGGCAGTCGAGGACGACGACCCGCAGATCGAGGTTCTTCATCAGCGCGGCCCGCTGGAAGACGCCGCTGCCGCAACCCAGACATAGGAGCGAGCGCCGCCCCATCCGCGGGACGAACGCCTCAACCTCCGCGGCGATCGCCGGCTCGAGGAGCTGCGCCGACCGGGCCGCGGTCTCCACGTTGGTGTCCGCCGGGGAGAAGCGCCGCCCGCGCCTGAGCCGTTCCGGCGTCTCCTGGATCAGCCGGGCGTTGTGGGCGAGCATGTCCTCCATGCACGCGAGGAGCGGGTCGCAGCGGTCAGCCGCGAGGCGCGCGGCCATGGCAGACAGGACGTACGTGTCGCCCCGCCGGTGGAGGAGCCCCGCCGAAACGCCCACGTCGAGCCAGGCGGCCAGCGCCTGCGCCTCGTCCAAGCCGACGGAGAGCGCCCGCGCGATGGCCGGAAGGTCGCGCGGCCGGTCGCGCAGAAAGGAGAGCAGCCCCGACCTCTCCGCGGCGACGAGGAAGCAGAGCTGGTAATGCGCGAGCGCCAGATCCCCGATGCGCTGCAGCAGCCGCGCGTCGCGATCACCCCCCGGGGTTTTAACGTCCCCGGGCCACACCATGAGCTGGAGTCTACCACGATCACGCCGTCGCGGTGAAGGAGAAAAAGCGGTCGAGCGGGGCGAGCAGGTTCTTGCGCGCGATCCGCCGGTACCCTGCCGCGGCCAGCGAGCGGGCGAGCGCGGCCGGCTCCGGCAGCGGGCTGCAGCCCTCGGTGAGGGCGCCCCAGAGGGAGAGGACCCCGACCGCCGCCGAGCCGCCCCGGCAGAAGGTCGTCAGGAGGAGGCGCCCGCCGGGGGTGAGGAGCGACCGGACGTGCGAGAGGAGCCGGACCTGCTCGGCCTCGGGGAAGTAGTAGATGTTCTGGTGGAGGGTCGCGAGGTCGTAGCGCGCCCCCGGCTTCTCCTCCCAAACGTCGCGCGTCTCGACCCGCGCGCGCTCCATGAGCCCCCAGGCGCGCAGCGATTCGGCCGCCGCCGCCGCGACGCGCGGCGAGCGCTCCAGCCCGACGGCCGTCAGCTCCGGGTTGCGGGCGAGCGCGACCCGGAGGTGGACGCCGCTGCCGCAGCCAATCTCCAGCAATCGCGCCGCCCCCCGGCGCGGCACGAACGCCTCGACCGCCTCGGCGATGAACGGGGCGATAAGCCGCGAGGAGCGGGCGACCACCTCCGCGTCGAGATCCCAGATGGTGAAGCGCGGCCCGTGCGCGAGCCGTCCCGGCGCCTCCAAGATCACGCGCGTGTGCAGCTCGATCATCTCGTCGAGGAGCGCGACCAGCGGATCGCCTCGCTCGCTCGCGAGGAGCTTGCCCGCGGCCGAGAGCGTCCAGCGGGCGCGGTGGCGGCGCAGCACGCCCACCGCCTCGCCGACCGAGAGCCACTCGACGAGCGCGGGCGAAGCCGACCCGTCGATGGCGAGGACGCGGGCGATCTCCGGTACGCCGAGCGGGCCGCCGCGGAGGGCGGCGAGGAGCCCGGACTTCGCCGCGGCGACGAGGAACGCGGCGCGGTAGTGGGGGAGCGTGAACCCGCCGACGGAGCGCAAGAGTCCGAGCCGCCCATCGAGGGCGAGGGAGACGAGAGTCCGGGCGCGCATGGGGAGAGCGTACCACGGGACGGCGGGGGATTCGCGAGCGTCCCGCCGGCACTGGGCTTCGGGGATTGGCGTGAACCCGTCCCCGCGAAAAACACCAGCCTCCTAGAAGGAGCCGGCGAACACCGCCATCCCTCCCCCCGGGATCGGCGCCGCCGTCCCGTAGACGGCCGTGTGCCAGGTGGGCTTCCCCAGGGAAGGGGGCCAGAGCCAGATCGCCGCGGCCGCTCCGAGGCCGGCGACACCCACGATGTCGAGCACGTCGGAGATCGTCCCGTTGCGCTCTCCGAGGCCGCGGACGAAGTTGCCCCGCGCCGTGTCGGTCTGCACCGTGGCGCCGTAGAGGCCGCGGTCGTGCAGCTCGGCGAGCCCGAAGATCGTCCCGGTGACGATCGCCGCCAGGCCGATTCCGGCGGCGATCGTCGCTCCCTGGGGCCGGCGGAGGTGAAGCGCGAAGCCGGGCCTCGAAAGGCCCGTGTCCTTGACCGGCCTGCCACCCGGACCGCGCGGCAGATCGCGGGCGAGCAGCTCCGCGAGCGCGGCCCTGGCCGTCGCGGCGACGGAGGTCTCGACGGGCTGGCGCGAGAAGCCGAGCACGTGGCCGTCCGCCGCGACGCGGAGCGCCTCGACGGTCCTCCCGCCCTCCGTTCCTTCGAGCGCGACGACCACGATCTCGTCCGTGCCGAGCTTCTCCCGGGCCGCGGCGAGCGCCGCGGCCCGGCCCGGCGAATCGAGCGACCGGCCGAGCGCCTCGCGGGCCGCGGAGAGCCACGCGGCCGTCGCGGAGGGCTTCGGCGCGAGCGTCACGTCCGGACCGGCCGATCGCAGCACCGCGAGGCCGCAGCCCGCGGCGGCGACGGCGAAGAAGTGGGGTCCGGAGGAGAGCTTGACGGTCGCCGGCGTCGCGCCCTGGAACCGGCCGTCGACCCAGACGAAGCCGGCGGGCGTGCTTCGGACCGTGAACTCGACCGGCGGCGCAGCTACCGCGTCGGCCCGGACGCGGTCGGCCTCCTCGGCGAAGTCGGGCGGGAACAGCGCGCGATCGATCGCGAGGCCGGGGGCGAGCGTGAAGACCTCGGAGAGCCTCTCGCCGGGGCTGTCGTGATCGCCTCCCACCCAGCGCGACGCGGCCTGCCAGAGCAGGGCCTGCACGTACGGCTCGACGGGCGCGCGCCCGCCGCCGGCCGCGAAGAGCTCCGCCGCCTGGGCAAACAGCTTCGCCGCTCCAGGGAGATCGAGGTTATCGAACGCGGCCCGGCCGGCCTGCATCTTCGCCTCCCCCTCGCGGGCCGCGGCGGCGCGAGAGGCGTCCCCGGCGGGGTCCGCCGCGGCGGCGTCGACGGCTCGAAGCTTCGGGTCGGCGAGCAGCGCCTGCGTGGCCAGGACCTGAAGCTCCGCGAGCTCGTCCCCAGCCGCCGGGGGAACGGCGAGGGCAAGGGCGGCCGCGGAAGGTGGCGGCGCGCCGAGCAGCAGGGTGATGAGGAGCACTCCCGTCATGTCTTCTTCCGCCCTCCCGCCTCGGCGCGAAAGATCCTCCAGGTCCGCAGGTAGTCGATCGCCGTGCGAAGCTGGAAGTCGGTCCGCTGCTCGCCCGTCGCCGGGCCCGCCACCGCCGGCGTCGCCCGCGGGACCTGCGCCCCCTCGCGCGGCAGATGGCGGGGCAGGTCGCGCTCGCGCGGCACCTCGGCCTCCCGCGGCCCGCGCTCGTCGAGCTGGTGGACCACGACGTCGGGGGTGATGCCCTCCTCCTGGATGGAGCGGTGCTTGGGCGTGTAGTACTTCGCCACGGTGAGCTTGAGCCCGCTTCCGTCCGGCAGCTCGATCACGGTCTGCACCGATCCTTTGCCGAACGTCTGGGTCCCCATGATCACCGCCCGCCCCTGGTCCTGCAAGGCCCCGGCGACGATCTCCGAGGCCGACGCGGTCCCGCCGTTCACGAGGACGATCATCGGGTAGTCGGGCTCGGTTCCCTTCGGGTGGGCGACCTCCGTCTCCACGTTCCGGCCGCCCCGCCCCTCCGTCGTGACGATGGTCCCCGACGAGAGGAATCGATCGCTCACCCGGACCGCCTGATCGAGCAGGCCGCCGGGGTTGTTGCGCAGGTCGAGCACGAGGCCGGTGAAGGCCCCCCCCGCCTTCTCGTGCAGGCCCGCGAGCGCCCGTTTCAGGAAGAGGTCGGTCCGCTCCTGGAAGCTCCCGATCCGGACGACCGCGATCCGGTCTTCGGTGAGGCGCGCCTGGACCGGGTTCACGCGGATGTGCTCGCGAACGAGCGTGATCGCGCGGGGCTGCGCGAAGCCCTTGCGCATCAAGAGGAGCGTCACCGGCGTCCCCGGCGCGCCCTGCATCCGGCCCGTCGCCTGCATGAGCGTCAGCTCCCGCGTCGCGACGCCGTCGATGGCCACGATCCGGTCGCCGGGCTCGATCCCCGCGCGCGCCGCCGGCGTGTCGTCGATCGGCGATACCACGACGAGCGCGCCCTGCCGCATCGTGACCTCCAACCCGAGGCCGCCGAACTCGCCCGCGGTGTCCTCGCGCATCTGCTTGAACTGCGCGGGGTCCATGAAGACGCTGTGCGGGTCGAGGGTCGCGAGCATGCCGCGGATCGCCCCGTAGATGAGCTTCTTCTCGTCGGGGGGCTGCACGTAGTCGTTCTCGATGTCCGAGAGGACGCGGGTGAAGACGTCCAGCTCGCGGTAGAGCGAGCCCGAGGGCGTCGCCCCGAGGATCCCTCCCGCGGCGACCGCGGCGAGGGCCGCGGGGAGAACGAGACGAAGCCGGGGCATCGGGGTCATTCTACCGGCTGCCGGCGGCGGAGGACACCCGCGCCGGTCCGCCCCCCACGCTCGCCGGATTCGAGCCGGGGCTCCTCGCCCCGGCGCGACGAACGCAGAGTCCGCCGCGCGCCGCCCGCGCCGCCATGACACCGGCGCCTCACGCCCTCCCGAGCGCGCGGAGCACGTGGGGGGCCGCCCAGCTCGCGAGGCCGTAGATCGAGAGCTGGGGGTTGACGCCCACCGAGGTCGGGAAGACCGATCCGTCGATGACGAACAGGTTCTCGATCCGGTGGTGGCGCAGGTCGGAGCGGACGACCGACGTCGCCGGGTCGCCGCCCATCGCACAGCCTCCCATCTGGTGGGCGGTGAAGACCGAGAGGAGGTTCGGCCCGAAGGGCGCGGCCGCGAGCCTGGGGAGATCGGCCGGCGAGGCGAGCACGACCGGCTTCGCGTGCAGGCTGCGCACCTGCGCGGCGCCCGCGGCGAGCAGGATCTTCGCCGCGCCTTCCTGCCCCGCCCGCGCCGCCTCCGCGAGGCGCGGGGTGAACGGGTAATCGAGCACCGGCATGCCGTCCGCCCCGACCGTCACCGTCCCTCCCTCCTCGCCTTCCCCGAAGCCGTCGATGAGCAGGGTGATGACGGCGCTGATGGACGGCAGCCTCGCGATCTGCTCGCGCAGCGGCGCGCCGAACGCGTTGAGCGCGAGCGCGCCGAGCATCGGGTGGACCGGCGCGGTCTCGAAGAAGAAGCCCATCGCATCGCCCCGGCGGGCGAACTGGTGGCTGCTCACCGACTGCGGCGCGCCGTAGAACGCCTGGATGGGCTCACGATGGATCCCGACCATCGCGACGACCGGGTGGAGGAAGGTCCGCCGGCCGACGCGGCCGTTCTCGTTTCCGGCGCGCGAGCGGAGCAGGATCGCGGGCGTGTTGATCGCCCCGCCGGACAGGACGCAGATCTTCGGCCGGACGCGGACGGTCCGCCCCGTCGGACGCCAGGTCGCGGGATCCAACGCGACGCCGACGATCCCGGCGACCCGGCCGCCGCGGACCTCGACCGTCTGGGCCCGGCAGTACGTGTACAGGTCCGCGCCCGACCTGAGGGCGTCGGGGATCGCGGTGACGAGCATCGACTGCTTGGCGTCGACCGGGCAGCCCATGCCGCAGTAGCCGCTGTTCTGGCAGCCGTACACGTTGCGCCGGATCCGCTGCCGCTGCCAGCCCAGCGCGCCGAGCCCGTCCCAGAGCCGGCCGTTGTTCCTGTTGACGTAGGACTCGGGGACCTCCTGGATGTTCAGGTAGCGCTCTATCTCCTCCCAGTGCGGGGTGAGCGCGGCCTCGTCGAGCCCCTCGACCCCATGGCGCGTCCGCCAGTGTTCGAGGACGTGGCCCGGCGTCCGAAAGCAGGTGGTCCAGTTGACCGTCGTGCTCCCGCCGACGGAGCGGCCCTGGAGCACCATGATGGCGAGATCGGCCGTCGCCCGGTTGCCGTCCTCCTGGTAGAGCATGGGGAAGGCCTTGGCCTCCTCCATCTCGAACTCCCGCGACTCGTGGTGGCCCCCCTCTTCGAGCAGCACGACCCTGGCCCCCGCCCGGGCGAGGGCGCGCGCCGTGATCGCCCCACCCGCGCCGGTCCCGACGACGGCCACGTCGCAGGAGACGTCGACCGACGCGGCCAGCTTGGAGGCGTCGAGGATCAAGGCTGCTTCTCCGGCGCGGCGCTCGCGGGCGGCCGCGCCGCGGCCCGCTGCGCCGCCGTTCCGCCGACGAGGCTGCCGTCGGCGCGCACGAGCACCGGCGGCCCCGGGTAGCCGGCGGCCGGCCAGCTTCGCGGGTCCGAGTAGTAGAGGGCCGCCGCCAGCCGCTGGAGCCCCTGGAAGCCGGAGCGGCGCAAGGAGAGACGGCTGTCGCGCCACTGGCGCAGCGCCTCGTCCTGCCCGGCGGCCGAGAGGCGGCTGAAGGGCGACGTCCGGCCGTCGAGGAGGAAGGCGGCGAGCGCGTCGTCGAAGAGGCCGAGCAGACGCCGGAGATCGCCTTGCACGTGGGGCGCAGCCCGGGCGAGCAGCCCGTCGGCCTTCCCCGCCACGTCCAGCTCGTCCGCCGAGGGCGCACCGGCCACGGGGGGGACCACCCGGCGCGCGACGATCGCGAAGAGCCCATACTCGGCGGGGGTGAAGAAGCGCAGCGGCGTCCGGGGCGGCGGACCAGGCGCGCCCGGCCGCAGCGCGAGCGCGACGCCGCCCGCGCCCGCCGCCGCGACGCCACCGGCGAGCGTCCGCTTGAGGAAAGTCCTCCGGGTGACCGCCACGCTTCGGGTTTTAAGCCCGGGAGCGCGAGCCGGTCAATCGGGGCGCGCTGGAGCTCAAGCCCGTCTTATTCACGGTCCGGCTGCTGCGACGTCCGATCCCGCGCCTCCCGAAGGGGGGGCTTGCCACCCTTACCACGACATGGGGGGGTCTGCTCGCTCGCCCTTCTCGGCTGCGGTCTCGAACGCCTCGCTACGCCGTACCGTGAATAAGACGGGCTCAAGGGCTCGGTCAAAACCTTGGCGACGAGGAACCCAGGAAGCCAGGAGGGTTTCCTCCTGCCTCCCCCGTCTCCTCATTCCTGGTTCCGCCCGCGGCCCGGTCGCCGGAAGGAGCTGCCGGGGACCTTAAGGAGGCATCGACGGAAGGCTTCGAGGCTGCGGACGGAGCCTTGGAGGCTGCGATCGGAGGCCCGGGAAGGGGAGCCGGAAGACGTCCAGGAATCAGCCGGATGGCTCCAGAAACATGGGGCGGCCCCTCGAGGGCCCCCGCCCCGCGGCTCACAGCCGCAGCCGCTCGAGCACGCCCTCGTCCGCGAGCGGCGCGACCGCGACGGTGAGCTCCTCGCCGGCGCGGCTCCAATGGACCCGGACCTCGGGGTGCGCGCGTCCCTTTCCGTAGCGGGCGACGATCCCCGAGGCGAGCCGCCGCTGCTCCGGATCCGGCTCTCCCTCGACGAGGGCGAGCGGCCCGAGGTGCTCGGGAGTCGTGAGCCGCCACCGCCCCTCCGCGTGCCGGTCGAGCACGGCGTTCTCGCCCTCGGTGCGGCCGACGAGGAGCTTCACCCGCTCCCCGAGCCGGAAGTGGCGGCCTGTGGCGAGCAGGATGATCTCGTCGCGCTCGATCCGCCGCTCCGCCCGCCGGTCCATCAGATCATGGAACTTGCGACCGAACGCCTCGTCGGTGAGGAAGCAGCAGCCGCCCGCGGGTTGAGGGTAGTCGTCGATCCCGAGCCGCGCGGCGAGGGCGATCTGGTCCTTGCGACCGCGGCCGGAGATCCCGAGGAGGCGGCTCCGGTCGATCCGTCCCTCCTGCTCGATGATCGTCGGCGGCAACAGGCGCGCGGAGAGGGGCCGCAGGAGCCGGCCGGAGAGGCCGCTCTCCTTCTCGATGAGCGCGAGGGTCGGCCGCCGCTGGCTCATCGGGCGCTGCCCGAGCACCTCGCCGGTGAAGACGAGGTCCGCCCCCTCCCGCTCCATGATCCTTCGGGCCTCGCTCATCATGA
This sequence comes from Myxococcales bacterium, assembly GCA_021807105.1. Classification (GTDB taxonomy): domain Bacteria; phylum Myxococcota; class Myxococcia; order Myxococcales; family JAKAPL01; genus JAKAPL01. The sequence continues at coordinate 4,211 of JAKAPL010000081.1, read as the reverse complement.
AGATCCGGCAGTCGATGCAGGGGTTCGCGTTGGCGCCGTAACCGTGGCGGGGATTCGCGACCACGTCGAGGTAGCCGGAGCCGCTCAGGTCGACCAGCTCCACCTCGACGCCGCAGTCGGCGCCGGCACGGAGGGCTTCGTTGCGCGGCGGCTCGCCGTCGCGGGTCCGGCCGCCGAGACGGCGCCGCGTCTCGGTGATGCAGAAGCCCGTGTAGAAATTGACGGCCTTGACCCGGACCCCCTGGTCCAGGAGGAGTCGGAGCGCGAGCGTCGAATCGAGTCCGCCCGAGATCATGCCGATCGCGGTGACCATTCACCCGCCCCCGCGCTTGCGGACCCAGGCCCGCAGGACACGACCGTCGCGGGCGACGCCCAGGAGATCGTTCTTCGTCGCGCGGCACCAGGCCGCCATGTCCGATTCGATGCCCGGGTCGGTCCCGATCACGAGCAGCACCTCGCCCAGGGGCAGCGCCCGGACGGCCTTCGCCGTCTCGATGATCGGCACGGGACAGAAGCTGCCGCTCATGTCGAGGGTCCGTGCCGGGCGAAGGTTCGAGGCGTCCATGGACATTCCAAGGGGGGGATCTTAAGGAACCGGATGGCGGGACCGCAACTCCCCCGCCGCGGCCGGCGCGAGGTCCTGCCGGCGGCCTGTGGTAGGACTGGCCGCATGACCCGGGCGCCGACGCTGGAGAGCCTACGCGCCGCCGGCCGGTCGCCGCGCGTCGCCGCGGTGACGCTCCAGTCGTTCTCGTCCGGGGTCCCGCTCGGCCTCGTCTGGATCCTGCTGCCGGCCTTCCTCGCTTACCGGCACGTGGACATCAAGACCATCGGCCTCTTCTCGCTCGTCCAGGCGCCCTGGAATTTCAAGTTTCTCTGGGCGCCGCTCATGGACCGCTACAGCCTGCCCTGGCTCGGCCGAAAGCGTTCGTGGATCCTCGTCAGCCAGCTCCTGCTCCTCCTCGGCACCCTCGGGCTCGCCGCCTCGGTCCGCGCGCGATCGCTCGGGACGCTCGCCGGGTTCGCCGCCTTCGTGGCCTTCGCCTCGGCCTCGCAGGACATCGCCATCGACGCCTACGCCGTGGAGATCCTCGAGCCCGCCGAGCAGGGCCTCGCGGTGGGCGCGCGGGTCGCCGTCTACCGGCTCGCGATGTACGTCGCCGGCGCCCTCGCGATCACCGCCGGCGCCTCCTGGGGCTTCCCTTGGGTGATCGGCGGCCTGGCGCTGCTCTTCCTTCCGATGATGGGCGTGGTCGCCGCCTCGCCGGAGCCGGCCCGTCCGCCGAGCCCGCCGCGCACCCTGCGCGAGGCGGTCCTCGAACCGCTCGCCGGCATCTTCCGGATGCGCCGGGCGGTCGAGATCCTCGCCTTCGTGCTGCTCTACAAGCTGGGCGAGAACCTCGCGACCTCGCTCACCCGGCCGTTCCTGATCGAGAAGGGCTTCTCTCCGGCCGACGTGGGCGTCGCGACGGCGACCCTCGGCCTCGCCGCCATGCTCGCCGGGACCCTCGCCGGCGGGGTCGCCGCCGACCGGCTCGGCCTCGGTCACGCCCTCTGGATCTCGGGGCTCCTCCAGGCCGCCGGCTGCCTGGGGTACGCGGCCGTCGATCGCCTCGGCGGACCGCTCGGCCCTTCCCTCCTCGACGCCCATCGGCTGGTGATGTACGGCGCGGTGACGGTGGAGGCGTCGTTCCAGGGCATGGCCGCCGGTGCACTCGGCGTGCTGCTCCTCCGCTTGACCGCGCGCAGCTTCTCGGCCACGCAGTTCGCCCTCTTCACGAGCCTCTTCGCGCTCGGGCGGGTCGCCGTGGGCCCGGCCGCGGGCTGGCTCGCGGGGACGCTCGGCTGGACGCCGTTCTTCTTCTCGACCGTGGTGGCGTGCGTGCCGGGGCTCGTCATGCTCCAGCGTTTTGCGCCGCTCGGCGCAGCCGAGCCGCCGATCGAACCGGCGGAGCTCGAGCCCCCCTCGCCTGGCCTCTCTCCCGCGGGGGGAGGGTCGTGACGACCGCGCCGCCCTCCCCCTCCCAGACACGGGAGGGGGAGGGCGGCGCGTCCCGGCGCGTCACCCGCCCTTGAGGGTCGGCGTCCCCTTCTTCCAGTTGACCGGGCAGAGCTCGCCCGTCTGAAGCGCATCGAGAACCCGCAGCGTCTCGTCCACGCTGCGGCCGACCGACAGGTCGTTGACCGAAACATGGCGGATGATGCCCTCGGGGTCGACGAGGAACGTGGCCCGGAGCGCCACGCCGTCCCGGTGCAGGACGCCGAGCGCGGTCGACAGCTCCCGCTTCGTGTCGGCGAGCATCGGGAACGGCAGGTCGCGCAGGTCGGGGTGCTCACGCCGCCAGGCGAGGTGGACGAAGTGGGTGTCGATCGAGGCGCCGAGGATCTGCGCGCCGCGGGCCTGGAAATCCCCGTTGCGCCGGCCGAACTCGGCGATCTCGGTGGGGCAGACGAACGTGAAGTCCATCGGCCAGAGGAAGAGGACCTTCCACTTGCCGGGGTGGCTCGCGTGCGTCACCTGGGTGAACTCCTTGCCATGCTCGAGGCTCACGGTCGCCTGGAGCCGGAAATCGGGCAGCCTGTCTCCTACGGTCAGCATCGTCGTGCGTCTCCTTTGTTGGAAGGTTTTGAGTCTCGCCCCGTTCTAACCGAACGAGCGCCTCCGTGCATGGCGAACTCCGCGGCCGCGCATCCTGCCGCGCATCCTAAGGACGGGTGTATCCTCGCCGGGCGATGCTCGTCATCCGGGACGATCGCTTCCTGCGCCACGACCCGGGCGCGGCCCATCCCGAGAGCCCCGCTCGCCTGCGCGCCATCCATCGCAGCCTGGACGAACGGCCGCCGCCCGGCATGATCGTGGAGAACGCCCGGCCGGCCCGCCAGGCCGACCTCGAACGCGTCCACACACCGCCCTACCTCACGGCCCTCGCGGCGACCGCCGGCCGGCACGCCCTGCTCGATCCGGACACCCCCGTCGGCCCCTTCTCGTACGCCACCGCCCAGCTCGCGGCCGGGGCCGCCGTGCAGGCGGTCGAGGCGGTCGCCGCGCGGCGCGAGGCCGGCGCGTTCGCCCTCGTCCGCCCGCCCGGCCATCACGCGGAATCCGAGCGTGCCATGGGGTTCTGCCTGCTCAACCACGTGGCGATCGCCGCCGCCTTTGCCGCCGACGAGCTCTCGTGCCGCCGGATCCTGATCCTCGACCCCGACGTCCACCACGGCAACGGCACACAGTGGGCCTTCTGGGACCGGGCCGACGTGCTGTACGTCTCCAGCCACCGCTTCCCTTTCTACCCGGGTACCGGCTCGATCGGCGAGCTGGGCAACGGCCCGGGCCTCGGCTACACCGTGAACCTCCCCCTCCCCGCCGGCGCGGGCGACGCCGATCTCCTCTTCGTCTACGGACAGCTCGTCGCTCCGCTCGTCGACGAATTCGAGCCGGACCTCGTGCTCGTCTCCGCCGGCTTCGACGCCGGCCGCAACGATCCGCTCGGCGGACTCTCGGTGACCACCCCCGGCTTCGCCGCGCTCTTCAGCCTCTTCGCCGGCTGGGCCGCCCGCCACTGCGCCGGCCGGATCGTCCTCACGCTCGAAGGGGGCTACGATCCCGAAGGGCTCGCGGCCGGGGTACGGGCCGCCCTCGGCGCGCTGGCGGGCGAGCCTGCTCCGATCGCCGGCGGGGCCCCTGGCCCGCTCGTCCTCTCGATGGCCGCCCAGCTCCGAAGCGTCCTGTCGCCGTACTGGCGCGCGCTCCATTGAAAAGCATAAACTGTCGCCCCCGTGGACGAACGTGCCCTCGAACTCAAGGTCGGGCTCCTGGCGGTCCTGGCGCTGATCGCCGGTCTCGTCCTCTGGGCCGTGCTCCAGGGGCCGCTTTCGGGCGGGCTGCCGGTCTCCGTGGACTTCGGGGACTCCGCCGGCCTCACCGCGGGCGCGCCGCTCGAGCTCGCGGGCGTCACCATCGGCCGCGTCCGTGGGGTCAGGCTGCTTCCAGGGCGCCGCGCCGCCGACGGCAGCCCGCTGCCCGTGCGGCTCGACGTGCGGGTCGACCCGGGGATGGCCAAGGCGCTCGTCACCGACGCGCGTTTCACGATCTCGACGCAGGGTCCGCTCGGCGAGCCCTACCTCGAGCTCCATCCCGGATCGCCCAGCGCGCCGCCGCTCCCCCCGGGGGCCGAGGTCCGCGGCGAGGACCCGGTCCGCTTCGACCGCGT
>JAKAPL010000080.1 GCA_021807105.1 Myxococcales bacterium | reverse complement strand
TCCGCGCGCGAGTCCTACACCAACGCCCCCGGGTTCCTGCCGTCCGACTGGTTCTGGACCGCGGGCGTCAACCTCTCGTGGAACCTGGATCCGGTCGGGACGACCGCGGCCGTCCGCCAGGCGCGCGCCGCGGTCACCGAGAGCCGCGAGCGGCTCGCCCAGACGCTCGATCAGGTCCGCGACGACGTGCACGCCGCCTGGCTCGCCGTCGAGGCCGACCACGCGCGGATGGAGGCCGCCTCCGCCGAATCGGCCAGCGCCCGCGAGGCCCTCTCGCTGACCCAGACGCAGCTCAAGTCGGGCACCGTGACCTCGCTCGACGTGTCCCAGGCCAACCGCGACGCCTTTCAGGCGGACGCCACGCTCTCCCAGTCGCGCGCCGACCTGGCCGCGGCGCTGCTCGCCCTCGAACAGGCGGCCGGCCGGCCGCTCCTCCAGGACTCTCCATGACCGTACAGAAGACGCTCGTCGCCATCGGCCTGCTGACCACGCTGCTCATCGCCGCCCTCTTCCTCCGCGTCGAGAAGCTCCACGCGGCCGAGCACGGACCGGCGGGCGGGAGCGGCATCGTGGAGGGAACGGACGTGAACGTCACCGCGCGGATCGCCGCCCGCATCGCCGCGGTGGACGTGCACGAGGGCGACACCGTGAAGGAGGGGCAGCTCGTGGTCGAGTTGGACTGCGCGCAGCCGCAGGCGGCCCTGGACGCGGCGAGGTCCCGGCTGGCGGTGGCGGAGGCCGCGCTCACCGCGGCCCGCGCGAGCGCGACCTCCGCCGCGCGCAGCGCCTCGGCCGGCCTGGAGAACGTCGGCGCCGCGCGCTCCCAGCTCGCCGCGCTGCGCGCGCAGGAGGCGCAGGCGCGCATGGACATGGAGCGGGCCGAGGAGAACTTCCGCGCCGGGGCCGCGACCCGGGCGGCCTATGACGACGCTCGCTCCCGCCACGACACGCTCGCGGCCCAGATTGAGGCCCAGGAGTCGGCGATGGGGGCGAGAAAGGCGCAGGCCGGGGCGCTCGACAGCAGCGGGGCCGCGGCGCGGGCCCAGGTGCTGGTCGCGCAAGGGAACGCGGACACCGCCCGCGCCGAGGTCGCGCAGGTGGAGGCCAACGTGCGTGAATGCAAGCTGTACGCCCCCCGTGACGCGATCGTCGTCACCCGCAACTTCCAGCCGGGCGAGGCGGTCCAGCCGGGGATGGCCATCCTCTCGCTCACCGACCTCGCCCTGGCTCGCGTCTATTTCTACCTGCCCAACGAGGAGCTGGCCGCCGCCGCGCCGGGCAAGAAGGTCACGGTGGTCGCCGACGCCTACCCGGGCAGGAGGTTCTCGGGGACGATCGCCCGCGTCTCCCCCCGCGCCGAGTTCACCCCACGCAACGTGCAGACGCGCCAGGACCGGGAGCGGCTCGTCTACGCGGTCGAGGTCCGGATCCAGAACCGGGACCTGAAGCTCCGGTCGGGCATGCCGGTGGAGGTCTCCATCGACGGGACCTGGGAGTGAGCCGGGGGGTGTTCGGAAGATGAGCGCGATCGTCGTCCAGGAGCTGCGGCGGACCTTCGCCGGACAGGTCGCCGTCGATAACCTGTCCCTCTCCGTCGAGGCCGGGCAGATCTATGGCCTCGTCGGCCCCGACGGCGCGGGCAAGACGACGACGCTCCGGCTGCTCGCCGGCCTGCTCGACCCCGACGGAGGCCGCGTCGCCCTCCTCGGCCGCGATCCCTTCGGCCGCGACGGTTCGTTCCGCGAGTCGCTCGGTTACATGCCCCAGCAGTACAGCCTCTACGGCGACCTCACCGTCGACGAGAACCTGGCGTTCTTCCGGGAGATGGCCTGCCTCTCGCGCGAGGCGTTCGCGGCGCGCAAGGAGCGGCTCCTCGCGCTCACCCGCCTCGCCCCGTTCGGCAGGCGCCGTGCCTCGGCCCTCTCGGGCGGCATGTACAAGAAGCTCGCGCTCGCCTGCGTCCTCCTGCACGAGCCCAAGATCCTCCTGCTCGACGAGCCGACCAACGGCGTCGATCCGGTGAGCCGGCGCGAGTTCTGGGACCTGCTCCATGGCTTCCTTGCCGACGGGATGGCCATCGTCTTCGCGACGCCGACGATGGACGAGGCCGCGCGCTGCCACCACGTCGGGCTGCTCTACCAGGGCCGCCTGCTGGCCGAGGGCGCTCCTTCCGAACTGGTCCGCGCCTTCGACCACCCGGTCTTCCGCGTCGGCGGGGAGCGCGCGTCCGTCGAGAGCTGGATCGAGAAGAGCCCCGACGTGCTCGCGTTCACGCCGGCCGGCGAGCAGCTCCGGATCGTCGTGCGCCGCGGCCGCGAGCTCCTGGTGCGAGGCGCGGAGGGCGACGCGCTCCGGCTCGTGCTCCGCGGGCGGGACGGCAGCCGATCCCCCGCCTTCGACGCGACGCCCGCCTCCCCGACCTTCGAGGACGTCTTCCTCGCCCGCGTGCACGAGCGGCACGAGCAGACGGAGGCGTGAATGGACGGCCGCGCCATCCGGGTGGAGAAGCTGACGCGCCGCTTCGGCGGCTTCGTCGCCGTGAACGAGGTCTCCTTCGACGTGGCCCAGGGCGAGATCTTCGGCTTCCTCGGCGCGAACGGCGCCGGCAAGTCGACGACGATGCGGATCCTCTGCGGCCTCTTGCCGGCCTCCTCCGGGAGCGTCCATGTCGCCGGCGTGGACGTGGTCCACGATCCCGCCGCGGTCCGCCGCTCCATCGGCTACATGTCGCAGAAGTTCTCCCTCTACCTCGACCTCACGGTGGACGAGAACCTCAAGTTCTTCGGCGGCGCGTACGGCCTGTTTGGCCGCGACCTCCGCGGCCGGCGTGAGCGCGTGGAGGCCCAGCTCGGCCTCGCCGCGCTGGGGAGCCGCCTCGTCGCCTCGCTCCCCGGCGGCATCCGGCAGCGAGTCGCCCTCGCCTGCGCCATCCTCCACTCCCCGTCGATCGTCTTCCTCGACGAGCCGACGTCGGGCGTGGACCCCGAGTCCCGCCGCGCCTTCTGGCGGCTCATCCGCAAGCTCGCCGACGCAGGGACGACGATCTTCGTCACCACCCACTACCTCGATGAGGCCGAATACTGCGAGCGGCTCGGCCTCATGTCCGCCGGCCGGCTCGCGGCGCTCGGCACCCCGATCGAGCTGCGCGAAGCGTTCGTCCCCGGGCGCATGCTCGAGATCCACGGCGTGGGAATCGACGCGCTGCGGCGGAGCGCCGCGGGCCTGCCGCTGCTCTCCGTCGAGCCTTTCGGCGCCGCCCTCCACGTCCGCGTCGATAGGGACGGCCCCGGCGCGGACGATCTGCGGCGGGCGCTCGCCGCCGCCGGCGTGCCGGCCCAGGTCGCGGAGACGGGCGTCACGCTGGAGGACGTCTTCCTCACGGTCGAACGGGCCACGATCGCGGGCGGCGGCGGATGAATCGCTTCCTCCGCCGCACCCGCGCCATCGCGCACAAGGAGATGCTCCACCTGATCCGCGATCCCGGCGCCGTCTACATGGCGCTCGGCGTTCCGCTCGTCATGCTCGCCCTCTTCGGCTACGGGGTCTCGGTCGACATCGATCACATCCCCATCGCGGTCGTCGATCAGGACCACACGCCCGCCTCCCGGCGCCTCCTGCAGGAGCTGACCGCGGGCGGCGACTTCGTCCGCGCGGCCGACCTCCCGTCGCCCGAGGCCGCCCTCCCGCTGCTCGGCCGCGGCGACGTCCGCGGCGTCTTCGTCGTCCCCGAGGGGCTCGCGCGCCACCGCGCGCGCGGTGAGCCGGGGGCGCTCCAGTTCCTCCTCGACGGCAGCGACGGCTCCTACGCCTCGGTCGCGCTCGGCGACGCCGCGGGGGTGGCGGCCGCGGCGAGCGGGGCGTCGGCCGCCCTCGACCTCCCCATCCGCGTTCGCTTCAATCCGACCCTCCGGTCGGCCATCGACATCGTCCCGGCCCTCATCGTCATGATCCTCTCGATGGTCTCGACGCTCCTGACCGCCCTGACGGTCGCCCGGGAGTGGGAGCGCGGCGCCATGGAGCAGCTCTTCGCGACCCCGGTCGGCCGGACGGAGATCATCGTCGGGAAGCTCCTGCCGTACGTGGGGCTCGGCTTCGTCCAGACGCTGCTCATCACGACCCTCGGGGCCTACCTCTTCGACGTTCCCATCCGCGGCTCGCTCCTGCTGCTCTTCTCGACCTCGCTGCTCTTCCTCGTCTGCATGCTGGGCGTCGGCCTGCTCGTCTCCGTCGTGACGAAGAACCAGATGGTCTCGGTCCAGGTCGCGGTGATCGGCTCGTTCCTGCCCGCGATGCTCCTCTCCGGCTTCATCTTCCCCATCGAGAACATGCCCGCCCTCCTCCAGGCCATCGCGTCGGTCTTCCCCGCCCGCTACTACGTCTCGATCCTGCGCGGCACGATGCTCAAGGGCAGCGGCGTCTCGCTCCTCTGGCCGCAGATCCTCCCCCTCGCCCTCTTCGCCTTCCTCGTCCTGGCCGTCGCGGTCACGAGGTTTTCCCGCCGGCTCGCCTGAACCAATGCTCCGCTCACTCTTCAACGTCATGACGAAGGAGGCGATCCAGACGCTCCGCGACCGGCGCATGACCTTCATCCTGATGATCGCGCCGCTCCTCCAGCTCTCCCTGTTCGGCTACGCGGTCAACTTCGACGTCGATCACCTCCCGACCGTGGTCTGCGACCAGGACGCCACGCCGAAGAGCCAGGAGCTGCTCCAGGGCTTCTTCGCGAACGCGATCTTCACGCGCGCCGCCGACGTCCTCGACCCGGCCGCGGCGCAGCGGGCGCTGGAATCGGGCGCCGCCGAGGTGGCGGTGATCGTCCCGCACGGCTTCACCCGCGAGGCGGGCCGCGAGGCCGGCCCCGAGGTCCAGGTCATCGTCGACGGCACGGACACCACGCGCGCCCAGGTGGCGCAGGCCGACGCGCGCGAGTTCCTCGTCGAGCACGGCCTGTCCGCCGCGACCGCGGCGATCGGCCCGCCGCTCGTGCTGGAGCCGCGCATCCTGTACAACCCCCGCCTCTCCTCGCCGGTCTACATGGTGCCCGGAATCCTGGGCATGCTGCTCATGCAGGCGACCGCCTTCCTCACCGCGATGGGGCTCGCGCGCGAGAAGGAGGCGGGCACGCTCGAACAGGTCCTGGTGACCCCCATCCGGCCGTCGGTGCTGCTCGCCGGCAAGACGCTTCCGTTCGTCTTCGTCGGCCTGTTCGACATCGTCGGCGTGATCCTCCTCGGCTCCCTCCTCTTCGCGGTCCCGGTGCGCGGGTCGCTCGCCCTGCTCGGCCTCGGAGGCTTCCTGTACGTCTTCTCGACGCTCGGCTTCGGCATCCTGCTCGGCACGCTCGCGTCGTCGCAGCAACAGGCCATCCTCGCCGCCTTCGCCTTCATCCTGCCCGCCTCCCTGCTCTCGGGGTTCCTCTCCCCGATCGCCTCGATGCCCGCCTGGCTCCGCCCGCTGACGTTCCTCAACCCGATGCGCCACTTCCTGGAGATCGTCCGCGGCACGCTGCTGAAGGGGGAGGGCTTCGCCGATCTCTACCGACAGTTCGTCGCCCTCCTCGTCATCGGGGTCGCGGTCCTGTTGCTGTCGATCGCGCGGTTCCGCAAGCACCTGGCCTGACCCCGCGCGGGCTTTCCGCCTCGGTCCATCCGTGCCTTTGCGTACCGGGGGCGACGATCCGCCGCGCGCGCGGAGGCGGCGGCGCGCGCCGGCCGCCGGAGGGATGAATCGGCGCCAGGAGGCTCATCTGAAATGGCTGCCTGCTGCGAAAGCCGATCCCTTCGCTCGCGACGGGCGGCCTCGTCGCTTCGCCGCAAAACGTACTGCAAAGAGTCCGTTTGACGCAGCTCACTCCTCGGGCGCCGGTCTCGCCTTAGCCCGTCTTATTCACGGTACGGCGTAGCGAGGCGTTTTTAGACCGCGAGCCGAGAAGGGCAAGCGAGAGCGACGACCGACGAGGCGTCGCGTAAAGCACATCCCCCCCCAAGTCGTTTGGAGGGTGGCAAGCCCCCCGCGAGGAGGTACGGAGCGAGCACACTCCCCCATGTCGTTGTAGGGGTGGCAAGCCCCCCCTTCGGGAGGCGCGGGATCGGACGCCGCAGCAGCCGGACCGTGAATAAGACGGGCTTAGGTCTCGGCGCTCTCGCGACGGCACCCATTTCAGATGAGCCTCCTAGGCCTCGCCGCCGGAGCGCGCTACCCGCCCCGCGAGCGCCTCGAGCAGGCGGGGGAAGTTGAGCGGCTTCTCGAAGATGCCCTCCACCTGCGCGCCGGGCGCGAGACGATCGATGCCCGCGGCGGCGTCGATGGCGCCGGAGATGACGAAGACGGGGAGATCGGCGAGACGCGGGTCCTTGCGAATGCGCCGCAAGAGGAGCCGGCCGTCGAGGTCGGGCATGTGGAGATCGAGCAGCATGAGTCCGGGGCGCGACCGGCCGAGGGCGGCGAGCGCTGCGCGGCCGCCGCTCGCCGCCTCCACCCGGTAGCCCTTGCCCTGGAGTACGAGCTGGAGGGCGTCGCGACAATCGGCGTCGTCCTCGACGAGCAGGATGCGGCCGTCCCCCTCGCCACCGGCGGCGGCCTCCGGATGGCCGCTCGCCACGCCGGCGAAGAGCGGCAAGTCGATGACGCAGCGGGTGCCCTTCTTCTGCTCGCTCTGCATCTCCACCCGACCGCCGTGCCGCTCGACGACCTGCCGCACGAGCGAGAGCCCGAGCCCGACGCCGATGCCCCCGCCGTGGGGCGAGACCGGCAGCTCGAGGTAGCGGTCGAAGATGTGGCGAAGCTCGCCGGGGGGGATCCCGGGCCCGTCGTCCTCGACGCAGAGGCGGGCCACCGAGCCGCGGCTCTCGATCCCGACCCGGACCTCGCCTCCGACCCGGTTGTAGCGGACAGCGTTGTCGAGCACGTTCACCACGACGTCGAGGAGCCGATCGCGGTTGCCCCGGACGAACGCCTCCGGCCCGGGCCGGAGGTGGACCCTCACCCCCCGCTCGACCCCGAGGTCGGCGAGGGCCACCTTCGCCTCGGCGAGCAGGCTCTTGAGGCCGATCGGTTTCGGGTCCAGCTCCATCCGCGCCGCGTGGAGGTGGCTCGCGAGCACGAGGTCCTGGATGAGCCGCCCGATCCGGTCGGTGGCGCGCAGGCAGGCGGCGATCGCCTCGCGCGGCGACACCGCCGCGCCCCCGTCCTGCAGGATCGAGAGGTAGCCCTTGATCGTCGCGAGAGGGGTCCGCAGCTCGTGGGCGATCGTCCCGAGCGCCTCGTCCCGGCTCGCCGCCACCGAGCGGGCGCCGGCGAGCGCGGTCTCCAGGTCGCGGCTGCGGCGCAGCGCGTCATCCCGCAGGCGGGCGATCTCGACCGCGGCCGCTCCCTGCGCGCCCAGGGCGAGCAGGAGGTCCGCCTCCGTCGCGGCGAGATCGCGCCCATCCCGCAATCGCGGCCCGACCAGGACGAGCACGCCGACGCAGCGGCCGGTCGAGCGCATCGGGATCGCGACGAGGCGCCGGCCGTTCTCCGCCGTCCCGGGCGGCAACGACCGTCGCGTCTCGCGCCGGTGGGCGATCGCCAGCCGCAGGAGAGGATCGTCGACCTTGACGCGGCCCCCGCGCCGCCGATCCCGCTGTTCCACCCAGCCGAGCCGGATCTCGCCGGTCGAGAAGGCCTCTCCGATGGGCCCATCCCCGGGCCGGACCGCCACGACCGCCCCGTCCTCACGGCCCCGCGCCGAGGCCACGTTGAGCTGGCCGGAGACCGGGTCGTAAAGGAGGACGAACGCGGTGCGGGGCCCATACATGCGCGCGACGACCGCGAGCAAACGCTTCAGGGCGCCGACGACCGGAAGCCCCACCGAACCCCAGATCTCGAAGATCGCCCGGGCCTCGCGCGCCCGGCGCGCCTCCAGCTCGACGAGCGGGCCCGGCCGCCCCGGAAGGGACTTCGCCCGTCGTCGCTTCCGTCCCTTGCTCGCCACCGGGACACGATCGGCGGACCCCAGCCCGTCTGTCAAGCGTTTGCGGTCAAACGTTAGCCGGCGGCGCCCGCGAGACGGTCGAGGACGAGCTTCATCGCCCCATGGCGCATCGCCCGGTCGGCGAGCCAGAGGTTCAGGAACGCGAACGGGACGGCGGCGACGAGATCGATGCCGTAATGGAAGCGGCAGGCGACGGTGGCCACGATGAGGCCGGTGCAGATCGGCAGGGCGGCCCAGAAGAGCCTCCGGATTCGCCGCCAGCTCTCCGCGAGGACCATCACCGTCAGGGCCGTGTGGCCGGACGGGAAGCAGTCGCGCAGGTACGGGCTGTGGCCGAAGGCGTCGGCGAGCGCGCCGGCCCAGAGCTTGCCCCGAATGGGCCCGGGGAACGCTCCGGCGAGCATGAAGCGGGGCCCCTCGGCCGGCACCATCGCGTAGAGGGTGAAGTTGAGCACGGCGTAGATCGTCACCGCCAGGGCCCAACGGTCGAAGGCCGTCCGTTCCCCTCGGAGGAGGAACACGGCTCCGACGAGCGTCGCCCAGACGTAGTAGCTCGAGTAGCAGGCCATCAGGAAGTCGTTGAGCCACGGCGACATGTACGGCGCCAGCCAGACCGCGGGCTGGACGCCGAAGAGCATCCGATCAATCTCTTGGAGGCGGGCGTCGGCGAGCCCGGGGTGGAGGAGGGTCACCAGCGGGCCAAGGTGGGTGTACATCAGGACGAAGGCGACGCCGGGGAAGAAGTCCGCGGCCGCTCCGGTCACCGCGTTCGGCCAGCGCTCGCGCAGCCACTCGAGGAAGAACGGCGCCGCAGCCACGCAGAGGAACGCGAGGGCGGAGGCGTGCCACCCCTCCGGACGCCCAAGCGCCAGGATCGCCGTACCGAGCGTGCCGGCGAAGACGAGGACCACGTCGGCCGGACGAAAGGCGACGCGCAGCCCTCGGGCCGACGCCTCCGCTCGTTCCACGTCCGGGTTCATGCGGGGGGAAATATCGTCACGAACGGGTCACCGTCAAGGGGTTGGGTCGGAGAGGCTACCCCTATGCTTCCCGGGGGCAACCGCGCGATTCCTGGCCCCCTTCCCGTCCCCGAGTCCCCGATTCCAGACGCAGGGTCTGTGTGCGGTTTCCTTCGATCGTATTGGACCACGGGTATCGGGTATCGGGAACGGGGGCGGCTCCCCGCAACGACGCGGGGTCGGCGGCCGATAACGTGGGTCAGCCCCGCGCCGGGTCGGCACGGGCCCCCGTCGACGCACCCCGCCTCGATCTCTTCCCCGGGCGATGCTATGGCTTCCCCCCGGCCATGGCGAAGCCCCAGCGGAAAGCCCGGATCGTCGGTACGCTCGGGCCGGCGAGCGGGAGTCCCGAAGCGATCGAGGCCTTGATCGACGCCGGAATGGACGTCGCCCGCCTCAACTTCTCCCACGGCACCCACGAGGACCACCGGCGACGGCTCACCCTCGTCCGCGCCGCGGCCGAGAAGGCCGGCCGGCCCGTCGCCGTCCTCCAGGATCTCCAGGGTCCGAAGATCCGCGTCGGCCGTCTGCGCGGTGGGCGCGCCTTCCTCAAGGAGGGCGAGAGCGTCACCCTGACCACCCGCGAGACGACGGGCGGGAAGGGAATCCTGCCGACGACTTACGCCGGCCTGCCCGCGGACGTCCGCAAGGGCGAGGCGGTCCTGCTCGACGACGGGCGGCTGCGGCTCGTCGTGACGGCCGTCGGACGGCACGACGTCAAGTGCCGCGTCCTCGTCGGCGGCGTGATCCGGGATCAGAAGGGGATCAACCTCCCGGAGTCGGACGTGAAGACCCCCTCGCTGACCGAGAAGGACATCGACGACGTGCTCTTCGGCCGCGAGATCGGCGTCGACTACGTGGCCCTCTCCTTCGTCCGGAGCGAGGGCGACGTCGCGGCCCTGCGCAAGGTGCTCGGGGACCCGATCCCGATCATCGCCAAGATCGAGAAGCCGCAGGCGGTCGAGCGGCTCTCCGAGATCGCCGCCGCCGCCGACGGCATCATGATCGCCCGCGGCGACCTCGGGGTGGAACTGCCGCTGGAGCGTGTGCCGCTCGTCCAGAAGAACGGCATCGAGCGGGCGATCCGGGAGGGGAAGCTCTGCATCGTAGCGACCGAGATGCTCGAATCGATGGTCACCTCCGTCCGCCCCACCCGCGCCGAGGTCTCGGACGTCGCCAACGCCATCCTCGACGGCGCCGGGGCCGTGATGCTCTCCGAGGAGACGGCCACCGGCGCCCACCCCGCCCTGGCCGTGCAGACCATGAGCGCGATCATCGCCGAGATCGAGCGCAGCCCGCGCTTTCGCTCGCGGCCGCCGCCGCCCGCGCTCGACCGGTCCGACAGCTTCCCGATGGCGGTCGCCCGGGCCTGCGTGGCCGCCGCCGAGCAGCTCGGCATCGCGACGATCGTCGCGTGCACCCAGACCGGACGCACGGCGCGGCTCATCAGCGAGCACCGGCCGGCGGCGCGCGTCTTCGCGGTGACGCCGCTGCCCGAGACCTGGAGGCGGATGGCGCTCTACTGGGGCGTCGCCCCGGTGGTCATCCCGCCTTACGGCTCCACCGACGAGATGTTCCGCTTTGTCTCCGAGGTCCTCGTCGGCCGCGGTCTGTGCAAGCGCGGCGAGGCCGTGGTGATCGCCTCGGGCGTGCCGAATCAGCCGGAGAGCACGAACCTCATGACCGTCCACCGTTTGTAAAAGGAGAGCGCCGTGAGCCCCCGCCTCGTCCACACCGCCGAAGAGTACGCCGTCGCCCTCGCCGCGCACGAGGGCGCGGGGCACGAGACCTACCGCGCCGACGACATCCCGGCCCGCCTCATGGGTCGCGGCTGCCGGACGCACGGCGTCGAGATCCAGATCCCGATCGCCGAGTTCAAGGCGACCGGCGACCTCGCCGCGTTCCAGGCGGCGACGAAGCGCGCGCGGCAGACGTCCGCTTGTTGAATCGGCAGCGGCTGTTATAAAGTAAGCCAGCGGGGCGAGGAGACGAACGATGTGGATCGTGCGCCTGGCTCTGCGGCGCCCGTACACGGTTGCGATCATGGCGGTCCTCATCCTGGTGATGGGGATCCTCTCGGCCAGCCGAATGCTGGTCGACATCTTCCCGACCATCGACATCCCGGTGGTCGCCGTCCTCTGGAACTACCCGGGGCTGTCGGCCGAGGACATGGAGCGCCGGGTGACATTGATCACCGAGCGCGCCCTCTCGACGACGGTCAACGGCATCGAGCGGATCGAATCCCGCTCGGTGGCCGGCATCGGGCTCCTGAACGTCTACTTCCGCCCGGGCTCCGATCTCGGCGCGGCGATCGCCCAGATCAGCACGGTCACCCAGACGATCCTGCGGATCACCCCCCCGGGGATGACCGCGCCGCTCATCGTCCAGTTCAACGCCTCGAACGTCCCGGTCGCCCAGCTCGAGGTGGCGAGCAAGACGCTGCCGGAGGAGCGGATCTTCGATTACAGCCTGAACTTCATCCGGGTGCGCCTCTTCACCATCCCCGGCCTCTCCACGCCCGCGCCGTACGGCGGCAAGCAGCGGCAGATCAACATCGACCTCGACGTGGCCGCGCTCGCCGCCCGCGGCCTCTCGCCGGCCGACGTGGTCGCGGCCCTCCAGTCCGGCAACGTCATCCTGCCGGCCGGGACCTCCCGCATCGGCGACCGCGAGTACGACGTCTTCCTGAACGGCAGCCCGAACGCGGTCGCGAAGTTCGACGACATCCCCCTGCGGGTCGTCGGGGGCCGGCTCGTCCGGCTCGCAGACGTGGCCCGCATCTCCGACTCCTTCGCCGACCAGACGAACATCGTCCACATCGACGGCAGGCGCGCCACCTACCTCGCCATCCTCAAGCACGCCGACGCCTCGACGCTCGCGGTGGTCGACGCGACCCGCGAGGCGCTGCCCGGGATCCGCGCCGCCGCCCCCGCCGGGCTCGAGATGAAGATCGCCTTCGACCAGTCGCTCTTCGTCCGGGCGGCCATCTCCTCGGTGCTGCGCGAGGCGCTCGTCTCGTCGCTCCTCGTCTCGCTGATGATCGCCCTCTTCCTGGGGAGCTGGCGCGGCATGGTGCTCGTCTCGACCTCCATCCCGCTCGCCATCTTCTCGTCGATCATCGGCCTCAAGCTGTTCGGCGAGACGCTGAACGTCATGACCCTCGGCGGCCTCGCCCTGGCCATCGGCATGCTGGTCGATGACGCGACCGTGGAGGTCGAGAACATCCATCGCAACCGGGCGATGGGGAAGCCGCTGACGGTCGCCATCCTCGACGGCGCCCGGCAGATCGCGGTGCCGGCCATCGTCGCGACGCTCGCCATCGCCATCGTCTTCTTCCCCGTCGTCCTCCTGGTCGGCCCCGCGCGCTACCTCTTCGTGCCCCTCGCCCTCGCCGTCGTCCTGGCGATGCTCGCCTCCTACCTCCTCTCGCGGACGCTCGTGCCCACGCTGGCGCGGCTCCTCATGGCGAGCGAGACGCACGAAGCGCCGCGAACCCGCGCCGGCCGCCTCGCCGCCCGCCTGAACGCCGCCCGCGACCGGGGGTTCGATCGCTTCCGCGAGACCTACGGCCGCGGGCTCCAGCGGATCATGGCCCACCGCGGCTTCACCCTCGCCGTCGCCGGGCTCGTCGCCGCCGCCTCGCTCGCCCTCGCGGCCGTGGTCGGCACCGACTTCTTTCCGGAGGTGGACACCGGCCTGATGAAGCTCCACTTTCGCGCACCCGCCGGAACGCGCATCGAGCGGACCGAGCAGCTCGTCCTCGCCGCCGAGGAGAAGATCCGCGCGATCATCCCCCCCGCGGAGCTCTCCACCATCGACGACATGATCGGCGTGCCCCTCTTTTACAACCTGGGGTTCGTCCCGACCGACAACGTGGGCGGCATGGACGCCGAGATCCTCGTGGAGCTCGCCCCAGGCCACCGCCCGACCGAGATCTACCGCCGCGCCCTCCGGGCGGCGTTGGCGCGCGACTTCCCCGGCAGCACGATCTTCTTCCAGCCGGCGGACATCGTCAGCCAAGTCCTGAACTTCGGCCTCGCCGCGCCCATCGACTTGCAGGTCGAGGGGCACGACCTCCACCAGGACCTCGCCGTCGCCCGCCGGCTGCGCGACGCCCTGCGCGCCATCCCCGGCGTCGCCGATGCCCACCTCGCCCAGGTCCTCGACTACCCCTCGATCCAGGTCGACGTGGACCGCCAGCGCGCCGCCCAGCTCGGCCTCGCCGAGGCGGACGTCGCGCAGAGCCTCCTCACCTCGCTCTCGTCGAGCAGCCTCGTCGCCCCCTCGTTCTTCGTCAACCCGAAGAACGACGTGAACTACAACGTCGTCGTGAAGACGCCGCTCAAGGATCTCACCTCGGTCCCGCGGATCCTCGCCACGCCCGTCTCCGGCCCGTCCACCGGCGGTCTCTTTCACGCCGGCAGCTCGCCCGCCCCCGACGCCCTCCCCGGCGCGCCGGTGGCGGTGCTCTCGAGCATCGCCCGCGTCTGGCCGCGCGACAGCCCGAGCGAGGTCGACCACCACACCGTCCAGCGGGTGCTCGACATCGACGCCGGCGTCGAGGGGCGCGACCTCGGCTCCATCGCCGCCGACATCCGCAAGGCCGTCGCCGCCCTCGGAAAGCTCCCCAAGGGTGTCCGCGTCACCCTCCGCGGCCAGGACGAGGTCATGGAGAGCTCGTTCCGCTCGCTCGAGCTGGGCCTTCTGCTCGCGGCCCTCCTCGTCTACTGTCTGATGGTCGTCCTCTTCCAGTCTTGGCTCGATCCGTTCATCATCATGATCGCCGTCCCCGGCGCCATCGTCGGGATCCTCTGGATGCTCGTGCTCACCCATACGACGATCAACGTCGAATCGCTGATGGGGGCGATCATGTCGATCGGCATCGCCGTATCGAACTCGATCCTGCTCGTCAACTTCGCGAACGACGTCCGCGACGAGGACCCCACCGTCTCCTCGACGGAGGCCGCGATTCGCGCCGCCCAGACGCGGCTGCGCCCGGTCCTGATGACCGCCCTCGCCATGATCTTCGGCATGCTCCCGATGGCCCTCGCGCTCGGAGAGGGCGGCGAGCAGAACGCGCCGCTCGGCAGGGCCGTCATCGGCGGCCTGCTGGTGGCCACGCTCGTCACGCTCCTAGTCGTCCCCGCCGTCTACTCGCTCCTCCGGACGGCGCTCCCGAGCCGGTCGCGCATGGAGGCGCGCTTCCTCGCCGAGGAGCGAGGGCAGGAGGCGCGCTAGATGGACGGCACCTCGCGGCGGCGGCGGATCTCCTCGTTCCCGGCGAGGACCCTCGACGGGCGACCTCCCCGCGCTCCCGCATCTCTTTGAGGGACCTCTCCGAGCGTTCATGACCACCGAATCCGCCCCCTCCCGCCGCTTCCCGTGGTTCCACGTGGCCGGCCTCTTCCTCGTCGCGGCCGTCACGAGCGCCGTCGCGCTCGTCGCGGTCACCCGCGCCGCCGGCATCCGCCGCGAGGCCGCCTCCCGCCGCGCCGAGCTGGCCCTGGGCCCCCGCGTCCAGACCGCCCTCGCCGGCCGCTCACCCTCCCTGCGACGCATCACGGTCCAGGGCGAGGCGCGTCCGTACGCGAGCGTCACGCTCTACGCCAAGGTGGCGGGCTACCTCCGTTCCATCACGGTCGACAAGGGCGACCACGTCCGGGGCGGAGAGGTGCTCGCGCGCATCGAGGCCCCGGAGATCGACCAGCAGTACCTGGCCGCGGCCGCCACGGCCCGCAACCAGCGCTCGTTCGCCGCCCGGGCGAAGACGCTGGTGGGGCCGGGCGTCGTCTCGGCGCAGGACTTCGACACGGCGATCGCGGGCTCCGAGGCCGCGGAGGCCGGCCGCCGCGCGGCGGAGCAGGAGAAGGACTACGAGATCCTGCGCGCGCCCTTCGACGGGACGATCACCGCCCGCTTCGCCGACCCCGGCGCACTCCTCCAGAGCGCGACCGCGGCGCAGACCTCGGCGCTGCCCGTGGTCGAGGTCTCGCAGGTGGACCGGTTGCGCGTCTACGCGTACGTCGGCCAGCACGACGCGACCTTCGTCCACGTGGGCGACGCGGCGACCATCGTCCCCCCCGAGCGGCCCGGCGTCCATTTCACCGCCCGCGTCTCGCGCCTCTCCGACGAGCTGGATCCGCGGACGAGGACGCTGCTCGTCGAGGTCGACCTCGACAATCGCGCGGGGCTGATCGTCCCCGGCAGCTTCGTGGACGTGACGCTCGCCCTCCCGGTCCCGGCGCTGCCCGAGGTCCCGGCGGCGGCGCTCGTCTTCCGCGGCGCCGCCCCCTTCGTCGCGGTCGTCGGCGACGACGAGCACGTCCACTTCCGCCCCGTCACGGTGGCGGACGACGACGGGAAGGTCGCCCGCCTCTCCGAGGGGGTGACGCCCGGCGAGCGGGTGGCGGTGAACCTCGGAGACGAAGTGGCCGACGGCGCGCCGGTGAGGCCCGCCGGCGGGGAGAGGACGATCGTTGCGCCGGCCCAGTGAGACATCCCGGGCGACGAGCCTGGTTTGAACCCGTGTCCTTCCCCTTCCGACAGTCCTCCTTCCCCGAAAAACTTTTCTCGATGTCTTCCGCCCCCTCGCTCTCCCTGCTCGCGGCCTCCCTGTTCCTCGCCGCGGCCTCGCCCGGCGCCTCTCCGCCCTCCCCCATCGCGATCAGCTTCTCCTCCGCCGTCTCCCGGGCCCTCGCGAAGAACCCCACGGTCCTCGTCGCGCGGGAGGAGACCCGCCGCGCCGCGGCGCTGGTCGAGGAGGCGCGCGCCGCGGCGCTCCCCGCCCTCTCCGCCTCGACGAGCTACACGAACATCGATCACAACCGCGAGTTCGGGGGCGTCATCTTCATCCCCCAGAACCAGCTCATCGCCTCCCTCTCCCTCGCCCTGCCCCTCGCGGTCCCCCGCGCCTGGGTCGGCTGGGCGCACGCCCAGGACAACGCCTCGGTCGCGAGGAGGGGCGAGGCCGACGCACGCCGCCAGCTCGCCGTCGCCGCCGCCAAGGCCTGGCTCGCCCTGCTCGCCCAGCACCGCGTCGTGGAGGTGACCCGAGACGCCGTCGCCAACGCCCGCGCCCACGACGCCGATGCCCGCGCGCGCCTCTCCGCCGGCTGGGGCAACCGCGTCGACGTCGCCCGGGCCGCCTCGGCCCTCGCCTCCGACGAGGCGCAGGACGAGGCCGCGCGCTCCGCGCTCACCCGCCTCCAGGAGGCGCTCGGCGTCCTCGTCGGTGAGGATCGCCCCTTGGACGCGCGCGTGGAGCCCACGCTCCCCGAGGCGCCCTCCCTCGCGGACGCGCTCGCCTCCGCCCGAAGCCGCCCCGACGTGGCGCTCGCCGAGGAGCGGCTCACCGCCGCCCGGCACGTCGCCCGCGACACCTGGGCCGAGTACGTCCCGTTCCTCACCGGCCTCGGCCTCCCCTACTACACGAACCCTCCGACGCCGACCCAGCCCGAGTTCGGCTACGAGATCCAGCTCGTCCTCTCGTGGCCCATCTACGAGGGGGGCCTTCGCGGCGGCGAGGGGCGAGAGCGGGACGCGCTCGTCGCAGAGGCACGGGACGCGCTCGACGGAGCGCTCCGCCAGGCCGCCTCCGACGTCCGCGCCGCCGAGGACGTGCTCGCCCGCGCGAGGCGCTCGCTCGCCTCCGCCGAAGAGGCCGCCCGCGAGGCCGCGGACGCGCGGCGCCTGACCGCGCTCGCGTACAAGGCCGGCGCGGGCACGAACCTCGAGGTCGTGGACGCCGAGACCACGGACCTGTACGCGCAGACCACGGCGGTGGTCGCCGAGGACGCGGTGAGGGAGGCGCAGCTCGACCTGCTCTACGCCGCCGGGAGGTTCCCGTGAGCGTTGACGCCGCT
>JAKAPL010000124.1 GCA_021807105.1 Myxococcales bacterium | reverse complement strand
GGGGTGTGCTCGCTCCTTCCTCCTGCGGCGTGCTTCAGCACGCCTCGTCGGTCGTCGCTGCGCTTGCCCTTCTCGGCTGCGGTCTCGAACGCCTCGCTACGCCGTACCGTGAATAAGACGGGCTGATCCTTCCGTCAGAAGCGAACACCCCGAGTGAGGCCCGGCCCTGGCCGGCGAGGAGGGTGCAGCCCGCCGTTTCTACTTGACCCCCTGACCGCGCGGCGCTTCTATGGGGGCTCGGGCTCCACGACGCGGTCGGGGAGGCCATGGAGTCCGGTGGAGGTCCGACGATGCACGCAGACACCCAGTGGCTCGCGATCCTGCCGTGGCTCGGCGGGCTCGTCTTTCTCCTCGCCGTCGAGCTCTCCAGCCGCCGGATCGGCCGCCACCTGCGCGAGGAAGAGCGCGCGCTCATCTGCCCGATCCGCCGCCGGTCCGTCTCGCTGACGGTCGTGACCGACCGGCGGACCGGGCGGACCCTCGGCGTCCGCCGTTGCACCGCGTTCACCGATCCGGAGGACGTCCGCTGCCGCCGCGAGTGCGTGAGCGGCTGACCGGGTCACGCGAGCCCCGCCCTCCGGGCGATCCGCCGGGCCTCGGGCTCGGCCGCGGCGACGAGCTCCTCGACGGGGAAGGAGCGCAGCACGCCCCCGGCGACGAGCCGGACGCCGTCGACCCAGACGTCCGTGACGTCGCGGGCCGAGGCGCCGTAGACGACCGCCGCCACCGGGTCGCGGCCGGCCGGCGCGAGGTGGGGGCGGGAGAGGTCCACGACCGTCACGTCCGCGCGCTTGCCGGCCTCGAGCGATCCGATCTCCTCGGAGAGGCCGAGCGCGGCGGCGCCGCCGGTGGTGGCGAGCTCGAGCGCCTCCAGCGCGGAGAAGCCCGCCGCCCCGAAGCGCGGCAGGTGGAGCGTCGCCGCGAGCCGCATCTCGTGGAAGACGTCGAGCGTGTTGTTGCACGGGGCGCCGTCCGCCCCGAGCGCGAGCGGCACGCCCCGCGCCCGCATCCGCGGGAGCGGCGCGATCCCGCTGCCGAGCTTCAGATTGGCCCCGGGGCAGTGGACGGCGTGCGTGCCCGTCCTCGCGAGGAGCCGCTCCTCGGCGCCGGAGAGGTGGACGCAGTGGGCGAGGACGACGCGCGGTCCGGAGAGGCCGAGGGCGTGCAAGTACTCGGCGTTGCCCGCCCCGAGCCGGTCGCGGATGAGCCTCGTCTCGTCCGGGTTCTCGCTCGCGTGGGTGTGGACGAGCCACCCCTCGCGGGCGGCCATCGCCGCGGTCTCGCGCAAGAGCCGCTCGCTGCACGAAAGGACGAAGCGGGGGCAGAGGGCGTAGCGCAGCCTCCCTCCCGCCTCCCCGTGCCACCTCCGGCCGAGCGCGAGCGTCTCGGCGAGGGCCGCCGCCGTCTTCTCGCGCAGCCCCTCCGGCCCGCGGTCCATCAGCGCCTTGCCGCCGGTGTAGCGGATCCCCATCTCGCGGGCGGCGAGGAAGAGCTGCCGGGTCCCGCGGACCGTGGCCATGTCGAGCACCGCCGTCGTCCCCCCGAGCAGGAGCTCCGCGATGCCGAGCCGCGCGGAGAGGCGGAGCGACCGGTCGTCGTGGGCCGCCTCCAGCGGCCAGATCCGGCGCCGGAGCCACGGGAGGAGCGCGAGGCCGTCGGCGCGGTTGCGGAAGAGGACCTGGCAGAGGTGGACGTGGGCCTGGACGAGGCCGGGCAGCACGGCCTTGCCGCGGCAGTCGAGGACGGCGCTCCCCGGCGCGCGCAGGCGCCGCCCCACGGCCGCCACGCGCCCGCCTTCGAGCTGCACGTCCCCCTCGGCGAGCAGCCGCCGGCGGCCATCCATGGTGATCACCGCGCCGCCGCGAAGGAGGACGGGCGCCGCCGGCGGGAGGGACACTCTAGGAGTCCTCGCCGGAGCGCGGGGGGCCCGCGAGCCCCTCCAGCAGCCGCACGAGCACGTTGCCCGTGACCCGCCTGCGCCACTCGGCCGTCGCGCGCAGGTCGGTGATCGGCCGGATCTCCCCTTCGATCGCCCCCCGCGCCGCCTCGAAGAGCGCCGGCTCGAGCGCCCTCCCCTCCACCGCCGCCTCGGCGGCCCGGCAGCGCATCGGTACCGGGGCGACGCAGCCGGCCGCGATCCGGACGCCCGAGCAGCGCCCGCCGGCGGCGGCCGCCCGGACCGCGACGAAGGCCCGCGCGATGGACTGCGCCGCGCGCGTTCCGACCTTGCGGTACGCGAGCCGCTCGCCGGGGGCGAGCGCGGGGATCTCGGCCCGGAGCAAGAGCTCGTCGGCGGCGAGCGCGGTCTTGCGATAGGCGAGGAAGAACTCCTCGGCCGGAAGGCGCCGCTCCCCGCGCGGGCCGCCGAGGACGAACGTCGCGCCGGCGGCGACGAGGATGGGGAGCGTGTCCCCCGCGGGGGAGGCGTTGCAGGCGTTGCCCCCGAGCGTCCCCCGATTCTGGATGGCCCGGGCGCCGATCTCCCGCGCGACCTGCGCGAGCGCGGGGAGCGCCTGCCGGACGGGGGCCGAGCGGGCGAGATCGGTGAAGGTGGCGAGGGCGCCGGCCGCGAGCAGCCCCCCGGACAGGCGGGTGAAGCGCAGTTCGCCCACGCGCGAGATGTCGAGCACGTGGCCGATCCGCTCCAGCCCGACGCCCGCGTTCACCTGCGCCAGGAAGTCGGTGCCGCCCGCGAGCACCCGGAGCCCCCGCGGCCGGTCCGCGAGCAGCGCGAAGGCCTCCGCGAGCGACGAGACGCTGGTGACGGGGACGCAGGAGAGCATCTTAGGGCCGGCCGGCGGCGGGCGGCCCCAGCCCGTCCCCGCCTCCGCTCCCGCCCCCGCTGCCCGCGCCCCCGGAGGCCGCGAGCGCGCGCCCCTCGGGGACGGCGGCGCCGCCCCCCGCGCCGCCCTCCATCCCCGCCGCGTCCTGGATGGCCTCCACGATCTTCACGTAGCCCGTGCAGCGGCAGAGGTTGCCCGCGATCGCCTCGCGGACGGCCTCCCCGGTCGCCGGCGCGCCGCCGTCGAGGAAGCAGCGGGCCGCGACGAGCATCCCCGGCGTGCAGATCCCGCACTGGGCCGCCCCGTGCGCGACGAAGGCCCGCTGCAACGCGCCCGGCTCCCCATCCGCGAGGAGCCCTTCGACGGTCGTGACCGCCGCGCCCCGCGCCTGCGCCGCCACGACGAGGCAGGAGTTCACGAGCTCGCCGTCGAGGATCACCGCGCAGGCCCCGCACTCCCCCTCCCCGCACCCCTCCTTCGTCCCGGTGAGCCCGAGCGCCTCGCGCAGCACGTCGAGCAGCCGCGCCATGGGGGCCACCGAGACCGTCCGCCTCTCGCCGTTGACGGTGAGGGAGAGCTCCATGCGGGCGGGGTCAGGCAAGGCGGTCCCTCCTCATCCCCTCCATCGCCTCCATCAGCCGGTCGGGGGTCACGGGCAGCTCCGCGACGAAGGCCCCCGTCGCGTCGAGGACCGCCGCCGTGACCGCGGGCGCGGGGCCGTCCATGGGGAGCTCGCCCACGCCCTTGGCGCCGAACGGCCCGTGCGCGTACGGGTTCTCGACGAGGACGGTCACGAGCGGCGGCACGTCGCGCGCGGTCGGGACGAGGTAGGAGGCGAGCCTCGCGTTCGCCACCCGCCCCTCCTCGTGGACGACCTCCTCCAGCAGGGCCCAGCC
>JAKAPL010000123.1 GCA_021807105.1 Myxococcales bacterium | reverse complement strand
TCGAGCATGACCTGGTCTTCATGCGGGAGGATCGGGCTCTCATGGGGCAGGACCTAGCTTTCATGCGGCATGACCTGGCTTTCATGCAGGATGAGCTGACCTTCATCGAGCATGAGCTGGCTTTCATGCGGCATGAGTTCGTCTTCATGCGGGAGGAGCCTGTCATCATCGAGCATGACCTGGTCTTCATGCGGGAGGATCAGGCTTTCATGGGGCATGAGCTGCCCTCCATGCCGCATGAGCGGATCTCCATGCGGCATGAGCGGATCTCCAAGGCGGCAGGATCTCTGTTCATCCGGGATGGGCGCCAGCCTCAGGCGAATGGCCGCGAGCCCATCCTCCATGGAAGCGAGGGAGTGGAGGCTGGAAAGGCGGATCACGCGGCTGGGAAGGGGGCATCCGGCATGGAACGACAGGTTCACCGGCAGGGAGGGGCGATCCTCCGCCATGAACATGACTTCAGCGTCGATGAATGGAGCGCTCTTTGCGAGGGATGCGCGTTCATCGGGGCAGCGGTGAGGGGGAGCCGAGTCCGCCGCCGTTTCGTGCCGAACGCGGTCGGCGCTGCGCCTCGCGTGATCGCCTCGGGCGTCGAACGATCGCGAGGGAGCTCGGCAGACAGCAGCCCGTCCCCGGCCTACTCCGAATCTCAGCCTTCACGTTCACCCTTGCGCGCGGGCCGGGAGTGTCATAGGGCATCGCCGCATGGGCCCGGATCGACCCGCGATCGTGGGAGGCGAGGCCGCGGCGCTCGGCTGGGCGGCGGTCAGCGCGGCCTTCGGCTCGCTCGGGCGCTTCTGCCTGGCGCTCGGCGCCGACTTCCGCGTCCGGCACGCCTCCGAGCGGATCGACGACCTGCTCGGGCGGGGCGCGAGCGTCGCGCTCCACGGGCGCCCCATCGCCTCGCTGCTCGGCGACGAGCTCTTCGGCGCGAGCGGAGCGCTGCACGAGGCGCTGCTCGCCGGCGAGGTCCGGGAGGGCTGGCGTGCCTCCCTGCGGCTCGATCCGAGTGGTTCGAGGCTCGTCTCGGTCACGGTCGCGCCGCTGCGGCACGACCCCCTCGGGGTCTGCGACCGGGAGGTCAGCTACATCGTCGTCATCCGCCCGGCGGAGGAGGCCGAGGGCGACGCCGCCCCCACCGGCTTCGGCGGATTGGTCGCCCGCTCGCCCGCGATGCTGCGGATCATCCGGCTGATCCAGGATCTGCAGGCGAGCGAGGTCACGGTCCTCGTCACCGGCGAGAGCGGCACCGGAAAGGAGGTCGTCGCCCGCGCCGTCCACGCCCACTCGCCCCGCCGCGACGGCCCGTTCGTCGCGGTCAACTGCGGCGCGCTGCCCGCCGAGCTGCTCGAGAGCGAGCTGTTCGGCCACGTCCGGGGTGCGTTCACGGGCGCGAACCGCGACCGCGCCGGCCGCTTCGAGCTGGCCTCCGGCGGCACCCTCTTCCTCGACGAGATCGGTGACCTGCCGTTCCCGCTCCAGGTCAAGCTCCTCCGCGTCCTCCAAGAGAAGACCTACGAGCGGGTCGGCGACAGCCGCACCCGCCCCGCCGACGTCCGGATCGTCGCCGCCACCAACCTGGACCTGCGGACCGCGGTCGCGCGCGGCGGCTTCCGCGAGGATCTGTACTACCGCCTGCGGGTCGTGCCCATCGAGCTGCCGCCCTTGCGGTCGCGCCGCGAGGACATCGAGCCCATCGCGCGCTTCCTCCTCGCCCGTGTGGGCGCCCGACGCGGGCGCGCCGTCCGCTTCTCGCCCGACGCGGTCCGCGCGCTCCTGCGCTACGGCTGGCCCGGCAACGTCCGCGAGCTGGAGAACGGGATCGAGTACGCGCTCGCGGTGAGCAAGGGGCAGACAATCCTGCCCGAAGACCTGCCCGCCGAGGTGACGGCGGATGGGCCGGCCGCGCAGGCGACCGCGATCCCTCTCTCCCCCGCCGGGCGGCCGCCCGCCACCTCCGAACGGGAGGCCATCGAGCGGGCGTTGCAGCAGCATCGCTGGCGGCGGGGTGAGACCGCCAGCGCGCTCGGCATCAGCCGCGCCACGCTCTGGCGAAAGATGCGCGAGCTGGGGCTCGCCGGCCGCGGCTGAAACCCCTTGTTGCAACCGCCGGCTGCGACAGCGCGTCGCAGCGGCGGCCGCTCGTCCGCCGTAACCCACTGAAACAAGGGGCGGCTCACGATCGGCACGCCCGCTGCAATAGTCCAGGCTCGAAGGACCAGAAGGAGATACGCCATGAAGAACCTCGTCATCCTGGGAGCCGGCACCGCGGGGACCATCGTCGCGAATCGAATGGTGCGCAAGCTGCCGCGCGATTGGTCGGTCACGGTCGTCGATCCCGCCCCGGTGCACCTCTACCAGCCGGGCCTCCTCTTCCTTCCCTTCGGGGCGCGGGACGAGGCCGCGCTGCAGCGGCCGCGCGGGCGCACCCTCCGCGATGGCGTCGAGTGGGTGGAGGACCGGGTGGAGGGGCTCGACCTCGACCGCCGCTCGGTCCGGCTCTCGGCCGCCGGCGCGCTCGGCTACGACCTGCTCGTCGTCGCGACGGGGGCCCGGCTCCGATTCGACCTGACGCCGGGCCTCGACGAGGCGCGGTCGGCGGGCGTCGCCGCCGACTTCTACACCCTCGAGGGGGCGAAGCGGCTGCGCGACCAGCTCGCCGGGTTCGAGGAGGGGCGAATCCTCTTGAACGTCGTCGAGATGCCCATCAAGTGCCCGGTCGCCCCGCTCGAATTCCTCTTCCTCGCCGACGATTACTTCCGGAGGCGTGGCCTGCGCGACCGGGTCGAGCTGGTCTACGCGACCCCGCTCGACGGCGCGTTCACGCGGCCGCTCGCGGCCTCGCTCCTCGGCCGGCTCCTCGCGGAGAAGGGCGTGAAGGTCGAGACCGACTTTGGCGCCGCCGAGGTCGATCCGGGGAGGCGGGTCCTGCGATCCTACGACGAGCGCGAGCTGTCGTTCGACCTGCTCGTCTCGATCCCGACCCACTCCGGGGTGGAGCTCATCGAGCGCGCGGGGCTGGGCAATGAGCTGGCCTTCGTCCCGGCGGACAAGAAGAGTCTGGAGGTGAAGGGCCACCCGGGGATCTTCGCGCTCGGCGACGCGACCGACCTGCCAAGTTCCAAGGCCGGCTCGGTGGCCCACTTCCAGGCCGAGGTCCTCGAGGAGAACCTCCTCCGGGCGGCGGCGGGGGAGAGCCCGTCCGCGACCTTCGACGGCCACGCGAACTGCTTCATCGAGAGCGGCGACGGCAAGGCGCTCCTCATCGATTTCAACTACGAGGTCGAGCCGATGCCGGGCCGCTTCCCCGGCCCGGTCGGCCCGTTCTCGCTCCTGCGTGAGAGCCGGATGAACCACGCCGGCAAGCTCGCCTTCCGCTGGCTCTACTGGAACGGGCTGCTGCCCGGCAGGCCGATCCCGCTCTCGTCGCACCTCTCGCTCTCGGGGAAGCGGATCCCCGCCGCGGTCGCGCATCTCGCGCAATAGGAGGCACGCCATGGAAGCCGTCACGCAGTCGAAGCCCACGTCGGACCCGGCGCCGGTCACCATCGCGGTCGACGCCGAGGGGTACCTGCTCGACGCTGGGCAGTGGAGCCCGGAGGTCGCGCAGGCCATCGCCGCGGAGGTCGGCGTCGCGCTGACCCAGGAGCACTGGAAGGTCCTCGGCTTCTGTCGCGAGGACTTCGCGCGGCAGGGGCAGTCGCCGAACGTGCGGCGGATCGGCCTGCTCTCGGGCGTCCCGATGAAGGATCTGTACCGGCTGTTCCCCAAAGGCCCGGGCAAGCTGGCGGCGCGGATCGCCGGCC
>JAKAPL010000079.1 GCA_021807105.1 Myxococcales bacterium | reverse complement strand
CGGTACGGCTGCTGCGGCGTCCGATCCCGCGCCTCCCGAAGGGGGGGCTTGCCACCCCTACAACGACATGGGGGGTGTGCTCGCTCCGTACCTCCTCGCGGGGGGCTTGCCACCCTCCAAACGACTTCGGGGGGAGGTGCTTTACGCGACGCCTCCTCGGTCGTCGCTCTCGCTTGCCCTTCTCGGCTCGCGGTCTCGAACGCCTCGCTACGCCGTACCGTGAATAAGACGGGGTAACGCCTCGCGCAGCACCGCCCGGTTCTCATCCGTAGCCAGGGAGCGCCCCAGGCGCGAGAGCGTCGGCTGCGAGGCGAGCCCGTCGGGGACCGGTGGGTTCTTCGCCTCCCCCTCCGGCAACTCCGGCGAGAGCAGCGGCGCGATCCCTCGCCGCTCGGACACCGCAAGGCGCATCACCGGATCGTCGCGCAGGGCATCCGCGTCGTCGCGGTCGTGCCAGCCCTGGCCGAGCATGAGCAACTCGGTCTGGAGCAACTCGACGAGCGGGTGGGTGATGAGATCCTGATTGCGCGGGTCCTCGATCCGATCGGCCAGAAACCGCACCGATGCCAAGCCGTTCGATGACCTCCCGGAGGATCACCGCCCCAGCCTCCCCGGAGAGCCGCTCGGCCCGGGCTTCGACCTTCAAGGACCCGACCTTCACTGCGATTCGGAGTAGGGGTTTCCGCTTCGCAACCGCCCGACAATCACACGCCGACCGCCTGCCGTCCACGACCTCTCGGCTCGATCGCGAGCAGCAGCCGAGGGTTTAACCCGTTGAAATCGCGTCCCGCTGCCCTCGCCCTGGACGTGCGCCACGTCACCCGTACGGACCTACTCCGAATCTCAGGAGCGCCGGCCCGCGTCTCGGAAGTCGGCTGCTGGTCGTGACGCGGGAGCTGGGCTGGCGTGCTCGCCGAGGAGACCGGCCCAGGAGGACCGATCGCCGGCCCCTTCCTCCCTCGTAGTTGCCCCCCTGTCCGCTCCGCCCGCTGGCCGCTGGCCTCGCCCGTCGAGCGCGCCAACCCAGTACGTTCAGTGCCAGTTACAGTGGGCCTGGACCGGGGCGCTCGTCTCGTCGTCCGTCCGGCAGGAATGGAACCTGGGCGGGCTGTTCTCGATGGTCGCGACGAAGGTGGCGCTCGACGAGGCGGCGGCGGAGAGCGGGATCGTCAGCCGCTCGAACTGGCCTGGCAAGAGGGGTGCGGAGGTCGCGCCCGAACCGACGGTCTCGAGGCCGCCGTCGGCCTCTCGCGTGAAGACCGCGACGGGGACAGCCGCCGGGAGCGAGGCCGCACCGACGTTGCGCACGTCGACGATGAACGTCACGGGGTCGCAGGCGACGTGGAGGTCGACCTGCGGGTCAGGCGCGTTGAAGAGCCCCTTCTGCTGCACGTTCTGCCGGTAGTCGTCGAGCCAGGGCACCGTCCAACTCGACCGCTCGACCGCGGGGATCGAGCCGTAGACGTCCGGCGGCGCGCAGGCGTCGTCCGTGTCGTCGCAGATGTTCGTCACATGGTAGGCGTGCTCGTTCCAGAGCGTGCGGGTGCCCACCCATCCATTGGCGCTGTCGCCGAAGGCCGTGATACCACGGTAGCGCCCGCCGTCCGGCGCGAACGTCCAGGCGGGGCGGCCCGCGTCGGGGTCGGGCTGGTTCCAGGGCGCGACATTGCAGCCCCACCCCACGGCGCCGTTCGAGACCATGAGGATCTCCGCGCGGCCGTCGCCGTCGACGTCCGCGACCATCGAGGACTCGGTGGCCGTGAACGAGTCGTGCGGCGTCGCGAAACGAATGGCGCCGGTGGGACCGTCGAAGACCCAGAGGAAGCACTCGTCTCCGTAGATGACCGACGGCCGCCCCTGCCCCTCGAAGTCGAAGACCGTCGAGCCGGTGATCGCGGAGCTGAAGTCGTGGTTGGGCATCTTCCAGAGCAGGTCGAGCGTCCCGGCGTCGTAGTCCGGCGTGAGGACCGAGTAGTAGGTAGCCTGGGCCACGCCGATCTGCCGCCCACCGTCGCCGTCGAACGAGGCGATCGTCGGGGGGCCGCCGCCGCCCGTGCCCGGCAAGGTGAAGGGGCCGAGCTCGGTCGCCCCCGTGGGCCCATCGAGCACCCAGACCTGCCCGTTCGCGACCAGCACCACGTCGGGGACCCCATCGCCGTTCAGATCCGCGACCGCGTTGTAGCCGTCCGGGAGGTCCGCGCGGTACCAGAGGACGCCGCCGTCGGCGCGGTACGCCGTGTTGCCGCCGATCACGTCGGGGCCCTTGCCGTCGAGATCCGCGACGATGGAGAGCGCCTGACCGATCCCGCCGCCCATCCCCGTGGTGTAAGTGCCGGCGTCCGTGGCGGCGCAGCGGTTCTCGAGGCAGCCCCCGGTGCCCCCCGACCACTCGAGCGTGATCCCTCCGTCCTCGGTGGAGAAGACCTGCGAGCCGTAAATGATGTTCGGGTGGCCGGTGCCGCCGAGGTCCGCGACCGCGAGCCCGCCGCCCCAGCCGTTCCACTTGTTCCACACGATGGGCTGGTCGCTCGTCCGCTCGAGCGTACCGTCGCCCCGGATCAGGACGACGTAGCCGTCGCCGGTGACCGCGACGATCTGCATCCGCCCGACCCCGTCGATGTCCCCGAGGGCGATCGAGAAGCCGAGGAAACCGGCGTCCGGCCGGACCGAGGGCAGCGACCAGATCTCCTCCCCGGTCCGCCCGTTGAGCATGCGCAGCACGCCCGTCGTGCAGCTATCGGGAGGGCCGCAGGAGCAGCAGGTCCTGAAGGCGTTGCCCGAGACGAAGACCACGTCCGGCGGGTCCAGATCGTCGATGACGCCGTCGCAGTTCGCGTCGTAGAGCCTCCCGACGGTCGGCGTCGACCAGACGTCGATCGAGTCGGGATACTCCCGCGCGTTGGGGCCCCAGCTCCACTTCACCACCGGGTGGAGCGGGAGCTGCAAGGGGGGGATGACCTGGCAGGCCGAGCCGCAGCTCCCGCCGTCGCAGGGGAGCGGCAGGCAGCGGCCGATCGCGGGCGGCGGCTCGACGCAGCCAGGCGCGGGTGCAGGCGAGGCGCCGCCGTCCCCGCCGCCGAGCGAGGGTTCGCAGTAATCGCCCTCGGGGCAGTTCCCGTTGCTCGTGCAGGGCGCGCCGGGCGTGACGCAGGCGTCGAAGAGGCAGACGTCGGAAGCGTCGCAGCAGACGGCGCCGCACGCCTGCACGGCGGGGCAGCAGCTCCCCGCGATGCAGGCGCCGCCGCCGCCGCAGCCCTGGCCGCAGAGGCCGGCGTCCGGGGGCCCGCCGTCCACGG
The DNA here is from genome assembly GCA_021807105.1 of Myxococcales bacterium. Classification (GTDB taxonomy): domain Bacteria; phylum Myxococcota; class Myxococcia; order Myxococcales; family JAKAPL01; genus JAKAPL01. The sequence continues at coordinate 14,804 of JAKAPL010000079.1, read as the reverse complement.
GCAGGCCCCCGTCGCGCATGGCCCCGCCATCGTTCCTGGCGCCGGCGTCGGTGGGACCCGAATCCGGCTCGCTCCGGGCGCCCGCGTCCGGCGTCGAGACGGCCGGAGAGGGACAGCAGGCGCTCGCGGCGCCGAGGAGCGCCAGGAAGAACACCCGCCGCAAGATCCCGTTCATGCTACCACCCGAGCGCTCCAGACGCCGGGCCCGGCCTGGCCCTCACTCACTGTACAGCTCCGCGACAATCGAGAGGCCGCCAAAGATGGTCTCGCCCCCCGCGACGAGGACCTTGCCCGTGGGGCAGCTCGCCCCGGGTTGGCACAAGAGCGTGGCTGTCGAGGGCAGCGCCGTGGTGAACGGGTCGGGGGTCCCCGGCGTGAGCGGGCCGGTGGCGCTCCAGATCCCGCTCGCGGGGTCGTACAGCTCCGCGCTCGCGAGGGGTACGTCGACGCCGGTCTGGTGCTCGCCTCCCGCGATGAGGACCTTGCCCGTGGGCAGGAGCACGGCCACCTGGCCGTCGCGCGCCGTCAGGAGCGAGCCCGTGACGCTCCAGCTCCCGCTCGCGGGGTCGTACAGCTCCGCGCTCGCGAGGGAGGCGCCGAAGATGCCGTCCCTGCCGCCCGCGACGAGGACCTGGCCCGTGGCCAGGAGCGTGGTCGAGCTGGGGCAGAGCGCGGCATCGACGAACGAGCCGGTGGTGCTCCAGCTCCCGCTCGCGGGGTCGTACAGCTCCCCGCTCGCGACGCAGCGCCCGGCGGTGCCGGGCGCTCCGGTCGTGGCGACACCTCCCGAGACGAGGACCTTGCCCGTGGCAAGGAGCGTGGCTGCGGCGCCGAGGCGCGCCGTGGTGAGCGAGCCCGTGGCGCTCCAGCTCCCGCTCGCGGGGTCGTACAGCTCCGCGCTCGCGAGGGAGGGGCTGAAGGAGAGGGCTTCGCTGCCTCCCGCGACGAGGACCTCACCCGTGGGCAGGAGCGTGGCCGTGTGCTGGTAGCGCGGCGTGGCGAGCGAGCCGGTGGCGCTCCAGCTCCCGCTCACGGGGTCGTACAACTCCTCGCTCGCAACCTCGGTCGCGACGCCGGCCTGCTCCCCTCCCACGACGAGGACCTTGCCCGTGGGCAGGAGCGTGGCAGTGTGGGCCACGCGCGGCGTGGCGAGCGAACCGGTGGCGCTCCAGCTCCCGCTCGCGGGGTCGTACAGTTCGGCGCTCGCGAGGGGTGCGTCGGCTTCGCCTTGATTGTCTGGGCCCATCCCTCCAGCGATGAGGACTTCGCCTGTGGGCAGCAGCGTGGCCGTGGGCATTGCGCACGAATAGACGAGCGAGCCGGTAGCGCTCCAGCTTCCGCCGCCGTCCGCCGCGCCGCCGTCCGACGCGCCGCCGTCCGCCGCGCCGCCGTCCAACGCGCCGCCGTCCGCCGCGCCGCCGTCCAACGCGCCGCCGTCCAACGCGCCGCCGTCCAACGCGCCACCGTCCGCCGCGCCACCGTCCAACGCGCCGCCGTCCGCCGCGCCGCCGTCCGAGGTCGAGATTCCCCCATCGATCTTCTCGCTCGCGTCCCGGGAGGAGCAGCAGGCCGTGAACGCCAACGCGGCGACGAGGAGCGACACCGTGCGAGACAACGGCGGGAGCTTTGACAATGGGTTCTCCAAGAACAACGCCGCGGGAGATCTCGCGGCGGCCTTCGACGGTGCGTCATCGTACGGATCGCTCATCGCGAGACCGTACCGCGAGGACTCGCGCGCGGCCATCTGTCAACTGGACTCGCAGCGCCTGCGATTCGGAGTAGGGGTTTCCGCTTCGCAACCGCCCGACAATCACACGCCGACCGCCTGCCGTCCACGACCTCTCGGCTCGATCGCGAGCAGCAGCCGAGGGTTTAACCCGTCTTATTCACGGTACGGCGTAGCGAGGCGTTCGAGACCGCAGCCGAGAAGGGCAAGCGAGAGCGACGACCGACGAGGCGTCGCGTAAAGCATACCCCCCCATGTCGTTGTTAGGGGTGGCAAGCCCCCCCCTTCGGGAGGCGCGGGATCGGACGCCGCAGCAGCCGGACCGTGAATCAGACGGGTTAACACCAGCCTCCTAGCCACAGGATCGGCTCGTTCGTCCGTCGTGACCGTCCACCGGCCGGCGGGCGCTACGCCTTCGGCGCCGCGGCCGCGACCACGGGCGCGGCAGGGGCCGGCGACGGCTGGGCCGGGACGGCGCCCTTCTTCCAGGCTTCGAGGATGAGGGCGGTCGCCGCCGCCGCCTCCGCGCCGCCCGGGCTGCAGAGGTTCGTCCGGGCCTCCTTACCCGCCGCGATCGCCTCGGTGTAGTCGCGGCAGGTAGGGTAGGTGCACTCGCCGCAGTCCGTGCCGGCCTGAGCTTCCTGGAGGATGACCTGGAGCTTGTGCCGGTCGGCGCCGACGGCCCGCTTCGCCAGGTCCAGCGAGGCCGCGTCCACGCCGGCGGCCTTCTTCACCGCAGCCGGCGCCGCCGCCCCCTCCTGGGGCGGGGGCAGCCAGGACGGGCCCGGCGCGTCCCAAGCCTTGATCTTCTGCCGCACCAGCGAGGCGAGCGGCTTGCGCAGGTACGCCTGGGCGCCCTTCGGGACCTTGTAGAGCGGGGACGGGTTCGCCGGATCGACCCAGCGGAAGGTCAGGTTGCGCAGGTCGACGACCGAGGCCTCGAACTCGCGGGTATGCTGGATCGCGCCCGTCGGGCAGGGTTCGACGCAGAGACCACAAAACATGCACTTGGCCTCGTCGATGTCGAACTGCGTCATGTGGCGCAGCTTCGGGTTGTTCGGGTCCTTCTCCACCGCGATCTTGATGCAGGTGATCGGGCATGCCTTCTCACAAGCGAGACAGCCCGTGCAGATGTCGATGTCGACTTCGAGGAAGCCGCGGTAACGGGGAGGCAGGCAGTCGCGCAGCGGCTCGGGCGTGTCGGGATACTGGACGGTACAGGGCCGACGGAACAGGTGGCTCAGCGTAATGCTCATGCCGTGCCAGAAGCTGCCAACCGTCTTCTCGATGTTCTCGACGTACTCGATGGCCATGGCAGGCTCTAGATACTCGCTTGCCCGCGGTCGATCAACCGCTTCTGGCTGTGGTAGGTACGCCAGAGGACTCTCCGCATGGCGACGACTCTCCTCGAGCTGGCCGGCGTCTGGGCGGCGCGCGGGCGAACCGTCGCGCTGCGCGACGTCTCGCTCTCGGTCCCGAGGGGGGCGCGGCTCGGCGTCTTCGGCCCGGGCGGGAGTGGAAAGACGACCCTGCTCAAGCTCCTCGCCGGCCTCTACCACCCCTCGCGCGGCGAGCTCCGCTGGTCGCCGCCGCCGCCGCCCGGCGGCCTCGGCATGGTGTTCCAGCGCGACGCGCTCCTCGATTCCCTGTCCGCGCTCGAGAACGTCGCGCTGCCCCTCGCCGGCCGGCCGCGGGCCGAGATCGTCGCGCGCGAGGCGCTCGCCCGAGTCGGGCTGGGCGAGGACGCCGGAGCGAAGCGGCCGATCGAGCTCTCCGGCGGCATGCGCAAGCGGACGGGCCTCGCGCGGGTGCTGGCGGCCAATCCGCCCGTGAAGCTGTTCGACGAGCCCACCGCGGGGCTCGACCCGGCGACCGAACGCGAGATCCTCGACGTGCTCGACCGGGCGCACGACGCCTCCGGTCTCACCGTCACCGCGAGCGCGAACCCGGAGCCGTTCTTCCCGCGCTGCGACCTCGCGCTCGTCCTCTCCGCCGGCGAGCCGATCGCCTTCGGCGAGGCGGCCGAGGTCGCGCGCCGCGGGGACGTCCGGCGGCTCTTCGGGGCGGAGTAGGTGCGCGCCTTCCTCTCTGCCTCCGGCCGGCTCGTCCTGCGCGTCCTGCGCGGCGTCGGCGCCTACGCGCTCCTCGCCGGAAGGCTGCTGATCGCCACCCCGCGGATGGATGGGCGCGAGTGGCTCCGGACGGTCTCGATCGCCGGGGTGGACGCGCTGCCGCTCTGCCTCGTGACGGCGGCCCTGACCGGCGCGCTCGTCGTGATTCAGACCGGCTTCTACGTCGAGAGCTACGGGGTCACGTCCCTCGTCGGCTGGGGCGCGGGCTATGCGCTCTTTCACGAGTTCGCGCCGCTGATCGCCTCGCTCGCCCTCTCTGGCCGCGTCGGCGCGGGGCAGGCGTCCGACATCGCCGGTCTGCGAGCCGGTGAGCAGCTCCCCGCGCTCGAGGCGCTCGGCGTGGACATCGATCGGGCGCTCCTCGCGCCGCGGTTCTGGGCCATCGCGGCCTCGGTCGTCGTCCTCGCCGTCATCGCGGACGTGGTGGCCCTCTCGGCCTCGCTCCTCGTGGCCGTCGGCCTGCTCGGGGTCCCGCCGGGAGCCTTCCTCGCGTCGGTCCATGCCTCGCTCCGGGTGGCCGACGCCGTCCCGGGGATCGTGAAGGCGGCGGCCTTCGGGCTCGCCCTCGGAGCCTGCTCGCTGCGAGCGGGCCTCGCCGCGCCCGCCGAAGCGCGCGGCGTCGGCGCGGCCGCCCGCCGGTCGCTCGTCGCCACCCTGACCGCCATCCTCGCGCTCGACATGGCGCTCACGGGGCTGCTTTGACCCGCGCCCTCGACCTGCCCGACGCGGCGCCGCGCCCCCGCGCCCTCGCGCTCGCCGCGGCGGCGGCCGGTGCGCTGCTCGCGGGCCGGGTCGACCGCGCGGAGCTGGTCACCCAGGTGCGCGAGCTCTGCCTGCGCACGATCCCCGTCGTGCTGCTCGCCCTCGCCTTCATCGGCGTCGTCTTCGAGGAGCACGCGGCGCACGAGGCGCGGCGGGCCCTGGTCAGCCTGGACCAGGCGGGGCCGATGTTCTTCGAGCTCTCCGTCCGAGAGATCGCTCCGGCCATCGCGGGCATCGTCCTCGCCGCGCGCGTCGGGTCGGGCATCGCCGCCGAGGTGGGGTGGATGGCCCAGAGCGAGCAGGTGGACGCCCTGCGGCTGTTCGGGCGAGACCTCGCCGCCGAGCTCTACGCGCCGCGGATCGCGGCCGGGATGCTCGCCTCGATGCTCGCCGCACCGCTCGGGATCGCCGCGGTCGGCCTCGCCGGCGGATTCTGGGCGCAGGCGTTCTCCGGCGGCCACCTCGCGGCCTTCGTCTCGCTCCGACTCGTCACCGCGCACGATTGGGCGCTGCTCGTCGCGAAGTCGGCGGCGAGCGGCTTTGCCGTCCCGGTGGCGGCGCTCCACTGCGGCCTCGCCCTGGGAGGGACACCGGACGGCGTCGCCCGGTCGACGGCCGCGGGCGTCGTGCGAGGGACCCTCTGGGTCCTCGCGGCGGACGTGGCCATCGGCGCGACCCTCTGGTGGATCCCCTAGCGCAGACCGGGCAAGACGATGGCACCGATCGAATTGAGGGGGATCGAGAAATCGCTCGGCGGCCGGCGCGTTCTCTCCGGCGTGAGCCTCGCCGTCGAGGCCGGCCAGGCCGCCTGCGTGGTCGGCCGGTCCGGCGCGGGCAAGTCGGTGCTCACCCGCATCGCGATCGGCCTTCTCCCCCCCGACCGGGGTGAGGTCTTCCTGCTCGGCCGGCGCATCGACGGGCTCGCGCGGCGGGAGCTGCGCGCCGCGCGGCGCGGGGTGGGGCTCGTCACCCAGGGGGCGGCGCTGCTCGGGTGGCTCTCGCTCCGCGAGAACGTCGCCCTGCCGCTCGGGGATGGGTTCTCCCGGCGCGCGGCGCTCGAGCGGGCCGATGCCGCGCTCGCCGAGGTCGGCGCCGGCGCGGAGGGAGCGCGGCGGCCGGCCGAGGTCTCCGCGGGGACGAGACAACGCGCCGCCGTGGCCCGGGCGCTCGCGCTCGCGCCGCGGGCGGTCCTCTATGACGAGCCGACGACGGGGCTGGATCCCGCGGCCTCACGGCAGATCGACGCGCTCATCCGCCGCAGCGCCGACCGGGGGGCGGCGGTGCTCGTCGTCACCCACGACCCGATCCTGGTCCGCCGGGTCGCCGACAGGGTCCTGGAGCTGAGGGACGGCGTCCTTCACGACCGGCCGGTCGTGGTATAATCCGGCGCGATTTCAGGGAGGTGACCGATGCCGGAAGCCAGCAGAACCCTCTTCGCCCAGGAGGCCGTGGACATGGCCGACCTGTTCAGGATGACGATCGGCGCGGAGCCGATCCAGGGGGAGGGAGACATCTTCGACGTCGCCATGACCGCCCCGGAGGGAGTCTCCACCGGCGGGGGGGTGCAAGCGGCGCAGCACCTCACCCTGAAGCCCAGAAAGGCCGGAGCCGCGATCGTCGTGGGCGTCGCGAACAAGGCGACCCTGACGGCGGAGCTGCGCACCCCCGCGTACCTCGCCCAGCAATGGCGGCGGCGGACCACCGCCAGCCTCCCCGTGGATCCCGTGCTCTACAAGGCCCTGTTCGACCGTATGAGCGCGTTCTTCGCCTCGCAGGGCTTCATCGTGAACACGCTCGACGCGGCGCCGGAGGCGGGCCCCCCGCCCCCGAAGACGTCGGGGAGGCGGTTCCCCTGGGGCATGGTGCTCGTCGGCCTCGTCACGCTGGCGATGGCGTACGCCATCTGGCGCGGGCACTGACTGCCGGCTCGACAGGGTACGTCTTCATCCTACATTGACGCGACAAGTCATCCGCTCGATCCTGGGGGGCATGTTCGCCCGCACCTCCGCCGTCCCGTTCCCCCTCGTCGCCGGCCTCTCCCTCGCTCTGTCCTGCGCGCCGCCTTCGTCGGGGATCGGGTCCGGGGCCTGCCCGAGCGTCACCTGTCCTCCCGGCTGCGACGTCTCGCCGGACTGCCAGAAGTGCCTCCCCGAGAGCGCCACGGCGGGCGCCGGCAGCGGCTGCGCGACCGACCAGGACTGCTGCACCGGGAGCTGCGTGAACCAGCTCTGCACGCCGGGCCAGCTCACCACCCCGGAGGTGGGGGGCGGCACGAGCGGCGCCGTGGCCACGAGCAGCGGGACGGCCGCCACCGGCGCGACGTCAGGGAACGGCGACGGCGGGACCAGCCCGGCGACGGGCGGCGGGTCGACGACCGGGTCGATCGGGAACACCTCGCCGCCGGGAAGCTGCACTCCCTCGGCCTCCCCTTCGCCGAGCACCGACGCCCAGTGCGGCGACGTGACCCAATGGGTCTGCAGCGCCGAGGGGCAGTGCATCCCGAACTGCCACGTCAGCGACTCCTGCACGACCGGGCAGAACTGCGACCTAGAGGGACACTGCGTCTCCAGCACCCCGGCCTCGTCGTCGTCGAGCGGCGCGACCGGCGGGTCGAGCACGAGCAGCTCGAGCGGCACGACCGGCTCCGGCTCCGGGAGCGGTTCGTCGAGTGGCTCGGCCACCTCCGGTTCGTCCTCGGGGACCCCGGGCTCGTCCTCGAGTTCTTCCTCGGGGGCCTCGGGCTCATCGTCCGGCAGCTCGGGTTCGTCGTCGAGCGGAAAGGTGGCGTGCGGAGGGTCCGGCCAAGAGTACTCCACGTGCACGACCAACGCCGATTGCGCGTGCCCGCTCGGCTGCGTGAAGGACAGCAACGGGGACAACCTCTGCCTCCAGCCGTGCCAGACCTACAACCAGTGCCAGCTCTCCGAGCTGTGCGACGCGACCCTCTCGCCGCCCTCCTGCTTTCTGAACTTCTGCCAGGACGCCTGGGGCTCCTGCGCGGGGGCCGATGATTCCGGCAGCACGAAGCGGGGCACCTGTTCCGTCTTCTCCGACAGCCAGGGCAATCCTTTCGGCCTCTGCTTCTCGGGCGGGACCGCGAGGACGGGCGGCCGCTGCGCCATGAGCCCCACCTGGTCGACGAGCGCCGGACAGGAATGCAAGCCGGGCGATCTCTGCGGTTCGACCGGATCGGGCTCGACCGGTAGCTGTTATCAGGCGTGCGATCCGAGCAACTCGCTCTCCGCGCCCGCCTGCCCGAGCGGGACGACGTGCCTCGGGCAGCAATGCGACCCGAGCACGGACACCCAGTGCGATCCCAGCAGCACCCCCCCCTGCGATCCCACCCAGGATCCCAACTGCAACCCGTTTATCGGGATCTGCGGGTAGCGTACCTTTCGCCACCGCGCCGGACGACCGGGAGACGCCGGGGCCCGTCTGGATGGCCGGGCGCGATCGGGCCGCGTCGCCCTTAAAGGTAGAACCGATCGACGACGCCGGCGGTGCGGGCGAGGATGGCGCTCCAGCCGAGGATGGAGTCCACGAATCCCTCGACGGCGTCCGGCCGCAGGCCCAACATCTCCAGGGAGGCGCTGCACGCGTGGACGCGGCAACGGCCGGTCTCGCGGGCGGAGGCGAGCAAGGCCGCCGCGGTGGGCCAGCCGCGGGCCTCGAAGCGATGGGCGACCTCGTCCGCGTCGGGGCGCCCCGGAAACTCTGGACGGGCGAGCCCGCCCTCGGCGAGCCGGGCGAGCGCCCACCAGAAGAAGAACAGCTCGACCGGACGGTCCGCCGCCGCCGCCGCCGCCGCGATGGCCGCGCCCTGGTGCAGGCGGTCGTAGTCGCCGCCGTGGAGGAAGACGGCGACGCCTCTGTCCGCTGGCCCGTTCGGCACCCGATGAGCCTACCGCCGATCGGGGAGCCGGGGAAACCATGAGCGGGACCTCGCGGCGTCCCCGGCTTCGCGCCGGAGGCCCGGCCCGGGTTGGAGACTGTCGGAGTCGGATGTTATGAGCACGCCCCATATGATCGCTCCGCGCACACCGAGGGGCCGGGAGCAGGCCGCTCCGGCCGATCGGCAGCTCGATCTGCTTCCCCTGCCCTCGAAGGAGGAGGAGGCGGCGGCGGCGCCCCCGAGCGCGCCGCCGGCGGCGGCCGAGCCTGCCCTCGCCCCGGCCATGGCCGTCCCGGACGGATCGGCGGCGGCCCCCCCGAAGCGCCGCGCCACCGCCGAGCAGATGGCCCAGAAACAGCGGGAGATCTCGATCAGCGAGTTCTTCACGAAGAACCGCCACCTGCTCGGCTTCGACAACCCCTCCAAGGCGCTCCTCACCGCGGTGAAGGAGGCGGTCGACAACTCGCTGGACGCCTGCGAGGAGGCGGGCATCCTGCCAGAGGTGCGGGTGGAGATCGGCGAGCTGCCCGGCGGCCGCTACCGCGTCGCCGTCGAGGACAACGGGCCGGGGATCGTCAAGGCCCAGATCCCCAAGGTCTTCGGCAAGCTCCTGTACGGCAGCAAGTTCCATCGGCTCAAGCAGAGCCGCGGGCAGCAAGGGATCGGCATCTCCGCGGCGGTGATGTATGGCCAGCTCACGACCGGCAAGGCGGCCGTGGTGGTGAGCAAGACGGGACGCGGGCGGCCGGCCCACCACTTCGAGATCCAGCTCGACACCCGCAAGAACGCGCCGGTCGTGCTGCGAGACGAGGAGATCCCCCTTGAGAAGGACCACGGCACGCGGGTCGAGATCGAGCTGGTCGCGGACTGGCTCCACGGCCAGCGGTCGCTCACGCGCTACCTCGAGCAGACCGCGCTCGCCAACCCCCACGCGGCCTTCACCTACCTGCGCCCGGGCGCGGAGGCGATCGTCTTCCCGCGGGCGAGCAGCGAGCCTCCCAAGGAGGCGGTCGAGATCAAACCGCATCCGCACGGAGTCGAGCTGGGCGCGCTGATGCTGATGCTGTCGGAGAGCAAGGCGCGCGGCCTGGGCGCCTTCCTGTGCCAGGAGTTCTCCCGCGTCTCGTCGCGGCTCGCCGACGAGATCTGCGATCGCGCGCAGCTCCCCCGGACGCGACGCCCCTCCTCGCTCGATCGCGCCCAGGCCGAGGCGCTCCACCGCGCGATCGGCGAGACGAGGATCATGGCGCCGCCGCTCTCGTGCCTCTCGCCCATCGGCGACGAGTTGGTGCGCAAGGGGCTCATCAACTTCCTCTCGGTGACGGAAGCGGACGCTCCCGACCCCGAAGCCGGAGGGGGGGCGGAGGAGCCCGGCCGAGGGCGCGGCGGGGCGGAGGCCGCCGAAGAGCGGGCGCCGGACGAGCCCCCCGATCCGGAGGTGGCGCGGATCAAGGGGCAGACGTTCTTCATCGCCACCGTGACGAGACCGCCGCGGGTCTACCGGGGCAACCCGTTCCAGGTCGAGGTCGGGCTCGCCCACGGCGGCAACTGGCCGGCCGACCGGCCCATCGAGCTCTACCGCTTCGCGAACCGCGTGCCGCTCCTCTTCCAGAGGTCGGCCTGCGGGATGACGGACGCCATCGTGAAGACCGACTGGCGCAACTACCTGCTCAGTCAGCCGAAGGGGGCGCTGCCGGTGGGGCCGATGGTGCTCCTCGTCCACATCGCCTCGGTCTGGGTGCCGTTCACCTCGGAGTCCAAGGAGGCGGTCGCCCACTACCCGGAGATCATCAAGGAGATCCAGCTCGCCGCCCAGGAGTGCGGCCGCAAGCTCGCCGCCCACATCCGGCGGCGCCAGCACGCGGACTACGAGGCGAAGCGGCGCAGCATCTTCGAGCTCTACATCCGCGAGCTGGCCCACTCGCTCCACGGGCTCACGGGGCGGCCCGAGGATCGGATCGAGAAGAAGCTGCTCGCGCTCGCCAAGGGGTTCACGGGTGGGGAGGAGGACGGCAGGCCGGAGCGTGTAGAAAACGAGGAGGGCGAGGAGCCGCCGGCCCGGGCGCCCTCCCCGCCCGAGGACGAGGCAGAGTAAATGGACGCCACCTCGCGCAAGACCACCCAGAAGCTCGTGAAGCTCGCCGAGGACGTGGTCGCCCAGGCGAGCGCCGGCAGGAACCCGGCGGTCGAAGTTCCCACCCGCTCGCTGGCCAACGTCCGCTTCAACGAGAAGAAGCGGATCATCGAGCTGGGCGGCGACAAGCAGAAGCGGCTCTTCTTCAACGTGGCCCAGGCGAAGAAGTTCATGCAGACGTTCCTGGTGGGCGCGGCCTGCCGGGAGCTGATCGCCGAGGGGAAGACGACCAGCATCCGCGACCTGTACTACCTCACCAAGCACACGCTCGGGAAAACCAAGCAGAACACCTTCGAGGAGCAGGAGGAGAGCGACCCGATCATCGAGGACCTCGAGGTCACGGTCGACGCCTTGCGCGAGGAGCTGCACCTGTTCGCCTCGAACAAGGGCAACCTCGTGGGGGAGATCACCCTCGTCGACTCGGGCGACACGATCGACGCCCGGCGGATGGGATCGGGGGGCTGGGGCGTCCCTTCGATCGTCGAGGCCGACGTCATCCAATTCAAGCGGCACGAGGCCAAGTTCGTGCTGCTGGTGGAGAAGGACGCGGTCTTCCGCCGCCTCAACGAGGACCGGTTCTGGAAGAAGCACCACTGCATCCTGATCCACGGCGGGGGGCAGCCGCCCCGTGGCGTGCGCCGCCTCGTCCACCGGCTCCACGACGAGCTGTCGCTGCCGGTCTACGTGCTCGTCGACAACGACCCCTGGGGCTTCTACATCTACTCCGTGGTCAAGCAGGGATCGATCAACCTCGCCTACGAGAGCATGCGGATGGCGGTCCCCCGCGCCCGCTTCCTCGGCCTCTCCTCCTTCGACAAGGAGCGGTTCGGTCTTCCGGACAACGTGACGATCCAGATGACCGAGGATGACGAGCGTCGCGGCAAGCAGATGCTCGCCTATCCCTGGTTCGAACAGAAGCCATGGCGGCGGGAGATCGAGCGGATGCTCAAGAGCGGCGTCAAGCTGGAGATCGAGGCGCTCTCCTCCATGGGGATCAGCTTCATCACCGACGAGTACCTGCCGAAGAAGCTGCGGGAAGGCGACTGGCTCGAGTAGATGTTCGCGCCGCTCCTGCTCGCCCTGTCGATCGCCCTCGCCCCGGGCGCCGAGCACTACACCTTCGACTCGTTCCCCAAGGCCGTCCAGGCGCGGCTCCCCCGCCCGCACGAACCGGACGCGGTCTGGCTCGTCTGGCGCCTGCCCGCCGGCGCCGGCGCGACCCTCTGGGCGGCCGGCTCGGGCTGCACGGCCTCGCGCTGCGGGAAGACCTGGCTCTTCCTGCAGGAGGGCGGCGCCTTCCGGCCGCTCGGATCGCGCGCCGGGACGCTCGTCCGTACGAGCGCCGGCGAGGACGGGCCCCCGGTGCTCTCCCTTCGCCAGCCCGCGCGCCGTGGGGTCATCGACCTCTCCTGGAGAGACGGCGCCTACCGCGCGCTGCCGCGCACGGCCTCCGCCGTCGACCCGGTGTCCGGCATCCGCGTCCCGCGGGCGACCCTCGACCGCGAGGCGCGGGAGGACTTCGTGGCCGGCCGCGACCTGTCGGCCGCCGGCCGCTGGGGAACGCTTTGTGAGCTCGGCTGCACCGCCGCGCAGGAGGCCGAGGAGGGGCGCGCGGCGCTGCGCGCCCGGCTCGTTCCGCAGGCGATCCAGGCGCTGCGGGCGGCGCTCGCCCGGGACCCCGCGCTCGCGACGAGCCGCCTCGATCTCGGCGACGCGCTCGCGGCCGAGGGGAAGCTCGGAGAGGCGCGCGCGCAGTACGGGCAGGCCGCCGGCGCGCACGACGCGGATGTCGCGAAGGCGGCCCGCGAGAGGCTCGCCGCCCTGCCGCGACGGTAGGACGAGCCGCCGGACCGGCTCCCCCGCTCCGCCCGCTCGCGCGAGCCTCCCTCCGTCTTCGCGAGCAGTCCTCCTCCCGCCCGCCCCACGGGGCGGCGTGGCGAGCCGTTCGAGACCGCAAGCCGGGTCAGGAGAAGCGGGAGCGAGCGGCGCCGCCCCATTTTTCCTTGAGGCGACCGCGACGCGGGGTGTGGGGCGTCCAAACCTGGGTCAGCTCCAGAAGGGCGGCGAGCGCCGAGGCAGGCTGAAGAATCGGGCGGCTCCTCCGTTGACGCCTCGCGCGTCGTGCCATAAGACCCGGCCATGTCCGAGCACTTCGACGCGCTGGTGGTGGGCGGGGGGATCGCCGGTCTCTCGTTCGCCTTGAAGTTCGCCCGCTTCGGTCGGGTCGCCGTCCTGACGAAGCGGCAGCGCTGGGAAGGCTCGACGAACTACGCGCAGGGCGGCATCGCCTCCGTCCTCGCCGGCGACGACACGTTCGAGTCGCACGTCGAGGACACGCTCACCGCGGGCGCGGGCCTCTGCCGGCGCGACGCGGTCGAGCTCTGCGTGCGCCACGGCCCGGAGCGCATCCGCGAGCTGGTCGCGCTCGGCGCGCGCTTCTCGCGCGGCCCCGGCGACGACTTCGACCTCGGCCGCGAGGGCGGCCACGCCCGCCGCCGCATCGTCCACGCCCAGGACCTGACCGGCCGCGAGGTCGAGCGGGCGCTGCTCTCCGCCTGTGACGGCGAGCAGGGGCGCATCGCCTTCTTCGAGCACCACGCCGCGGTCGATCTGATCCGCGCCGATCGCCGGGGCGGGCGCTGCGCGGGCGCCTACGTCCTCGACAAGCGCCGCGGCGAGGTCCAGACGTTCCTCGCCCCGGTCACGGTCCTCGCGAGCGGCGGCTCGGGCAAGGTCTACCTCTACACGACCAACCCCGACGTCTCCACCGGCGACGGCGTCGCCATGGCCTGGCGGGCCGGGGCGACCGTCGCGAACATGGAGTTCATGCAGTTCCATCCGACCTGCCTCTTCCACCCCCAGGCGCGCAACTTCCTGATCAGCGAGGCGCTGCGCGGCGAGGGCGGCGTGCTCCGCCTCCGCTCGGGCGAGACGTTCATGGAGCGCTTCCACCCGCTGCGCGAGCTGGCCCCCCGCGACATCGTGGCCCGGGCGATCGACGCGGAGCTGAAGCGGACCGGCGACGACTGCGTGACCCTCGACATGACGCACCTGCCGCGGCCGTTCCTCATGGAGCGCTTCCCGAACATCTACGCGACCTGCCGCGAGCACGGCATCGACATGGCCGCGCAGCCCATCCCCGTCGTGCCCGCGGCCCACTACCAATGCGGGGGCGTCGCGACGGATCTCGCCGGGCGGACCGACCTGCCCGGTCTGCTCGCCGTCGGCGAGGTCGCCTGCACGGGGCTGCACGGGGCGAACCGCCTCGCCTCGAACTCGCTGCTCGAAGGGCTCGTCTTCGCCCACGAGGCGGTCGAGGCCGCGCGCGAGGCGTCGTCCGTCCCGCCGGGCGAGGCGCCCGACTGGGATCCCGGCAAGGCGGTGGACAGCGACGAGCAGGTGGTCGTCTCGCACAACTGGGACGAGATCCGGCGGCTGATGTGGAACTACGTCGGCATCGTCCGGACCGACAAGCGGCTCGCGCGGGCCCGGCGCAGGCTCGAGCTCCTGCGCGAGGAGATCCGCGGCTATTACTGGGACCACCGGCTGACCGCCGACCTCGTCGAGCTGCGCAACATCGCCGAGGTCGCCTGGCTCGTCGTGGAGAGCGCCAGCCAGCGGCGCGAGTCACGCGGCCTCCACTACACGCTCGACTGCCCGCGGCTCGCTCCGGTCGCCGCGGAGACGAGGCTCAAGAAGCCGCCGAAGGCGTGAAGGCGGTGCAGCCCCCGCCCGGTCCTCCGCCCGATCGGCCGGTTCATCCGGCTGATCACCGGCGAACCCTCTCCCCGCGGGCGCGGGCCGCCTCCTGCGCATCCAGCGGCTCCACCCGCTTCGCCGGCTGCGCTCGGACAACCGCCGGCTCGTGCTCGCGGCCGCCATCGGCCTCGCCGGCGGGCTCCTCGCCGCCGTCCATTCCCCCCTTCCTCGTGGGGCTCACCCGCTGTCTCGGCACGCCGGTGGAGATCTCGACGGTCGTCGACGACCTCCACTTGAACTGAGCCCGTCTTATTCACGGTCCGGCTGCTGCCGCGTCCGATCCCGCGCCTCCCGAAGGGGGGGCTTGCCACCCCTACAACGACATGGGGGGGTGTGCTCGCTCCGTACCTCCTCGCGGGGGGCTTGCCACCCTCCAAACGACTTCGGGGGGAGGTGCTT
>JAKAPL010000013.1:17361-68412 GCA_021807105.1 Myxococcales bacterium | reverse complement strand
GCCTAGACGGCCGCTCGTCTCGCCTAGACGGCCGCTCGTCTCGCCTAGACGACCGCTGGTCTCGCCTAGACGGCCGCTCGTCTCGCCCAGACGGCCGCTCGTCTCGCCCAGACGGCCGCTCGTCTCGCCCAGACGGCCGCTCGTCTCGCCCAGACGAGCGCTGGTCTCGCCCAGACGGCCGCTCGTCTCGCCCAGACGACCGCTGGTCTCGCCCAGACGGCCGCTCGTCTCGCCCAGACGAGCGCTCAGCAGCCCGTGATCAACGTCCGGCTGCGGCTGAGCGCCCGCCCCCATCGTATCAGAGCCCCGGCGCCGGACCCGCTCCACTCCATCGCCTCGACGGCGCCCCTCCCGCGCGCCGATGGCCTGATCGCCGCGTCGCCGACCGCCGGGCCGGCGCCCTTCCCCGGCTCCCCTCGAACGTGGTTAGGGTTAGAATCGCGCCCGTGAACCTCATCCAGGTCGTCGGTGCACGGCCGAACTTCATGAAGATCGCGCCGCTCTTCCGCGCGGTGGCGCGGCGCGGGTTTGCCCGCCAGAGGCTCGTCCACACGGGGCAGCACTACGACGCGGCGATGAGCGAGGTCTTCTTTCGCGACCTCGCGATGCCCGCGCCCGACGTCTTCCTGGGGGTGGGCAGCGGCAGCCACGCGGAGCAGACGGCGGCGGTCCTCGTCGCGGCCGAGAAGCTCTTCTCCGCCGAGAGGCCCGACCTCGTCGTCGTGGCCGGCGACGTGAACTCGACGCTCGCCTGCGCCCTCGCCGCCGCGAAGCTCGGGATCCCGGTCGCGCACGTCGAGGCGGGCCTCCGCTCGCGGGACCGATCCATGCCCGAGGAGATCAACCGGATCCTGACCGATCAGCTCGCAGAGCTCCTGTTCACCCCCTCGCCCGACGGCGACGAGAACCTCGAACGGGAGGGGGTGCCCGGCGCGAAGATCCGGCGCGTGGGCAACGTCATGATCGACTCGCTGCTCGCCCACCTGCCCGCCGCGCGCCGCTCGGGGATCCTCGGGAGACTCGGCCTCTGCGCGAAGGGCTATGGGCTCCTCACCCTCCACCGGCCGGGGAACGTCGACGACCCGGCGGTGCTCTCCCGCCTCCTCGGCGCCCTCGGGGAGCTGGCTCGCGAGGAGCCGATCGTCTTCCCCGTCCATCCGCGCACGCGCCGGCGCCTCTCCGAATTTGGCCTCTCGGCGGCTGGCCTGCGGCTCGTCGAACCGCTGGGCTACCTCGATTTCCTCTCCCTGACCGACGGCGCCGCGCTGGTCCTCACCGACTCGGGCGGCATCCAGGAGGAGACGACCGTCCTCGGGATCCCCTGCCTCACCCTGCGGGAGAACACGGAGCGGCCGATCACGGTCGAGGTCGGCACCAACCAGCTCGTGGGCCTGGATCCGCACCGGATCGTCGCCGAGGGGCGCCGCGCCCTCGCTGGCGACGGCAAGCGCGGCCGGATCCCCGATCTCTGGGACGGCCACGCGGCCGACCGGATGGCCGAGGCGATCGAGCGCTGGCGGCCCGGGGGCTGACGCGGCCCTCTATCCTCCGAGGGCGTAGCTTTCGAGGAACTCGAGGCCGCTGCGTACGGCCGGCGCGGCGTGGACGACATAGATGGGCGCCTGACGAGCCCAGGCGACGCGCAGCGCCGCGTAGAGCAAGGCGTGCAGGTAGCTCTGCGTGCAGATGTCGATGTTGCGGAAGTCCAGCGCGACCGACTCCCGCCGGAAGAGGCGGGGCTCGAGCTCCCGCTCCGAGAACTCGGCCGCCGCCTGCGTGTTCTCGGACGCGTAGCTCACGAGGAAGACCCGGACGGTTGGCGGGGGAGGGTCGAAGGTGAACCAGCGGTGCACGACGCGCCTGGGCTGCCGTTCCTTGGCCCGCGCCTGGATGGCCTCCATGAGTCCGCCATAGTCGGCCACCTCGCCCACGGGCATCTCGAAGGCGACGAGCGTACCGGGGAAACCCAGCCCCTTGGGTTCGACGAAGCGAAACGTAGGCTGATCGGGCTCTTCGCCGCCCTCCAGCACGAGGGTCGCGCCGCGAGAGGCGATGACCAGCTTGCCGAGCTCGAGCTTGGCGATCTCCGAGATGAAGAACAGCCCCAGACCTGCGTTCGACTGGTTCGGCGAGCCGGTCCATCCCTGCTCGAACGCTCCGGAGATATGCGGCCAGAGCGCCCGTTCGATCGCGGCCTGCGCGCTGTCGAGCGATCGGTGCATGCCCTTCATGGCCGCGAAGATCCCGATGCCCGCGTCGCCCACGGCGATCTGCACCCGGTCGCGCTGCCCCCGCCAGTCGACCTGGGCGGCCACGACCGCGCCGAGGGGGTCCTGGCTGTGCTGGAGGACGTTCCGGAGCAGCTCGACGAGGACGTAGTAGACCGCCCGGCGGGTCTCCTCGAACTGAGGGTCGGAGATGATGAGCCGCGAGATCCGCCCGGCCGCGGGCTCGATGGCCACGAAATCCCGAAGCCGGGCGAGGCGGACCGTTCTGGCGGGCTGGGCGGCCTCGATGGCGGGGCTCCCTTCGATGACGTCCCCAAAGCCGACGGCGTGCGCGAACCGGGACGCTCCCGTTTCGCCTCGCGTCCGCGCCGGCACGAGCGACGCCCTCTCGCGCCGTCCGAGCGTCGCGAGGGCCACGAGCCCCCAGATCTCGGAGAGCTCGATCCGGTCGAGGTCGACCTCCTCCGGACCGCCATCGAGCCAGCGCAGGAGCGGCGCGGGCTCCTCGAGCACGATCCTGCGGGGCGGGGGGACGACCGGCATGCCACGAGGATAGCATGGCCTCCCCCGCCACGAAGCCGCGACTTCGTTGGAATCCCGCGCTCTCCCGATACCCGTGGTCCAAGACGATCGATCCAAACCCCACACCGACCCCGGGCCGGCCCCGCCTTCTCCGCGGAGGGCGAATCAGGGAAGCCATGAACTTAAAGGAGCAGCAAGAGACCCTCCAGGTCGCCTGGCTTTCTGGTCTCCTGTATGGGCGTTGCCTCTCCGAGCGGTGAACGGTCGCCGAGAGAGAGCCTTCCTCGTTCGGCGCCTTGACCCCATCGCACGCCTTGCCCTACACGGAGCGACCGATGCGACGCGCGGATATCCCCTGGCTCGGCCTCATCGCGGCGTGGGGGCTCTCCCGCTTCCTGCCGGGGCTCGCCCACGCGAGCCTCTGGAACTGGGACGAGTCGATCCACCAGGCGGTGGCCCGCGGCGTCTACTCGACGTTCTTCACCCCGCACGTCTATCCGCACCAGCTCTATCCGCAAAGCGGCTACGACTGGCTCAACGCGGGCGTCTGGCTGCACAAGCCGATCCTGCCGTTCTGGCTCGGGGCGCTCACGATGCACGTGATCGGCGTCACGCCCCTCGGCCTGCGCCTCTGGTCGGCGATCGGGCTCACCGCCGCCGCCTGCTGCCTCTTCCTGCTGCTCCGGTCGGCCACCGCCCGTCCCTGGGCCGCGCTCGTCGCGTGCGCCTTCCTCGTCCTCCCCTTCGGCTGGAAGATGGTCCAGGGCTACCAGTTCGGCGACGTGACCGACTGCACGCTCGTCGGGTTCGTCGCCCTGTCGAGCCTCCTCCTCCTGCTCGCGGTCGAGCGCGACTCGACGGGCCTCTCCGCCGCGGCCGGCGCCGCCTGCGGCCTCGGCTTCTTGTGCAAGAGCGCGCTCGCCTTGACGCCGCTCGGCGTCGCCGTCGCACTCTGGGCCCTGGGGCGCGCGGGCCTCGTGAAGGGGCTGCGCGGCCGCTCCCTCGCCGCGCTCCTCGCGCTCTTCGCGGTCGTCGCGGCCCCCTGGGAGATCGCCTGCGCGCTCCGCTTCCCAGAGCTGAACCGGATCGAGACGCTCCACACCTTCGGCCACCTCACGGGCAAGAGCGTCGAGAACTGGATCCGGCCGTGGGACGCGCTCTTCAACCGGATCGCCCAGGCGGAGCTGTCGCCCTGGCCGCTCGCGCTGCCGCTCGTCGCGGGCGTCTGGCTCGCCTGGCGGGCCCTCCGGCGGCGCGAGCCCGCCGTGGTGCTCGTCGCGCTCTGGCTCTGGTCCGACTGGATCGTGCTGACGCTCGCGCGGGTGAAGGTCCCCGCGGTCGCCTACGGCGCGGTCCCGGCCCTCTTCTTCGCGCTCGCGCTCGCGCTCGTGGACTCCCTCTCCCGCCCGCCGCTCGCCTCCGCCCTCGCCGGCGCGCTGGCGGCGCCGTG
Source organism: Myxococcales bacterium (assembly GCA_021807105.1). Lineage (GTDB taxonomy): Bacteria > Myxococcota > Myxococcia > Myxococcales > JAKAPL01 > JAKAPL01. Next base: position 64,212 of record JAKAPL010000013.1, on the reverse strand, counting down.
GATCGCGGCCCGCCTGCCCCTCCTCGCGAGGCTCCGGCTCGCCCTGCCCACCCTCTTCGCCGACACGCGAGAGCGGCCGGGGCTCGGCGAGGGGATCGCCGTCACCCTGGCGGCGCTCGCGGCGGGCCTCCTCCTCCTGGCCGCCCGCCGGCTCGCCCCGCCGCTCGGCAAGACGGCCGGCGCCCTCGCCGCAGCCCTCGCGGGCGCCCTCGCCCTCGCGCTGCTCCTCGTGCAGACCCCGCGCGCGCTCGCCGGGGCGCGAGACGAGATGGAGCGCCAGTCGCTCCTGGGCTACGAGAAGGAGGCCGGCCTCGCGATCTCCCGCGCCACGCCCGAGAAGAGCGTCGTCTTCCTCGCCCTGGACCGCGATCCCCCGTCCTCGTTCGCGGTCCAGGACCTCATCTTCTGGAGCGGCCGGCCGGTCTACCGGCGGCCTCCGGACCTCGCGACCGCGCGCCGGGAGGGCTACCACCCGTATCTCGTCACCCCGGTCGGGGAGCCGCTCCGCGAGGTGCCGGGCGTCCCCGCGGGAAGCTGGCTGCGCGCCTACGACCTCGAGGCGCCCGCCCTCCCCTCGCTGCCCGCGGGCGTGACCCCGATCGGCGCCCGGGTGGGCGGCGTGACGGTGCTCGGCTACGCCGCCGCCCCGGGGGACGCGAATCGGGGGCGCTACGCCTTCTTCGTCCGCAGCGACGGGCCCCCGCGCCGGATCGCCGTCCGGTTCCGGACCCGCGGCGGCGTCGAGCTGGGGCTCATCGATCCGGCCGAGAGCCTCGCCGCCATCCCCCCGAACGCCCCCTGGTTCATCGTCCCGGCGCTGGGCCCGCCCTCCTCGAAGCTGATGGGCATCGACATCCCGGGAGCACGCCCGGCCGGCGGGGTTGTCGGCCGCGCGGTCCGCTGATACGGATCGGCCATGCGGCTTCTCGGCAGCCTGGGAGCGCTCGTGCTCCTCGCCGGCACGGGCTGCTGCTTCCTCTTCGTGCCGCCGTTCGGCCTGCCGGACGGCGGCTCGCCACCGCCGGTCGGACCCACGGACGCCGGGCAGCGGGAGCCGCCGCAGCTCGACGGCGGAGGGCCGAGCGACGTCGTGGGCTTCGTCGAGGCCGTCTGCCACGTCAACCCCCAGGAGGGGGCGCCCGGGACGCTGGTGACCTTCGACGGCGAGGAATCGAACGGCTCGCCGGGCGCCACCGTCGTCTCGTGGTTCTGGGACTTCGGGGACGGCGCCGACGGCGGCGGCTACACGACGAACCACGTCTACGAGGACGCGGGGGTCTTCCGGCCGTCCCTGACGGCGACCGACAGCGCGGGGGCCTCGGGCAGCACGAATTGCCCGACCGTGACGATCTCGCAGCCCGGCCCATGAGGGAGGAGCGAGCACGCCCCCCCATGTCGTTGTAGGGGTGGCGGGCCCCCCCTTCGGGAGGCGCGGGATCGGACGCCGCAGCAGCCGGACCATTGAGTAAGACGGGATAAGACGGGCTCAGGCTGGATCAATCGTCCCGGATCGTTTATAGGCTCTCTGCCCGGGGGCATCGACGAGGACTGGAATGGACGCAACGGCGAATCATCCTGAGAGAGAGCATCCGGGGAAGGAGACCCCCCGCGAGGAAGTCGAGACGGTCACGATCCGCTTCTGCGGCGATTCCGGCGACGGCATGCAGCTCACTGGGACCGAGTTCACCAAGAGCACCGCGATCGCCGGCAACGACCTCGCCACCTTCCCCGACTACCCGGCGGAGATCCGGGCGCCCGCCGGCACCCTCCCCGGCGTCTCGGGCTTCCAGATCCACTTCTCCAGCCGCGACATCTATACGCCGGGCGACGCCCCGGACGTCCTCGTCGCCATGAACCCCGCGGCGCTCAAGACGAACCTCCCCGACCTCGTGGCGGGCGGCGTCCTGATCGTCAACAAAGACGCCTTCAGCGACGTGAACCTCCAGAAGGCCGGCTACGGGCAGAACCCCCTCGACGACGAATCGCTCGCCCGGAAGTACCGCTTCTTCAAGGTCGACATCTCGGGGCTGACAGAGCGGGCGCTCGCGGGGAGCGGGCTGACCTCGAAGGAGGTGGCCCTCTGCAAGAACATGTTCGCCCTGGGCCTCATGTTCTGGATGTACGGGCGGCCGATGGAGGCGACGATCGCCGGCATCCGCCGGAAGTTCGCGAAGAAGCCGCAGATCGCCGAAGCCAACGTGAAGGTCATCCACGCCGGCTTCAACTACGGCGAGACCGCCGAGATGTTCGCCCACAAGTACGAGGTCAAGCCGGCGCGGCTGCCTCCCGGCCGCTACCGCAACGTCACCGGCAACCAGGCGACGGCCCTCGGGCTCGCCGCCGCGGCCCAGAAGGCGGGCGTGCGCCTCTTCCTCGGCAGCTACCCCATCACCCCCGCCTCGGACATCCTCCACGAGCTCTCGTACTTGAAGAACTACGGCGTCACGACCTTCCAGGCCGAGGACGAGATCGCGGGCATCGGGAGCGCCATCGGCGCGGCCTACGGCGGCGCGCTCGCCGTGACGACCACCTCCGGCCCGGGCATGGCCCTGAAGACCGAAGCGATGGGGCTCGCGATCATGCTGGAGCTGCCCCTCGTGATCATCGACGTCCAGCGGGGCGGCCCCTCGACGGGGCTGCCGACCAAGACCGAGCAGGCCGACCTCCTCCAGGCGGTCTACGGGCGCAACAGCGAGGCCCCGCTGCCGGTCATCGCCGCCTCCTCGCCCGCCGACTGCTTCGGCGCCGCGTACGAGGCATTCCGGATCGCGGTCCAGTACATGACCCCGGTCATCCTGTTGACCGACGGCTACCTGGGCAACGGCTCCGAGCCGTGGCTCATCCCCAACGTCGAGAAGCTCCGGCCGATCGAGGTGAAGTACCGGCGCGACCCCGAGGGGTTCCAGCCCTACGCGCGCGACCCGAAGACGCTCGCCCGCCCCTGGGTCATCCCCGGCACGCCGGGCCTGGAGCACCGGATCGGCGGCCTGGAGAAGGACTTCACGACCGGGAGCGTCTCCTACGATCCACAGAACCACGAACGGATGGTGCGGATCCGGGCCGAGAAGGTCGCGGGGATCGCCAAGGGGCTTGCGCCCACCGAGGTCTTCGGCAAGCCCGAAGGCGACCTCCTGGTCGTCGGCTGGGGAGGGACCTACGGGGCGCTCCACCAGGCGGCGGAGCAGCTCCAGGCCAAGGGCAACCGCGTCTCGCACCTCCACCTGCGCTACCTGAATCCCCTGCCCCCCGACGTGGGCGACATCCTCCGCCGCTTCCGCCACGTGCTCGTCGCCGAGCTGAACCTCGGCCAGCTCGCCAAGATCCTCCGGGCGACCTACCTCGTCGACGCGGCGAGCTACAACAAGATCCAGGGCAAACCGTTCAAGATCGCCGAGATCGTCAACCGCTGCCGCGAAATCCTCGAACCGGACGGCGCCCGCGCCTAGACTTGAAGGAGACCGACCCATGAGCGCGAACCCCCTCCCCGTGACGCCGCCGCTGACCAAGAAGGACTTCCAGTCGGACCAGGACGTCCGCTGGTGCCCGGGCTGCGGCGACTACGTCATCCTCGCCCAGGTGCAGCGGGTGCTCCCCGAGCTGGGCATCCCCCGCGAGAACATCGTGGTCATCAGCGGCATCGGCTGTTCGAGCCGCTTCCCGTACTACATGAACACCTACGGGATGCACTCGATCCACGGCCGCGCTCCGGCGATCGCGACCGGGCTCAAGGTCGCGCGGCCGGAGCTCTCCGTCTGGGTGGCGACCGGCGACGGCGACGGGCTGTCGATCGGCGGCAACCACACGATCCACGTCCTGCGGCGCAACGTGGACATGAAGATCCTGCTCTTCAACAACCGGATCTATGGGCTCACCAAGGGGCAGTACTCCCCGACCTCCCAGGTCGGGATGAAGAGCAAGAGCAGCCCCTACGGGTCGCTCGACGCGCCGTTCGATCCCCTCCGGCTCGCCCTCGGGGCGGGAGGGACATTCGTCGCCCGGGCGGTCGACGCGGAGCCCGCCCACCTCACCGAGGTGCTGCGGCGCGCGGCCCACCACAAGGGGACGGCGTTCATCGAGATCTACCAGAACTGCGTGGTCTTCAACGACGGCGCCTTCGACTACATGACCGAGAAGGCCGCCCGCGAGGAGACCCGGCTCGTCCTCACCCACGGCAAGCCGCTCGTCTTCGGAAAGGCCAAGGACAAGGGCATCCGACTGAACCCGAAGCTCGAGCCGGAGGTCTTCCAGATCGGCAGGGAGGGCGACCTCTCGCAGTGCCTCGTCCACGACGAGACGAGCGAGACGCTCGCCTGGATCCTCGCGCACCTGCAGCCGCCGAAGTTCCCGACGCCGGTCGGGGTCTTCCGGGCCGTCTCCGCTCCCACCTACGACGCGGGGGTGCACGAGCAGGAGGAGGAGGTCCGGGGCAAGAAGGGCGCGGGCGACCTCGCGAAGCTGCTGGGCTCGGGCGAGACATGGACGGTGAGCTGATCCCACCGCGCACGGTCTCCCGCGACTTGATCCGAGGCCCGGCTCACCCCCTGCCCGCGGGTTTCTCTTCGAGGACGGGCTCGGCCCGCGACGGCAGCCTTCGTCCCCGGGGTTCGAGGTCAACCTCGACTTGCCGGCCCGGGCTGCGAGCGGCCCCAGCCGCGAACCCAAAGGGTCGAACGGTCAAAATGGCCCCGTCCTCAACGCACGCAGCGCACGCGGTTCGTAACGCTCACGTCGAGGTAGTCCACGTAGCCGTCGCCGAAGTACACGTTCCACGCGTAGGAGGAATAGCCCGCCAGCGGCGAGGACGTCCAGAACCAATCGGGTGGCGTGTCGGGAAAGGCCACGGTGTCGATCGTGCGCCCCAGGGACTTCACTTGGACCAGGGAGAAGAGCTCGTCCTTGCTCGGCAGGCGCCACCCCCCGCCTGCGAGGCGGAGCGCGTTGCAGTACGACTTCGCGTCGCTCCAGTTAAGCTTCTCCGGAGCGATGGCCCGCTGCCAGGTGAGCCCGGTCTGGGTGTCGTAAACGACTCTTTCGCTCGGGAGGGTGTAGCGACCGTCGATGAGGTTCGGCGACGGAGCGGCGACGGCCAGGGGGGGCGGCGGCATTCCGTCGTCAGGCCGCTCCCCCACCCTGACTGAGAGCGTCTGCAGCTTCCCGTTGCGAACGATGCCGACCGCGATCTTCGAGCCTGGGCCAACGATCGCCACGCCCCGCGTCAGCTCAGAGGGGCTGTTCACCGGCGTCCCGTTGAGCGAGACCACCACGTCGCCGCTCTTGAACCCGGCCCGCGCCGCGGGGCCGCCCCGCATGACCTCCGCGACCAGGGCGCCCTTCGTGCCCCCCACGCCGAGCAAGGTCGCGAGGTCGGGGGTCAGCCGCTGGATGCCGACGCCGAGCCAGCCGCGGATCACGTGGCCGGTGATGAGCTGCGGTCGGAAGCGACCGTCGATGAGGTTCGGCGGCGGAGCGGCGACGGCCTCCGCCGGCGGCGGGGCCTCGCCGGCCTCGGCCACGAGCGAGGGCAGGGGCGGGCCCTTCTCGCCGAGGCCGCGGACGAGCGCAAGCTCCTTCGCGGCGGCCGGACCCTCGATCCCCGGCGTCTGCTCCCGGCCGCCGCTGGAGAGGACCACCTCCATCGCCGTCCGCGCGTATTGGTAGGCCGCCTCGAGCGTCACGCCGCCCGAGTCCTTCTGACCCCAACCGCGCAGGCCGCCGAGGAGGAAGTAGGTGAAGAGGCCGTGCCGGGCGCGATCGAACGGCCCGCTCATCTGGTCGCTCGCGGCCCCGGTCAGGATCACCCCCCTCGTGAGCCCCGCGAGCGCCACGAGCGGCAGGAGCGGCCGCAACCCGCGGGCGATCTCGCCGCCCGCCCGCCCGCGGCCCGAGAAGCAGGCGTCGAGGACCACGACGACGTGGCGCGCCCGCGAGGCGTTGAGCTGGCGGACGAGCCAGCCCCGCGTGACGCTGCGCGCCGCGACGCTCTCGGGGGTCTCTTTCGCGTCCACCCCGACGAGGAGGCCGTCCTGGCCCGACGGGTCCGGCGCGCCGTGGCCCGCGAAGTAGAACCAGAGCGTGCCGCCGGGCCCGACCTGCGCCGCCCGCTTCCTCACCGCCTCCTCGATCTCCTCCTTCGCGGGGTCCTCCTTGAGGAGCGAGACCCGCTCCACCGGCACGCCCCGGTCGAAGACGAGGAAGCTCCAGAACGCGTAGGCGTCGCGCGCGGCGAACGGCACGTGCGAGACGAAGGCGTACTTCTCGATCCCCACCACCACCGCGGCGTCCTGCGAGGCCGGCGACGAGACGGTCTCGGGCCAGCCGTCGTCCACCGACGGGAGCGCGGACGAGAGCGCGAGGGCGAGCAGCGCGAGCGTCATGGGGTCTCTCCCTAGGCTTCGAGGACGGGGGATAGCCTAGCCCCTGGCCGGCGGGGCGACAAATCGCGGCGCCGAGGCTCCCCCTCCCATCCCCGCTCCAGCCGGTCCCTCGTGGGGGGGATCGCGATCGCTCGCGGGGGAGCCGCCCCGGGGCCGCGCCTCCCGAGCTTTCACGCAAGGCGCGGCTCGTGCGGTAGTATCCTCCCATGAGAGACGCCCTCCCCTGCGTGCTCCTCCTGTCCGCCTGCGGGACGGCCGCCGCGCCCGCCTCGCGGCCGCCCCTCCTCGCGACCTCCGAACTCCAGGTCGCGCTCACACCCGGGGGCGGGATCGAGATCGACCGGCCCGACGGGGGCGTGATCCTCTCGAGCGTGACGTCGGCCTCGCCGGGCTTCGTGCCGTTCCTCTGGGCGGATCGGGGCGAGCAGGTGGTGATGAACCTCGGGCAGTTCGGCTTCATCGAGGGGCCACAGCCCTGGACGGCCGCCTCCATCGCCGGCGCGGGGACGGGCGGCGACGGCGGCACGGTGACCTTCCCGCTCTCCGGGGGCGGGACGCTCGCGCTCTCGGTCGTGGACGAGGGAACGCTCGCCGTGACCCTGACCCCGCCCGCGGGCGCGAAGTCGGACGAGACCGGCGTCGCGTTCGCCTGCGGCGCGGACGATCACTTCCTCGGCTTCGGCGAGCAGACCAACGCCCTCGATCAGAAGGGGCTCGCCTTCGGGACCTGGACCATGGAGGACGGCCTGGGCAAGAAGCCGGGCGAGACGCACACGAACCCGAACGCGATCGACCCGACGGGGAACACCAACGACAGCTACTTCCCGATGCCGAGCTTCCTCGACCCGCGCGGCTTCGGCCTCGTCGTGGACGGGACGCGGTACGTGCAGTTCGACCTCTGCTCGACCCGCGCGGACGCCTTCCGCGTCGACGCCTGGAACGGGACGCTCTCCTTCCACCTCGTCTTCGGGGATTCGCCGGCCGAGCTGGTCGCGCGCCTGACCGCCCTCACCGGGAGGCAGCCGCTCTCGGTGCCGTGGACCTACGGCGTCTGGGTCGACGCGGTGGAGGGGGAGCAGCGCGTCCGCACCGTCGCCGCCGAGCTGCGCGACGCGGGCGTGCCGGCGTCGGTCATCTGGACCGAGGACTGGGCCGGCGAGAGCAACGGCGCCTCGTTCAACTCCTTCGGGTGGACGCCCGACGAGACGCTCTACCCGCAGTTCTCGCAGCTCGCCGACTCCGTCCACTACGAGGGCTACAAGTGGCTCGGCTACTTCAACAGCTTCGTGATCCAGGGGACGGACATCTGGGATCAGGGCGCCGACGCCGGGACGCTCGTGCAATCTCCGGACGGCGGGCCGTACGTCTTCACCGGGTCCGCCCTCACCCCGACCGGGCTCGTGGACCTGACCAACCCCAAGGCGACGGCGTGGATGGGCGCGGCGATGGAGAAGGTCGCGCGGGCCGGCATGGACGGCTGGATGGCGGACTTCGGCGAGTGGCTCCCCTACGACGCGGTGATGGCCGACGGGACGACCGGCGCGCAGACGCACGAGCGCTTCCCGCTGCTCTGGGCGAAGCTCAACCACGACGCGCTGTCGGCCGCGATCCCGAGCGGCGACTTCGTCTTCTTCACCCGCAGCGGCTGGACCGGGATGGCGGCGGTGACGCCCGCGATGTGGGCCGGCGACCAGAACACCGACTGGGGAGTCGATGACGGCCTGCCGAGCGTGCTGCCGATGGGCATGAACATGGGGCTGCAGGGGCTCGCGGCCTGGGGGTCGGACATCGGGGGCTACTCGGCGATCATCTCGCCGCCGTCCACCAAGGAGCTGTACCTGCGCTGGGCGGAGGTCGGCGCGTTCTCGCCGATCATGCGGACGCACCATGGCTACCAGCAGAACCTCGACTGGCTCTTCGACCGCGACGCCGAGACGCTCGCCATCTTCGGCAAGTTCGCGACCGAGCACATCCGGCTCTTCCCGTACCTCTACACGCTCGCTGGACAGACGCCCGAGACGGGCATCGGCGTCCTGCGGCCGGTCTGGTTCGACTTCCCGGGCGATCCGCGGGCGCTCACGCTCCTCGACGAATACCTGCTCGGCGACGGGATGCTCGTCGCGCCGGTCGTGACGCAAGGGGCGACCAGCCGCGACGTCTACTTCCCCGCGGGTCACTGGATGGGCTGGTTCGGGCCGGACGCGCACGACGGGCCGGGCGACGCGGTGGTGGCCGCGCCGATCGACGCGTGCCCCGTCTACGCGCTCGCGGGGACGCTCTACCCGCGGCTGCCGCCCGGCGTGCAGACCCTCGTCGCGGCGCAGGACCCGACGGTCCAGACGCTGGCCCAGGCGGGGGGCGAGCTGTGGGTGCGCGCGTTCCTCGGGGCGCCGGGGAGCTTCTCGGCCTACGACGGGACCGTCCTCGCGATGGAGAGCGCCGCCGGCGCCCAGGTCACCCAGCTCTCCGCGTGCAGCCCGCCCGGCGGGAGCTGCGCGAGCCCGCTGCCCTCGTGCGCGTCCGGCGTCCTCCCCTGCGGCGACATCGACGCGCCCGCGAGGCAGGCGACGGTGGCGGCGCGGGGCCAGGACCTCGAGTTCGGGGCGGGCGAGGGCGGGACGATCGAGGTCCACGCGCCCGGGCCGAAGAAGGTCACCGTCGAGATCCGCTGGTGACGGCCTCGCCCGGCGGGTCCGTCGCCGGTCACGTGAATGGACGGCCCGCCTCGGGCCACGTAAGGACACGGCCATGCTCGCGTCCATCCGGCGTCTCGGGCTCGCCGCGGCGGTCGCCGCGGGGGCCGCGGGGTGCAGCCACCCCCAGGTGGAGAGCCCGCTCGACGGCGGCTCCTGCGCCGGCTCGAGCCCGTGCCCGCCGGGCGGGTCCTCCTCGGGCACGAGCGGCGCGAGCGGGACCTCGGGCGGCGCGTCCGGCGGCTCCTCCGGGGCGGCGGGCGGGTCGACCTCCGGCGCCACGGGAGGCGGGTCCTCCTCGGGGAGCGCGTCCTCCGGCGGCTCGACCTCCGGCGGCGCGTGGGGGGGCGTCCTCCAGCGGGGAAACGACGCGGCGCGCGACGCGGTCTTCGTCGACCCGGCCTTCACGAAGGCGAACGTCGCGAGCCTCCACCTCGATGCGAGCTTCACCTCCGCCACCTGGCAGGGACCGGTCTTCGCCCAGCCGCTCTACTTCGTGGACGCGGCCATCGGGAAGGACCTGCTCGTCGTCGCGACCGAGCAGAACGAGGTCGTCGCGCTCGATGCGGCGACCGGGAGCGCGCTCTGGCGGCGGACGCTCGGGCCGCCGGTGACGGACTTCACGACGATGGCCTGCCCGGGCAGCATCGCGCCGCTTGGGATCACCGGGACGCCGGTCATCGACCCAGGCGCGCGGACGCTCTTCGTCGCCGCCCTCACGGTCGTCGCGGGCAAGCCGCACCACGAGGTCTGGGCACTCCACTTGGACGACGGGACGATCGCCGGCGGCTGGCCCGTGGACGTGGAGGGCGCGACCGCGAAGCTGACCGACGGGACGGTGGTCACGTTCCAGAGCAGCGTCGAGAACCAGCGGGGCGCGCTCCTGCTTTCGTCCGGCACCTTGTTCGTCCCGTATGGCGGCCTCTGGGGCGACTGCGGGCCGTACCGCGGCTGGATCGCCGCCCTCTCCGAGGAGGGCCCAAGCCTGATCGAGACCTTCGCGACCGACGCGCCCGGTTGCGGCTTCTGGGCGCCCGGCGGCCTCGCGGCCGCCCCGAAGGGCGCGGTCATCGGCGGGACGGGGAACGCCATCGACGACGCCGAGGCTCACGCCTGGGGAGGCGGCGAGGCGGTCATCGAGTTCTCGGGCCCCATGCTGGGCTTCAACCCCGCCGACGACCAGAGCTTCTATGCGCGGTCCGACTACGCCTACCTCGATCAGAACGACCTCGACCTCGGCTCGACCGCGCCCATCCGCTTCGACTTCGACGATCCGCTCACCGGGCGCTACAGCCTCCTCTTCACCATCGGGAAGACCCACGACGCCATCTTGATCGACCAGTCGCACCCCGGCGGCATCGGCGGCCAGATCTCCGAGCCACGGGTCGCCAGCGGCGAGGTGCATGGCAGCCTCGCCGCCTACCACACCGCGGCCGGCACCTACCTCGCCTTCAACGGCCCGCCGGCCGCCTGCCCGAACGACGCCGCGGCGGCGGGAGACCCCACGCAGATCGTCGCCCTGCGCGTGAACCCCTCGACCGCGACCACGCCCATCGAGGCGGGCGTCGCCTGGTGCGGCTCCCAGGGCGGCTTCGGCGCGCCCATCGTGACCACGACGGACGGGACGCGCGACGCGCTCGTCTGGGGGCTCGGCGGCAGCTCGAACACGCCGCCGCGGGCGGCGGGGACCGGCGCGCTGACCGCGTTCGACGGCGACACCGGCGCGATCGTCTTCGGCGACCGCGGCGCAAACCTCGGCGGCGCGTCGATCCAGCAGTGGGTCCCGCCGATCGTCGCCAAGGGGCGCCTCTTCGTGGCCACCGACACGCGGGCTTACGCCTTCACGCTCCCCTGATCTGCGGCAGCCGAGCCCGGACCGCGCCCGCGACGAGATCGATCGCGACGTCATTGCTGCCCCCGTGGGGAATGATGATGTCGGCGAAGCGCTTGGACGGCTCGACGAAGCCGAGGTGCATCGGACGGACGGTGCGGAAGTACTGCTCGACGACGCTCGACAGCGACCGGCCCCGCTCCCGCACGTCACGATCGATGCGGCGCAGCACGCGCACGTCGTCGTCGGTGTCGACGAAGACCTTGAGATCGAGCAGCTTGCGGACGGCCTCGATGGCGAGGACGAGGATCCCCTCGATGACCACGACCGGGGCGGGCTCGACGCGGACGGTCTGGCTCGCGGGCGTGTGGGTCGCGAAGTCGTAGATCGGCACGTCGACCGCGCGGCCGTCGCGCAGCGTGGTCAGGTGGGCGACGATCTTCTCCACGTCGAAGGCGTCGGGGTGGTCGAAGTTGAACTGGCGCCGCTCCTCGATCGGCACGTGGGAGAGGTCGCGGTAGTAGGCGTCCTGCTCGAGGAAGGCGACCCGGCTCGCGTGGACGGCGGCGACGATCTTCCTCGCGACCGTGGTCTTCCCGGAGGCGGTGCCGCCAGCGATGCCGAGGACGATGGGCATCCCGCGCATGTAGGCCACCGATCGTGGGACGTCAACCGGCGAGCCCCGCGTCCCCCGCGGCAGGATTGCCCGCGGGACCTACGCGCGCTAGTCTCTCGCGCGCCTCTCGACCCTAGGAGTTCAATCGCCGATGGTGCCGGACGCCAGCGACCTCGCGCAGCTCTACGTCGAAGCGGCGGACATCGCCCAGAGCGTGCCGCAGCCGCTGACGACCGCCCACTGCCTGCTGGCCGCGTTCACCTTCGAGAACCGCGCGAAGCTCCTCCTCGAGGAGCGGGGCATCGACGAAGATCGGCTGCTCGCGGTCCTCGACGCCGCCCCGCACGAGGCGCCGGACATCCAGCGGGCCCTGGCCGAGAAGACCCGCGAGCTGGCCAAACGCGTGGGCTCGGGCGAGGCCGACTGCCTGCACCTGCTCATCGCCATCACCGGGATGAAGAGCGCCCTCGCCTACGCGCTGCTCGAACGCTGCGGCGTGCCGCTCGGCCAGCTCCGCAACACCGCGCTCTCGTACTACACCGGCCGGATGCCCCGGAGGCTGCAGAACGTGAGGCCTCCGATCCGCCGGCCGTTCCTTCCCGACCCGCGGAGTGCGCCGCCGCCGGCGGAGCCGGCGCGCCCGGGCGGGCAGAGCGCCGCGGTCCACCTCCCCCAGCCCGTCGCGACGGCCGCCCCCGAAGTCGGCGTCGAGCCCGCGCCCCTGCCGTTCCCGCAGCCGCGTCCGGACGGCGCGAGCGACGACGGCTGGGAGGGGCTGGAGCTCCCGGCGAAGCGCTTCCCCTGGCTCGTCGAGCTGGGACGCAACCTCTCCCTGCTCGCTTCGCGCGGCCAGATCGATCCCGTCGTCGGGCGCGACCGGGAGATCGAGGAGGTCATCGACATCCTCGGGAAGCGCCGCTCCAACAACCCGATGCTCATCGGCGAGCCCGGCGTGGGGAAGACCGCCGTCGCCGAAGGCGTCGCCCGGCGGCTCCTCGCCGACGGGCCGGACGGGCGGATCGTCATCGAGCTGAACGTGGCGTCGATCGTCTCCGGGACCCAGCTCCGCGGATCGTTCAGCGAGAAGCTCGGCGGCATCAAGGACGAGGTCCGGACGGCGGGCGGCCGGATCGTCGTCTTCATCGACGAGATCCACATGCTGATCGGGGCGGGGGCCACCGGCGAGGGCGGGCCCAACGACGCGGCGAACGAGTTGAAGGCCGCGCTGGCCCGGGGTGAGTTCCCGTGCGTCGGGGCGACCACGCACGACGAGTACCGCAAGTTCATCCAGGCCGACCCGGCGCTCGAGCGCCGCTTCACCCCCGTCGTCGTCCGCGAGCCGACGATTCCCGAGGCGACTGCGATCCTGCGCGGCGTCGCCCCTCACTACGAGGCCCACCACGGCGTCCGCTACAGCGACGCGGCGCTCGAGGCCGCCGCCGTGCTCGGCGCACGCTATCTGACCGACCGGTGTCTCCCCGACAAGGCGATCGCGATCATCGACCAGGCCGGGGCGCGCGCGCGGCGCGAGGGCCGGCCCGCGGTAGAGGCCGCGGACATCGCCCGGACGGTCGCGAAGGTCGCCGGTCTCCCCGAGACCCGCCTCGTCCCCGGCGACTCCGAGCGGCTGCTGCGGCTCGAGGATGCGCTCGCCGGGCGGGTCGTCGGTCAGGAGGAGGCCGTCCATCGGGTCGCGGGCGCCATCCGCCGTAGCTCGGCGGGGTTCCACGCGGGGCGGCCCGTCGGCTCCTTCCTCTTCCTCGGCCCGACGGGCGTCGGCAAGAGCGAGCTGGCGCGCGCCCTCGCCGACGTCCTCTACGGCGTCCCCGGCGCCCTCGTCCGGATCGACATGAGCGAGATGAGCGAGCCCCACTCGGTCGCCCGCCTCGTCGGCGCCCCGCCCGGCTACGTGGGCTTCGGCGAGCCCGGCCAGCTCACCGAGCCGGTCCGCCGCCGCCCCTCCTCGGTCGTGCTGCTCGACGAGATCGAGAAGGCCCATCGGGACGTGACGCTCCTCCTGCTCCAGGTCCTGGAGGAAGGCCGGCTCACCGACGGCCGCGGCCGGCACATCGACTTCGGCAACGCGGTCGTGATCCTGACGACGAACCTCGGAGCGGAGGCCTTCGGCAGGGGCGGCGCGCCGGTCGGGTTCGCGGGCGGCGGCGACGCTCGCGCCTCGGCCATCGACCGGGCCGTCGAGACCGCCCGCCGTCAGATCCCCCCCGAGCTGTGGAACCGCGTCGACGAGAAGATCGCCTTCCCGCCGCTGAGCCGCCCACAGGTCGGGCGGATCGCCGCCCTGATCGCGGCCGCGTCGAGCCGGCGCCTCGAGCAGGAGCGCCGGATCCGGTACTCGGTCACGCCCGAGGCCGTGGCCTACCTGATCGATCACGGCGGCTTCGATCCCGAGCTCGGCGCCCGCCCGCTGCGCCAGACGCTCCAGCGCCTCGTCGAGAGCCCCCTGGCCGAGCGGATCCTCGGCGGAGAGATCCGGGCGGGCGACGCCGTCCGGGTGGGCGTCGAGGCCGGAGAGCTGCGGTTCGTCCGTGAAGGGTAGCTCCGCGCCCTCGCTCTTCATCGTCGGCTGGGGACGGCTGGGCTCGGCCATCGGCCTCTCGGCCCGAGACGCCGGCTGGCGTCTTTCCGGAGCCTGGAATCGGAGCACCACGGCGGCAGGGCGGGCTCGGCGCGCCGGGGTCGCCGCCTCTCGCGGGGATCTGCCCCCCCTCGCCGTCGACCTCGCGCTGCTCGCGGTGCCGGACGCGGCGATCGCCGCGGTCGCCGGGCGGGTCGCCGGCCTCCCGCGGCGGGAGCTCCCGCGGGTCGCGGCCCACCTCTCGGGCTCCCTCGACCTCGCGCCCCTCGCGCCGCTCGCCGAGGCCGGCGTCGCGATCGGTTCGCTCCACCCGTTCTGCTCGGTTGCCGGCCCACGGACGATCCTGTCCGGCGCCTCGTGCGCGATCGACGGGGACCCGTCCGCGCGCCGCCTCCTGCGCGCACTCGCCCGTGACCTCCGGCTCGTGCCGCTGCGCCGGCCGCCCCGGGATCGCCCGCGCTACCACCTCGCGGCGTCGTCGCTCGCGAGCTTCACGGGCGCGCTGGCCAACCGGTCCGAGGCGCTCCTCGAAGCCTCGGGCGTCCCGCCTCGCGAGGCCCGCCGTGCGCTCGCCGCCCTGCTCCGGTCGGTCGCCGCGAACATCGAGGGAGCGGGTGCCGCGGGCGCGCTCACCGGCCCCTTCGCGCGCGGCGATCCCGAGGCCGTGCGGCGCCACCTCGCGCTGCTCGCCCGAGATCCCCCGACGCTCACCCTCTACCGGACGCTCGGCCGCTTCACGCTCGACCTCGCGCAGCGATCCGATCGCGGCGATCCCGCCGGACGGGAGGCCATCCGGCGGCTGCTCAAGGGGTGAGCCGGACTTGCCTGCCTCACCTCGTCCCCCCGGGCCTCCCCCCGCCCCCTCCCACATCCCCTTCGCCAGGAGCCCTGCCTGAAGCTCCGCGCGGTACGGGCATTCTCGGAGGTCGTCCGCCAGAGCGTCCGGCCGCTTGCCCTTCCTGACTCTTTGTGACATGGATCCCCTCGAATGCCGGCGCCCTGTGCCGAGGAAGTGCTCGACGGAATCGCTCTCTCCGAGACGGACGGGATCGTCTTGCCGCCGGCGCGGCCGGTCTTCGATCGGCTGCGGCAGTTCTGGGCGATTCGCAGCCTCGTGGCGAGCGCCTTCGGGGCGGGCCTGGACATCGCGGTCCTCGTCTGCCTCGTCCGCTTCTGCGGCATGGACCCGGTCATCGCGACGGGCATCGGAGTGCTCGCCGGCGGGTCCGTCAACTTCTTCCTGAACAAGCGCTTTGCCTTCCGCGACCGGGACCCGCGCGTCGCGCGGCAGGCCCTGCGGTACGCCCTCTCGACCGGCGCCAGCTTCGCGCTCTACGAGGCCGTCTACGCGACGCTGACCAAGCGCCTCGGCGTCGATTACGTGGTGGCGAAGCTCGTGTCCGACGTGCTCGTCTTCAACGTCGGGGGGCTCGTCCTGAACCGCTACGTGGTCTTCCCGGATCGGACCCTGCTCGCCCGGGAGGCGGGCCGCACGGTCGCCTGCCTCGCCCTGGTCGCGGCGTTCACCGGCTCCCCGGCCTTCTCACCGGGCATGGCGGCGCGGTCTTTCCTGTCGGCCCCGCCTGGCACGCCGGGACTCTCGATCGAGCTGGTCGCGCCGGCGCCGGCCCAGCCCATCGCGCTCGCCAGGGCAGAGTACGGGGAGCGGCCGGCCGAGCCGATCACCCGGTTGCTCCCCGCGCAGCTCCCCGTCCCCCGGGGGCCCGCGCTCAAGCGGAAGCGCAGGCCCCCGAGGGCCTAGGGGCGGACATGGGCGTCCCCGCGCACGCTGCCGGGGACCGCGCCTGAAGTCTGCTCGGGCCTCGGGTCCTCTCGATGGCGCGAGCCAGTCGTCCCGCCCCGGGCGGTCTCTCACGGCCTTTCTCCCGCGAGGAGGCCCGGCGGCTTCTCCCCCCTCCTCACCTTGGGAGCCCGCATGGCCACCGCAATCTCCTTGGAAGCGCTCTCGCCGTCCGAACCGGAGCCGCTCGCGTTCCGGCGGCGGTTCGGCAGGAAGCTCGTTCTCAACATCCTCGACGACGCGGGCGTCGCCGGCATCGGCACGCCCGAGGCGCTCGCCGCGTTCGGCGACTGCTTCGCCGCGCTCGACGGCCACCCGGATCTCACCCTGCGCCGCAACGGCGGAGGACCCGCCGACCTCGCCCACTTCATGGGCTGGGGCCCCGCGTTCCTTTATGGCCCGACCCGGAAGGCGTCCCGCCGGATCCTGACCATCCCACGGCCGCCGGCCTCCAGCGCCGCCGGCGCCCTCGCCCGATCGGCGGCCGAGGCGTGGCTCCTGGCGGCGGCGACCCGTGCGGACGCGATCGTCACGCCGACGCCCGGGGCCGCTCGCCGGATCGCGGGGCTCGAACCCGCGGCGCCCGTCTGGACGATCCCGATGGCCGTACCCGACGGCTTCACGCCCTCGCCCGGACTGCGCCGGCGGGGCCGCGCACTGCTCGGGATCGAGGAGGGGAGCCCCATCGTCCTCGGCGCCGGCGGCCTCTCGCCCGAGGATCGGATCGATGACTTCGCCGCCGTCGCCCGGGCGAGGCCCTCCGCCCTCTTCCTCTGGATTGGCCTCGCCGGCGGCGGGCCGGAGGACGGCCCGGCCATCGACGCCTTCGCCGGAGGCGGCCCCCCGAACCTGCGCTTCGCCGGCGGATTCTCGGAGAGCGAGCTCCCGGCCGTGTTCAACGCGGCGGACGCCTTCCTCCACCCCGCGCCCAGGATGGATGCGCCCGGAATCCCGCTCCGGGCGGCGGCGTGCGGGCTGCCCCTCGCCGTGAGGGAGCTCCCCGGGCGGCCACTGCCGTGGGACGCGGAGCTGCTCGGGGGGGCCGACGTCCCCGCCCTCGCGCGCGCGATCGGCCGGCTGCTCGACTCGGAGCCCGAGCGGGCGCGCTGGGCCGCGCTCTCCCGCCGGCTCGCCGAGCCGCACCGGATCGCCGCGGTCGCGAAGCGGCTCGTCGCGCTCTACGACCTCGCGGCGTGCGGCGAGCTCGCCCGCCCGCCGAGGACCAACAAGCGAACGCGGCGGTTCGCGGGAGGGTGACGACGTTCCATCGCCGCGGAGCCCGCGAGCGCCCGGTCCCCCTTGGCCTTCGCCGTCCCCCAGTCCAGCGCTCGATCATCCAGGCGGGCGGACCGCGGGTTCGGGAACATCCTCCAGCGGACGGCGGTTTCGGGCGGCATGTTCACGTCCCAACCCTGCCGAGGCGCCGCGCTCCTGTTCTGCACGCTCTCGTGCGCCGGCCTCGCGCGGGCGCAATCCCCCGGCGTCTACGTCCTGGACACGCTCGTCAAGGTGAAGGGCGACTGGGCGCCCCAGGGCGGCGAGGCGCCGGCGGCGGAGCTCCAGGCGGCCGGCAACGAGGTCGCGGCCTTCCAGGTCGCGATCACCGGCGGCGCCTCCGGCGTCCGGGGCGTCGCGGCCTCGCTCGCGGGGCTGCAGGATGGGGCGGGCCGGACCCTGCCGGCGGGCTCCGTCACCCTCTTCCGGGAAGACACCCTGAACATTACCCGGCCTTCGGACGGCGCCGGCGGCACCGGAGCGTATCCCGACCCGCTCGTCCCCGCGGTCGACGAGGTGGCGGGCGAGAGCCGCTCGGCGTTTCCCTTCGACGTGGCGCCAGGGGAGGCGCGCGCCCTCTGGGTCGACATCCACGTGCCGGCGGGCGCGGGGCCGGATACGTACCATGGGACCTTGACGCTCACGGGCGGGGCGCCGGCCCGGGTGGCGGTGACCCTGACCGTCTACCCGTTCGATCTGCCGGCGACCGCGACGCTCCGCTCGGCCTTCCTGATGTTCGCGAACGCCGCCTGTGCCCTCGAGCTGGGGAGCGGCTGCTCGGGACCGGACGGCCAGGCCCTTCTGCGCCGCTACCTGCTGCTCGCCCTCGACCATCGGGTGAGCCTCGCGAACGTGGCGCCCGTCGCGGCCCAGCCCGGAGACATGTCGGGGTACGACGCCGCGCTCTCTCCCTTCCTCTCGGGGCAGGCGCCGACGCGCCTTCCTGGCGCGAAGCTCACGAGTCTCATGTATCCGCCCGGCGACGACGCCCTCCAGTACGCCCCTTTTCTCACCGATGCCCAGAGCCACGGCTGGGCGGACCGGACGTTCGTCTACGCCGCCGACGAGCCGGGAGACGGGGCGTCGACCTGGGGCCAGGAGATCAGCACCGTCGGCGCGCTCCGGTCGGCCGCCCCGGCCTTGCCCTCGCTCGTCACCACGACGATCCAGGCCGCCTCCGCGAACGGCCTCCTCCCGACGATCCTGACCCCGGTCGTCAACTGGATGGACGACGTGTCCGGCGCTTACGCCGGCGACCAGCGCGGCGCCTACGACGCCTTCGTCGCGGGCGGCGGACAGCTCTGGATGTACCAGTCGTGCATGTCCCACGGCTGTGCCTTCGGCGGCGATCCGAGCGAGACCGGCTGGCCGAGCTACATGATCGACGCGAGCGCGGTGCGCAACCGCGCCATGCAGTGGGCGGACTTCCGCGAGCAGGTCTCGGGCGAGCTGTACTACGAGACCGTGATGGCCTACGAGGGCGACCCCTGGCAGAGCCAGTACGAGTTCGGAGGCAACGGCGACGGGACGCTCTTCTATCCCGGCAGCCCATCGCGCATCGGCGGGCGGACCGAGGTCCCGCTCGCGTCCCTGCGGCTCAAGCAGATCCGCGCGGGCATGGAGGACTACGAGTACCTCCACCTGACCGCCGCGCTCGGCGACCCCGCCTTCGCGATGGCCGAGTGCGAGACCGTCGTCCCGTCCGTCCACGCCGTGAACCCCGATCCCGGCGCGCTCCGGTCCGCGAGATCCGCGCTCGCGACGCGGATCCTGGAGCTTCTCCCCTCCCCGCCGGCCATCCCACCCGCGGCGGAGTCCGTCCCCGTTCCCGCTCCTCCTCGCTCTCCCCGACCTCCGCCCGCCGGCCCGGCTCCCGGCTTCAACCTCTCGCCCGCGGCCTCCGCGGGGTCCCCGCTCGCGGGCGCCTCCACGGTGCGCATCACCTATTCCGGCGCGGGCTGCGCGACCACGGCGGGCCCGCTCTCCTTTCCGGCGCTCCTCGCCGCGCTCTCGCTCCGCCGCCGCGCCCGCCGCCCCCGCGCCATCCGCTCGTAAAGCGCCTCGAACGACGCCACCATCCGGCGCGCCGGCAGCTCCTCCTCGACGCGCCGCCGCCCCGACGCCCCCATCTCGCGCGCGAGGCCTGGGCGATCGAGGAGCCTCAGGATCCGATCGGCGAGCGCCCAGGGTGCGTGCGGCGGGACGAGGAAGCCGTCGACCCCGTCGCGCAAGAGCTCGACGTTGCCGCCCACGGCGGTCGCGACCACGGGGAGCCGGGCGGCCATCGCCTCGATGACCGCGTTCGACAGCCCCTCCGCGTGCGACGCGCTGACCGCCACGTCCGCGCGCGACAGGAGCGCGGGCACGTCCGGGCGCCGGCCGGCGAAGCGGACCCGCGGGCCGAGCCCCAGCTCCCGGGCGCGCCGCTCGTAGTCCGGCCGCAGCGGGCCGTCGCCGACGAGCAGCAGGTGGGCACGCGGAGCGCGGGCGGCGACCTCGACCATCGCGGCGAGGAGGTCCTCCTGCCCCTTGACGGGGTGGTTCATGTTGGCGACGCAGATCACGAACGGCTCGATGTCCGGCCCCGAGAGGTCGATGGCGCCGGGGGCGGGCGCGCCGGCGGAGCGGTCGAAGCCCGCGAGGTCGATGCCGTTGCGGATGAGGGTGACCCGCGCCGGGGCCACGTGGTCCTCGAGGACGACGAGGCGACGGACGGCCTCGGCGTTGACCCAGACGCGGTCGGCGGCCCGCGACACGGCGGCGAGCGCGGCGCGCCGGAGGCCGCCGTACCAGTGGGAGAGATCCAGCCGGCTCACCAGGCAGCCGGCGCCGGAGAGGCGGGCGGCGGGGAGAGCCACGAGGTTCGTATAGAAATCGTGGGCGTGCAGGACCTCGACGCGGTTGCGCCGGCACCAGGCCGCGAGCCAGAGGACCGTCGCGGCGGTCGCGGGATGGGCCAGCCGGGACGGCAGGGGCACCGTCCGGGTCGGGATCCCCCGCGCGGCGAGCGTCTCCGCGTGGTGCCCTTCCGCGTGGAAGGCCAGCAGGCTCGCCTGAACGCGCCGCCGATCCAGGGAGCGGAGCAGCAGGGATAGTTGCCCCTCCGCGCCGCCGAGGTGGAGCGTGTGGATGAAGAGGGCTACGCGAACAGGGGGGTCGGGCATCGCGGGGAGGGAGCGGCGATCTCGTCCCGCGCCGACCGGTCGGCGGCGGCGGCGAGGCCGAGCAGGAGGAACAGGAAGGCGTTCGGAGAGTATCCGCTGGAGAGCTGGCAGACGAGGTTGCCGGCGAGCGCGGAGAAGAGCGCGCCCGCGACGGGCCCGGTCGCGGGCGCGCGGCGGCCGCAGAGGCTCGCCGCGAGGCAGGAGGAGACGAGCAGGAGGAAGGCGAGGAAGCCGCCGAGGCCCAGCTCGGCGAGCGGCTGGAAGAAGACGTTGTGGGTCACGTAGGCGTGGCGGCCCGCCGAGAGCGGAGCGTACCGCGGCCAGGCCGCGAGGAACGCTCCCGCGCCGGTCCCGGTGAAGGGCCGGTCCATCACCAGCCGGTAGAGCACCTCCCAGGCATGGACGCGCCCCAGCGCGCTCGCGTCGGTCTGGTAGGCGGCGAGCGTCTGCGCCCGCGTCCAGAAGGCGGCGGGAGCGAAGACGGCGATGCCGGCCACGAGCGCGGCGGCGACCAGGAAGCCGCGCCGCTTCCCGCCGGCCCGGCCGGCGAGGACGAAGGCCGCCACGCCGGCGGCGAGGCCGACCGCGCCGCCGCGCGACTGGGTCACGACCACGCCCGCGGCCTCCATCGCGGCCGCGCCGGCGAAGACGAGGCGCCGGACGAGACCGCGCCCGCGGGCCGCGAACAGGAGCGCGAGCGGCACCGCCGACGAGAGGGCCATCGCCAGG
This sequence comes from Myxococcales bacterium, assembly GCA_021807105.1. Taxonomy (GTDB): domain Bacteria; phylum Myxococcota; class Myxococcia; order Myxococcales; family JAKAPL01; genus JAKAPL01. The sequence continues at coordinate 43,133 of JAKAPL010000013.1, read as the reverse complement.
TGGTTCGGATCGGCGAACACGCCCAGCCAGCGGGCACGCCCCCCGTCGACCAGGTCGGTCCCCTGGACGTAGTTCGCGAGCGCGCCGGCGGCGGGGACCACCGCGGCGAGCGCGACCGCGGCGGCCATCGCGCGAAGCCGCGCCGGGCCGCGGATCGTCTGGAGGATGACCAGGTAGACGAGGCCTTCTTTGATGACCTCGAGCGCCGTGTCGGCGGAGAGGCGTGGGGCGAACGACCAGGCGACGGATGCCTCGGAGAGCAGGCAGATCGCGAAGACCGCCGCGCCGCGCCAGCCGTCGAGCCAAAGCGAGCGCCCTCCCGCCCAGAGGCCGAGCAGCGCGCCGCCCGCCGCGACCCCCGAGACGGTGAGCGCCGGCCGCAGCGGGGCGGTGGCCGGGATCCACCAGGCGATGCTCGTGTAGGCGAAGATCGCGAACGCGACGAGCGCGCCGAAGGCCAGTCGATCTCCGAGGTCCGCGAGGCTGGCGCCGGAGGGGGCGGGGCGGAGGAGCGGCACGGCGGTCGAATCCACGAGGACCGGAGCTAGCAACCACCGGGCCAGCGCGGCCGGGGGAGCGGCTCCCGTCGCGGTTCGCCCGACTCTCGCGAAGACGCCCGCCCGCCGGAGCGGGCTCACGACCGGCGCCCGGGCAGAAAACTGCCCACGCCGGGAACGCGCCCTCCCAACGCGCCCACCCGTGGTACTCTTCGAGACCATGATGGCGCTCCTGCCGCTCCTCCTCCTCGTCCCCGGCGCGCCCGCGGCGGGCAAGGTCGCGCCGGCCGTCGTGACCGACGTCGGCGAAGGGACCGCACGGTTCGCCCGAGCGATCATCGCCCGCGACCTCGGGACTCTGGTCGCCCTGTCGCCCGCCCCCTTCTCGTTCGACGGCGCGACGGCCCAGACGGCCGCCGAGGTACGGAACCGCTGGGCGGAGATCCTCGATCGCCACCCCGTCGAACGGCTCAAGCTCCTCGGCGTCGAGGTCGTCGGCGCGGCGGAGATGGTGAAGAAGAACGGGCCGCCGCCGGCCAGACTCGCCCACCTGCCGCTGCAGGGAAGCACGATCGGGATCGCGAACCTGAATGGTCGGGCCACGCTCGTCCTGTGGCACAAGGACCGCCATGGCTGGCGGGCCTTCGCCGTCTCCGATTGATGGATGAAGGCCGGGAACCTCGCGCCGCGCGGCGGTTCCAGGATCGGCTCGGACGAAGACGACGTGCGAGGGGGGAGCCGCGCGGCGGCCTCCTGGCCGCGTTGGGCTCTCGGCCTCCGAGAGCTCCGCCGCGCACCGGGGAGAATCGGGCCACTGGAAGCGCGAGTGGGGAGAAACTCCCCACTCGGCCCCATCCGTTCCAAGCAACATCAATGAGTTACGACGTGGCACGACGACTGCATTTCAGGAGGAATCGGAAGCAGTCACCGACCAAGGAGAAAAACCATGCGGAAGTTCCTGCTCATCGCCGCCCTCGCGCTCCCGTTCGCGACGAATGCGTTTGCCGGCGAGAAGGGTGCGAAGAAGGAGAAGAAGGCGGCCAAGAAGGCGGCCAAGAAGGAGAAGAAGGCGGCCAAGAAGGGAGCCAAGAAGGAGAGGAAGGCGACCAAGAAGGCCGAGAAGAAGTAGCCCCTCCTCGTCTCGACGAGAGCCGTTCCGGACCGTCGCGTCCGGAACGGCTCTTTCGTTTCGCGCCGCGCGAGCGGACGGCCCGCGCGGCGGGCCGGGACCGCTCGCGCCCCGAGGGTAGGGCCCCAATCCGTCCGCCGCCAACGAGCCAACCCCGTCCGGGGCGCCCCCCTGGCCGGCGAGAAGGGTGCGACGACGAGGCGCGACCGGGCGGGGACCGGAACCGCAGGGGCTCCTCCCCCCAAGAACGACCTGCGGGGCCGCCGCCACGGTGAGGAGCGCGGCGAGCAGCCATCCCCGAGCTTCGCTCTTGGCCCCGGAGCCGGCTCCGCCCTCATCGACGGAGCAGGGCGGGCGCGCCATCGGCCGCCGTGATCGCCGGGCCACGAATCACGCGGGCTCGCCTTCCTTCCCGCCGCGGGGCGTGGCAAGATGGCCCCGCTTCCACGGAAGGGTGTCGATGTCTCCTCGCCGGACGGTCATCCTGTTCGCCGCGTCCCTGGCGGTCGTCCCGCTCCTCGGCGCGGCGCCGCCCGAGCGCTGCGTGGAGATCGTGGAGACGACCGACATCCACGGTCACCTGCTCTCGGAGCGGGCGACGGGCGACGAAGAGCGGCGCGGCGCTCCGGAGGAGAGGCTCGGTGGGCTCGCCTGGATCGGCGGCTACCTCCGAATCCTGCGCGGGGGGCGCAACCCGGTCCTCCTGTTCGATGGGGGCGACCTCTTCCAGGGCACGCTCGCCAGCAGCGCCTCGCGGGGCAAGGCGGTCATCGCCGCGTACGACCTCCTCGGCTACACGGCGTCCGCGGTCGGGAACCACGAGTTCGACCTCGACGCGGCCGACCCGCCGGGCGACCGGTTCGCGACCCTGCGCCGCCGGTTCGCCGAGGCGAACTTCACGTTCCTCGCCGCGAACCTGGTCGAGGAGGCCACCGGGCAGCCGCCGGCCTGGCCGCACTTCGCCCCTTCGATGATCGCGGACGCCCGCGGCCTCCCGATCGGCATCGTCGGGATCGCGAACCCCGACACGCCTTCGCTCACCCTGGCGGGCAACACGGCCGGCCTGCGCTTCACGGATCCGGCGGCCGCGATCGAGCGGGAGGCCGCGCGACTGCGGCAGGGCGGCGCGCGCCTCATCGTCCTCGTCGCGCACGTCGGCGGCCGCTGCGACGGCGCGGGCGGCGACGCCGGGGAGGCCTCCTGCGAGCCGGAGAGCTTCCTCCTTCGACTCTTGCACGCCCTCCCTCCGGGGACCATCGACGTCGCGCTCGGCGGGCACAACCACCAGATCATCGCCAACTGGATCGCGGGCATCCCGGCCCTCGAGGCCGCTTACGCGGGGAGGCACCTGGGCTGGCTCACCGCCTGCGTCCGGCCCCACGGCGGCCTGGATCCGGCGCGGTCGACCCTCCATCCGATGGTCACCGTCGTCCCGCGAGGCCGCTTCCTCGGCGCGCCCGTGGTCCGCGACGCGGCCGTGGATCGCGCCCTCGCCCCCTACCTCGCCGCCGTGGCGTCGCGACAGGACGAGCGGCTCGGTCCCACGCTCCCTTCCCCAATCACCCGCGACTTCCACCGCCTCTCGCCCCTGGGGCGGCTCGTGGCCGAGGCGATGAAGAGCTACACCGGCGCCGACGTGGCGCTCATGAACCCGGGCGGCCTGCGGGCCGACCTCCCCGCGGGCCCGCTGACCTACGGCGCCCTCTACGAGGCGCTCCCCTTCCAGAATCGGATCGTCGTCCTGACCGTCACTGGACGCAAGCTGCTCGAGCTCGTGACCGCCCTGGCCGACAGCGGCCACGGCTTCCCCCAGCTCGCCGGGATCGACCTGCGCGGCGGTCCAGGCGCTTGGTCGGGCGCGCGGCTCGCCGGGGGGAAGCCGCTCGATCTCGCGGCCCGATACCGGCTGGCCACCGTGGACTTCCTGGTGGGCGGCGGCGACGGCCTCTCCGGAGCCATGGCCGGCGTCCCACGGCGAGCGATCCATCCGCTTTCGCGGGGCCCGCTGCTCCGCGAGCTCGTCCTCGCCTACCTCGAACGAGGGCCCCCGCCGGGGCGCTGACCCACGCCCTCCGATTCCGCGACCGTTCACCGCCCGGGGAGGCGATGCCCATGAGGAAGCCAGGAGGCATGGAGCGGATGCTCTTCCCTACTCTCATGGCGTCCTCATGAGCCTCCGCCGCGGGGGACGCGGCTCCGGCCCGCGGGCGGTGACCGCGCCGCGGGAAGGGTCGGGGACGCTCCGGCGACGGCGAGAGGGGCCGGGGGCCGGGCGCCCCCGCGACCGCGCCCGGGTCGCGGCCGCCAGCGGCGAGGGGCGATCATGAGCCACTTCGTTCCGGTGGCCCACGGCGCGTGGGGGCTCGTCTGGTACTGGGTCGCCATCGCGTTCGACGGCATCGCCGTGCTGTTCGCGATCCCCGCGGTGCTCGCCCGCCGCCGCGAGCCCTCGGTGACGCTCGCCTGGCTCCTCGGCCTGCTCCTCTTGCCCGCCGTCGGCGTCGCCCTCTTCCTCGTCTTCGGCCGCGGGAACGTCCGCCGGCTGGCCCGCCCGAGGCAGCGGCTCCTCGCCGGCCGGAGGGACGCGGCCGAGCCAGCCGACCTCGAAGCCGTCGACCTCGCGATCCGCCCGCTCGCCCTCGCGGCCTGGAAGGCGGCCGCGGCGCCGGTGCGCGGGGGGAACCGCGTGGGCGTCCTCATCAACGCGAACGAGGCCTACCCGGCGAAGCTCGCGGCCATCGAGGAGGCGACCCGGACCCTGGACCTCGCGTACTACATCTTCCGCCCCGACCGGACCGGCGCCCTCTTCCGCGACGCGTTGATCGCCGCCGCGCGGCGTGGGGTGCGCGTGAGGCTGCTCTTGGACGCCGTCGGCGCCGACCGCTTCTCCGGCGGCTTCTTCCGCCCGCTGCGCGCGGCGGGCGCCGAGGTTCGCTATTTCCTTCCCATCAGCCCGCTGCGCGCCTGGACGTTGAACCTGCGCAACCACAGGAAGATCCTGGCGGTCGATCGCCGGATCGGGTTCACGGGCGGCATCAACATCGGCGACGAGTACCTGGACGCCGGCGGGCTGGGCCGCTGGCGGGACACGCACGTCCGCCTGGAGGGGCCGGCGGTGGCGGACCTCGCCTCCGTCTTCGACGACGACTGGGCCTATACCCTCGGCAAGGCCCCCGAGCCCCCGGGGGCGCTCCCGGAGCCGGCGGGCGAGAGCCTCGTCCAGATCCTCCCGTCGGGCCCCGAGGACCGCGGCGAGGGCATCTACCAGATTTACTTCGCGGCCTTCGCGAGCGCGCGCCGGACCATCGACATCACCACTCCCTACTTCATCCCCGACCAGGCGATCGCCGTGGCCCTCGTCTCGGCGGCGCTGCGCGGGGTCCGTGTCCGCCTGCTCGTCCCCGACCAGAACAACCAACGGCTCGCCGCGCTCGCCGCACGCTCCTACTTCGACGAGCTGCTCGACGCGGGGGTCGAGATCTGGCGCTACACCCCGGGGATGATCCACGCGAAGACGGTGGTCATCGACGGCGCCTGGGCCTCCGTCGGGACGGCCAACATGGACGTGCGTTCGTTCCGGCTGAACTTCGAGGTCAACGGCCTCCTCTTCGGAGGAGCGGGGACGGCGCGGCTCGCGGAGGTCTTCGAGCGCGACCTCGCGGAGAGCGATCGGCTCGACCCCGGCCTCTTCCGGCGGCGCTCGCTCTGGTGGCGGGCGGCGGAGGGCGGCGCGCGGCTCCTCTCGCCGATCCTTTGAACCCGTCTTCCGCGCGGCGCCGGCGCCGGCGCGCCGGTCGAGCCGCCCTAGAGAGCCCCCATCACGGGTGGGAAGCGGGCTACGCGAAGGGGGCTCGGGTGCGAAGCCACCTTCGCGGTCCGGTCAGGTAGATGGTATGGAAGCTGCCGTGATCACGGGCTCGTGATGGATGGCCTGGACCTTGCTCTTAAGTCGGGGGAACCGAGGCTCATCCGAGGAGGTTCTCCGTGGTACATCACGCAGCGGCTGAGGTCGACCGAACCACCGACACGCGCCCGGCGCGGATCCTGGCCCGCTCCCTCTACCGCGACATGAGGGGAAGCGGCTACGCGAACCAGCAGATCCTCGCCCTCGCGACCGAGTTGATCGACCTCGTGACACGGGACATGCGCGGCGACGGCGACCGTGACATCCCGCCCGAGCTGCCGCTCACGGTCGTCCGCCCGGATTAGAGGTCTTCGCTCCCCTACGGTTCGATTCTACGCGGGTGGAGGCGGGGGCGGACAACCAGATTCACTAGTAATGACGCGGATATAGCTGCGCTTTTGGGGCGTCCGAGCCGCGCGCGTCCAAGCAGCCGCCGGGCCACCTCCCCGAGCTTAAGCCCCGGTCGCTTCTGCCGGGCGCCACGGAGGGCCAAGGCCCCGCGCGAGGTGGGCCGGGATCGCGCAACCGGCTGTAATTACGGGTGGGTTCGGATGTCCGCCCCCTCCCGTGGCGCTCCCGAGCGACGGGTGAAGGCTTCCAGGCGCCGGATCGAAGCCATGCGGCGGTGGATCGAAGCCATGCGGCGTCGGATCGAAGCCATGCGGCGGTTGATCGAAGCCATGCGGCGTCGGATCGAAGCCATGCGGCGTCGGATCGAAGCCATGCGGCGGTGGATCGAAGCCATGCGGCGCCGGATCGAAGCCATGCGGCGCCGGATCGAAGCCATGCGGCGGTTGATCGAAGCCATGCGGCGGTGGATCGAAGCCATGCGGCGGTGGATCGAAGCCATGCGGCGCCGGATCGAAGCCATCCCACGCCGGCTCGAGACGATCCGCTCCGGGACACGCCGCGCGCGGGAGGAGATCGCCTCCCCGGGCGGCCCGTTCGACGGCCATCCGGCCGTCCGCCGCGCACCCCCGCCGCCCCCATTCCCGCACGCGAGCCCCGAAACCTCATCGGGGACGGCGCCTCGGCTACGCTGCTCGGGAGTGGAGTGAGGACGGCTCCCGGGCGCGACGGTAGCGCCGCGATTCATTTCCGTGTATGAAACGGCACGGCCCTCCCCCCGGGGAAGAGAACGACACCTTGAGACCTCTCTCTTGGAGCGCGGCGCTGCTCGGATTGGCGGCCTGCTCCCGGATGACCCACCCACCGGCCGATCCCCCGGCCGCCCGCGCGATCCCCGTCATCGGCGGGCGCGTCGAACGGCGCGACGTGCCCATCTGGCTGGAGGGGCTGGGGAACGTCACCGCCTTCCAGACCGTCACGGTCCGCACTCAGGTCGACGGGCGGCTCGATCGCGTCCTCTTCGTCGAGGGGCAGTCGGTCCGGCGCGGCCAGCAGATTGCCCAGGTGGACCCCCGCCCGTTCGAGATCCAGCGCGATCAGGCGCTCGGCGCGCTCGTCCGCGACCAGGGCACCCTGCGGGACGCCGAGGTCACGCTCGCTCGCGACCAGGCGCTCCTCGCCAAGTCGCTCGCCACGCAGCAGCAGGTGGACGACGCGGGCGCGGCGGTCGCGCAGGCGCGGGGCGCGGTCGCGATCGACCAGGCGCAGATCGCCGCCGCCAAGCTGCAGATCGAGTACGCGCGGATCACCTCGCCGCTCGACGGCGTGACGGGCATTCGGCTCGTCGACCCCGGCAACGTCGTCCACCAGGCCGATCCCGGCGGCCTGGTGGTGATCACCCAGCTCGATCCCATCGCGGTCCTCTTCACCCTCCCCGAGGACGACCTCGTCCGCGTGGCCCGCGCGCTGCGGGAGGGGGCGCTCCCGGTGGAGGCGCGCAGCCGCGACGGCGCCGCCCGGCTCGCGGAGGGCAAGCTCGCCCTGATCGACAACCAGATCAACCAGGCGACCGCCACGATGAGACTGAAGGCCGTCTTCCCCAACCCGGACCACCTCCTCTGGCCCAACGAATTCGTGAAGGTCCGCCTGCTCGTCGCCACGCGCCGCGATGTCCCGGTCGTGCCGGCGACCACCGTCCAGCGCGGCCCCCAGGGCGCCTTCGCCTACGTGATCGGGGCGGACGACACCGTGGCCATGCGGCCGATCGAGGTCGACTCGCTGGCCGGCGACGAGGCGATCATCGGCAAGGGCCTCTCGGCCGGCGAGCGAATCGTCGTGGACGGACAGAACCTGCTCCGGCCGGGCGCGAAGGTGTCGGTCCACGCCCCCTCCGCGGCCGTCGAGGTCCGCGCCGCGCGGTGAGCCGCCGGGCACGCGGGGCTCTGCGGGCCGCCGGCAGGGTTCGCGCTTGAACATCTCCGAGCCCTTCATCCGCCGGCCGATCGCGACCTCGCTCCTGATGGTCGGGCTGACCCTCGGAGGCGTGATCGCCTGGCGGCAGCTCCCCGTCTCGGCGCTCCCCCAGGTCGACTATCCCACGATCGTCGTCTCGACCGCCTTGCCCGGCGCGTCGGCGGCGACGATGGCCTCCGCGGTGACGACGCCGCTCGAGCGGGAGCTCGGCCAGATGCCGTCGCTCTCGCAGATGACCTCGGTCTCCAGCTTCGGCAACTCGGAGGTCACCCTCCAGTTCGACCTCGACCGGGACATCGACGCGGCCGAGCAGGACGTGCAGGCGGCGATCAACGCGGCCGCGACGCTCCTGCCCCCCACGCTCCCGAACCCGCCGGTCTACAGCAAGAGCAACCCGGCGGACGCCCCGGTGCTGATCCTCTCGGTCTCCTCCGACACCCTGCCGCTCGACCAGGTCGACGACTTCGCCGACTCCGTGCTCGCCCAGAAGATCTCCCAGGTCGGAGGCGTCGGCCTCGTCACCCTGAACGGTGGCCAGAAGCCCGCGGTGCGCGTCCAGGTGGATCCGGAGGCGCTCGCCGGCGTCGGCCTCTCGCTCGAGGACGTGCGCGCCGCGCTCGCCGCCGCCAACGTCAACCAGCCGAAGGGCAACCTCGACGGCGCGCGGCAGGACTACACGCTCGACACCAACGATCAGCTCTTCCGCGCCGCCTCCTTCCGGCCGCTCGTCCTCGCCTACGTGAACGGCGCGCCGCTCCGCCTGCGCGATGTCGCCCGCGCGCGCGACGACGTCGAGAACGCCCAGCTCGCCGGCTGGGCCGGAGCCCGGCGGGCCATCATCCTGAACGTCCAGCGCCAGCCGGGCGCGAATGTGATCCAGGTGGCCGACCGGGTCAAGGCGCTCTTGCCCCGCCTGCGCTCGTCGATGCCCCGGGGGATCGACCTCTCGATCCTCGCCGACCGGACCGAGACGGTGCGCGCCTCGGTCCAGGACGTCGAGTTCACGCTCGTCCTGACCATCGTCCTCGTGATCGCGGTGATGGTCTTCTTCCTGCGCAGCGTGCGGGCGACGATCATCCCCGGCGTCGCGGTGCCGCTCTCGATCGTCGGCACCTTCGGCGTGATGTACTTCCTCGGCTACAGCCTGAACAACCTCACGCTGATGGCCCTGACCATCGCGACCGGCTTCGTGGTCGACGACGCGATCGTGATGGTGGAGAACATCGCCCGCTTCATCGAGGAGGGGGTGGCGCCGCTCCCCGCCGCCCTGCGGGGCAGCAAGCAGATCGGCTTCACCATCGTCTCCCTGACGATCTCCCTGGTCGCGGTCCTGATCCCGCTCCTCTTCATGGGGGGGTTGATCGGCCGCCTCTTCCGGGAGTTCGCGGTGACCCTGGCCATCGCGATCTTCGTCTCGGCGCTCCTCTCGCTCACCCTCACCGCGATGATGGGCGCGACCCTGCTCCGCCCGCTCTCCGGGGCGCGCGAGAACCGCGTGCAGCGGGCCTTCGAGCAGGGCTTCGCCGCGCTCCTCGGCTTCTACCGCCGGACGCTCGCGATCGTGCTCGATCACCAGCCGCTGACCCTGGCGATCACCGCCGCGACCCTGGGGCTGACCCTCGTCCTCGCCGTCGTCGTCCCCAAGGGCTTCTTCCCCGAACAGGACACCGGGGCGATCGCCGGCGTCTCCGAGGCCGCCCCCGACGTCTCCTTCCCCCGGATGATGGCCCTCCAGCAGTCCCTCGCCGACGTCGTGCGCGGCGATCCGGCCGTGGCCGCCGTCGCCTCCTTCATCGGCGCCGACGGCACCAACCCCACCCTGAGCAGCGGCCGCATCTCGATCACGCTCCGCCCCCGCTCCGAGCGGACCGCCTCCGCGCGGGAGATCATCGCCCGGCTGAAGCCCCGCCTCGCGCGCGTCGAGGGGATCTCGCTCTACCTCCAGCCGGTCCAGGATCTCCAGATCGACGACCGGGTGAGCCGCACCCAGTTCCAGTACACGCTCGAGGACGCGAGCGGCGACGAGCTGCGCGCGTGGCTGCCCAAGGTCGTCTCCAGGCTTCAGACCCTGCCTGAGCTGCGCGACGTGGCGAGCGACCAGGGGGCGACCGGCCTCACGCTCTCGCTCGTCATCGACCGCGACACCGCCTCGCGCCTCGGCATCCTGCCGCAGGCCATCGACGACACGCTCTACGACGCCTTCGGGCAGCGCCAGGTCTCGACCATCTTCACCCAGATCAACCAGTACCGCGTCATCCTGGAGGTCGACCCGCGCGACCGGCAGGATCCGGCGGCCCTCGACCGTCTCTACGTCCGCTCGGCGGCCGGCGCGCTCGTGCCGCTCTCCGCCTTCTCCCGCTTCGAGGACGTCGTGACGCCCCTGGTCGTGAACCACCAGGGGCAGTTCCCCGCGGCGACCCTCTCGTTCAACCTCGCCTCGGGCGCGTCGCTGGGCCAGGCCGTCGACGCCATCGACGCGGCCCGGCGCGACCTCGGCCTGCCGCCCGGCATCCACGCCTCCTTCCAGGGGACCGCGCAGACCTTCCGCGAGTCGCTCGCGAGCGAGCCGCTCCTGATCCTCGCCGCGCTGATCACGGTCTACATCGTGCTGGGGGTGCTCTACGAGAGCACCATCCACCCGATCACGATCATCTCCACCCTCCCCTCGGCCGGCGTCGGCGCGCTGCTCGCCCTGCTCCTCACCCGCACCGAGTTCACGATCATCGCGCTCATCGGCATCGTCCTCCTGATCGGCATCGTCAAGAAGAACGCCATCATGATGATCGACTTCGCGCTGGAGGCGGAGCGGGAGAGGGGGCTCTCCCCGCGCGACGCGATCGTCGAGGCGTGCCGCCTCCGCTTCCGGCCGATCATGATGACGACGGTCGCGGCCCTCCTCGGCGGGCTGCCGCTCGCCCTCGGCACCGGCACAGGCTCGGAGCTGCGCCGCCCGCTCGGGATCACCATCGTCGGCGGCCTGCTCCTCTCGCAGATCCTCACCCTCTACACGACGCCGGTCGTCTACCTCTACCTGGGCCGCCTCGGGGCGTGGCTGCGGGCCCGCCGGGCTTCGCCCGCCCCCGCGCCCGTCGCCGGCGGCGCAGGCCCGCCGGGGTCCGGGGCCGCGGGGACGGCGCCCGGGAGCGGGTGAGCGGCCGTGAACCTCTCCGCGCCCTTCATCCGCCGGCCCGTCGCGACCTCGCTGCTCGCGATCGCCCTCATCCTCGCCGGCGCCGCGGCGTACACCCGACTGCCGGTGGCCCCGCTCCCCCGGGTCGACTTCCCGACCATCGCCGTCCAGGCGGAGCTGCCCGGCGCCAGCCCCGAGACGATGGCCTCCGCGGTGGCCACGCCGCTCGAACGGCGGCTCGGCCGCATCGCCGGCCTCGCCGAGATGACATCGCAGAGCGCGCTCGGCTCGACCTCGATCGTCCTCCAGTTCGAGCTCGATCGCGACGTGGACGCCGCCGCCCGCGACGTCCAGGCGGCGATCAACGCCGCGGCGGGCGATCTCCCGACGAACCTCCCCGAGCTCCCCTTCTTCAAGAAGGTGAACCCGGCCGACGCCCCCATCCTGATCCTCGGCCTCACCTCCAAGGCCGTCCCGCTCGGCGAGGTCTACGACGAGGCGAACACCATCCTCGCCCAGAAGATCTCGCAGGTCCCCGGCGTCGGCCAGGTCTTCGTCGGCGGCGGCCAGCAACCGGCGGTGCGCGTCGAGGTCGACCCCGAGAAGCTCGCCGGCCTCGGGATGGGGATGGACGACCTGCGCGCCCTCCTCGGGCAGGCGACGGTCGATCCGCCGAAGGGCTCGCTTTCCGGCTCCTCGTCCACCCTGATCCTCGCGACCAACGACCAGCTCTTCGACGCCGCGGCCTTCGCGAAGCTCCTCATCCGGTCCGACGTTGACGGCGACGTCCGGCTCTCCGACGTGGCCAAGGTCGTGGACGACGTCGAGAACGAGCGCGTCGCCGGCTGGTTCGATCACCAGCGAGCCGTGGTCGTCGTGATCCGCCGCCAACCCGGGGCGAACATCCTGGACGTGATCGACCGGATTCAGGCGCTCCTGCCGTCGCTCTCCCGCTCGATCTCCCCGGCCATCGACGTCGGCGTCGCCCTCGACCGCGCCCAGACCATCCGCGCCTCGGTCCGCGACGTGGAGCTCGCGCTCACCATCGCCGTGCTCCTCGTGATGCTGGTCGTCTTCCTCTTCCTGCGCGACCTGCGGGCGACGGCGATCCCCAGTGTGGCCGTGCCGCTCTCCCTGCTCGGCACCTTCGGCTTCATGGATCTGCTCCACTACAGCCTCGACAACCTCTCGCTGATGGCGCTCACCATCTCGACCGGCTTCGTCGTGGACGACGCCATCGTGGTCACCGAGAACGTCGCCCGGCTCGTCGAGGCCGGGGAGCCGCCCCTCGCCGCGGCGCTCGAAGGCGCGAGGCAGATCGGCTTCACCATCGTCTCGATCACCGGCTCGCTGCTCGCGGTCTTCCTCCCCATCCTGCTGATGGGCGGCATCGTCGGCCGCCTGTTCCGCGAATTCGCGGTGACCCTCTCCATCGCCGTGGCGACCTCGGCCGCGGTCTCGCTCTCCCTGACGCCGATGATGTGCGCGCGCCTGCTGCGCCCGGCCGGCGACCACGGCGCCGTCTGGCGCGGCTCCGAGCGCTTCTTCACGCGGCTGCGGGACGCCTACGACGCCGGGCTGCGGGCCGCCCTCCGCCGGCAGCCGCTCACCCTGGGCCTCACCCTCGGGACCCTCGCGCTCACGATCTTCATGGCCTGGTGGATCCCGAAGGGCCTCTTCCCGCAGCAGGACACCGGCGCGTTCATGGGCTTCTCCGACGCCCCAGAGGACATCTCTTTCCCGGCGATGAAGGCTCGCCAGAAGGCGCTCGTCGAGACCGTGCTGCGCGACCCCGCGGTCAAGCACCTCGTCTCGTTCATCGGCGTCTGGAGCGGGTCGACCTTGAACACCGGCTTCATCTTCGGAGAGCTCTGGCCCAAGGAGCGGCGCGGCGTGTCCGCGGACGAGATGATCGGCCGGCTGCGGCCGAAGCTCGCGAAGGTCGGGGGCATCCGTCTCTACCTCCAGTCCACCCAGGACCTCCGGATCGGCGGGCGGACCTCCCGCACCCAGTACCAGTACACGGTCGAGGATCGCGATCTCGCAGAGCTGAACCGGTGGGCGCCCCGCCTCCTCGCCGCGCTCAAGAAGCTCCCCGAGCTTTCGGACGTGAACACCGATCAGCAGACCTCCGGCCTCTCGCTCACCCTCGACGTGGACCGTGACACCGCCTCGCGCCTCGGCGTCTCGCTCGCCGATGTGGACAACGCCTTCTACGACGCCTTCGGCCAGCGGCAGGTCGCGACGACGTACACCGAGCTGAACCAGTATCACGTCGTGCTGGAGGTCTCGCACCCGCTCCAGCGGGACCCCGACGCCCTCGACCACGTGTACGTGCGCGGCCCCGCCGGCGCGCAGATCCCCCTCTCGTCCATCGCGCGCCTGCGCACCGGGGCGACCTCGCTCTCCGTCAACCACCAGGGCCAGTTCCCCGCCGTCACCCTCTCCTTCAACCTCGCCCCCGGCGTCGCGTTGGGCCAGGCGGTCGACGCGATTCACGGGGTCGAGGATCGGCTCGGGCTGCCGGCTTCGGTCAACGGCGAGTTCGAGGGGACGGCCCGCGCGTTCGTCGCGTCTCTCCAGACCGAGCCGTGGCTCGTGCTCGCGGCGCTCTTCGCCGTCTACATCGTGCTCGGCATCCTGTACGAGAGCCTCATCCACCCCCTCACGATCCTCTCCACGCTGCCCTCCGCCGGCCTCGGCGCCCTGCTGGCCCTGCGGCTGTTCGGGATGGACTTCTCCATCATCGCCCTCATCGGCATCATCCTGCTCATCGGAATCGTCAAGAAGAACGCCATCCTGATGATCGACTTCGCCCTGGAGGTCCAGCGGGAGAAGGGCGTGCCGCCGCTCGAGGCGATTCACCAGGCGGCGCTCCTCCGCTTCCGGCCGATCCTCATGACCACGCTCGCCGCCTTCTTCGGCGCCCTGCCCCTCGCCCTGGGGCGCGGCGCGGGCTCCGAGCTGCGGCAGCCGCTCGGGATCACGATCGCCGGCGGGCTCCTCGTCTCCCAGCTCCTCACCCTCTTCACGACGCCGGTGATCTACCTCTACCTGGATCGGCTCGGGAGCCGCTTGCGGGGGAAGAACGTCGTCGCCGGGGCGCTGCCGCCCCCCGGCCCCCTGCTCGGGTGACGCGCGAGGGGCACGCGGTCTCATCGCGGCTGCGGGTGAACGCGAGGGGGGACGCGGGAGGCGGGGCGTGGCCTCGGGCCGGCCTCCCGCGGCTCGCGAACGGGCCCGCTCGCCTCCGAGGTCGCGAGGCGGCGCGCGAGGATCCGCCCCGGCGAGAACCGGGGAGCGGGACCTCGTACGCCGCCCTGGGCGCCCGCCGAGGAGCGCGAGCCCCGGGGCCTCGCGCTCCTCCTGCGCCAGGACGAGGGCGGCGGTTCGCTAAAGCTTCGTCGCCGCGACGGTCGAGCGGACCGAGGCGTAGCTCTTCTCGAAGAGCGCCTTCTCGTTCGCGTCGAGGGGCAGATCGAGGATCCGCTCCACGCCGCCCGCGCCGATGACCACCGGGACGCCCATGTAGCAGCCCTGGACGCCATACTGCCCTTCGAGCCAGGCCGCGCACGGGAAGACCCGCTTCTTGTCGCGCAGGTAGCTCTCCGCCATGGCGATCGCGCTCGCCGCCGGTGCGTAGAAGGCGCTCCCCGTCTTGAGCAAGGCGACGATCTCTCCGCCACCCTTGCGGGTCCGGTCGATGATCTTCGCGAGCTTCTCGGGCGCGATCAGCCGGTCGAGCGGGACGCCGCCCACCGAGCAGTAGCGCGCCACCGGCACCATGTCGTCGCCGTGCCCGCCGAGGACGACCGCGTGCACGTCCTCGATGCTGCAACCGACCTCCTCGGAGACGAAGTAGCGGAAGCGGCTGCTGTCGAGGATGCCGGCCATGCCGACGACGTGGGTCTTCGGGAAGCCGGTCAGCTTCTTCATCGCGTAGACCATGGCGTCGAGCGGATTCGACACCACGATCACGAACGCGCCCGGGCACTTCTCCTTCAGGTTGCCGGCCACGTCCTTGACGATCTTCAAGTTGACGTCGAGGAGGTCATCACGGCTCATCCCCGGCTTGCGGGGGATGCCGGCCGTGACGATGACCACGTCGGCGCCCTCGGCCCCCTCCCACTTGTTGGTCCCGCGAATCGCGACGTCGTAGCCGTCGACCGCGCGTCCCTGGGAGATGTCGAGCGCCTTGCCCTGCGGCGCGCCCTCCACCACGTCCTGCAGGACGACGTCGCCCAGCTCCTTCTGCGCGGCGAGCAACGCGAGGTTGCCGCCGATCTGTCCCGCCCCGACGAGGAGAATCTTCTTGCGTGCCATGTCGACCTCTCGGTTATGGGCCGCCGCCACGGCGGTCCGGAATCGGACCTCTTAGTGCCTCGGTCCGTGAATAGGGTGCGCATCGAGAGCGACGAGGCGCCGGGCCTGCAAGGCGCGCGGCCGAGGCCCTCCTGTAGGGTTCGGCGTTCGCGAGCAGGCAGCCATGGACCACTAGCCTCCGTCGGCGGCCGTGCCGGGCTCGCAGCGGGCGCAGGTCGTGTTGCCCGCGACGCACGCCTCGCCCGTCGGACAGGAGTTCCCGCCGGTGCACTCGTTCTTGCAGACGCTCCCTCCGTCTCCGCCCAGGCACTCCGGTGGCTCACAGATCATGTGGACCTGGCAGTCCGGCGTCGACTGACACGGCTGGTTCTCCCCCTTGCCCGGCAGGCAAGCGGCGAGGAAGGCGACGGTGGCGGCGGCGAGCAGTCTCTTCATCGTTTCACCCTAGAGCCTCCCACGGCGGGGGCTACATGTTCTTCACGATCTCCTGTCCGAACTCGGAGCACTTGACGAGCCGGGCGCCCGGCATCTGGCGCTCGAAGTCGTAGGTCACGGTCTTCGCCGCGATCGCCCGCTCCATGCCCCGCACGACCAGGTCGGCCGCGGCCTGCCAGCCCAGGTGCTCGAGCATCATGACCCCCGAGAGGATGAGCGACCCGGGGTTGACCTTGTCCTGTCCGGCGTACTTGGGCGCGGTCCCGTGGGTCGCCTCGAAGACCGCGGCCCGGTCGCCGATGTTGCCGCCCGGCGCGATGCCCAGCCCCCCGACCTGCGCCGCGCAGGCGTCGGAGAGGAAGTCGCCGTTGAGGTTCGGGGTCGCGACGACCGAGTACTCGTCGGGCCGGAGGAGGATCTGCTGGAACATGCTGTCCGCGATGCGATCCTTGAGCACGAGCTTGCCCGCCGGCGCCCGGCCGCCGTGCTTGTCGGAGACCTCCTGCTCGGTGACGATCCGGTCTCCGAACTCCTCCCGGGCCAGCTCGTAACCCCAGTCGCGGAAGGCGCCCTCGGTGAACTTCATGATGTTCCCCTTGTGCACGAGGGTCACCGACGGCTTGCCGTGATCGAGCGCGTACTGGATCGCCCGCCGCACGAGGCGCTTGCTGCCGAACGCGCTCATCGGCTTGATGCCGATGCCGCTGTGATCGCGAATGGCGGTGACCCCCAGCTCCCGGCGAAGGAAGGCGATCGCCTTCTCCGCCTCGGGCGTCCCCGACTTCCACTCGATGCCCGCGTACACGTCCTCGGTGTTCTCCCGGAAGATCACCACGTCGAGCTTGCCCGGCGCCTTGACCGGCGATGGCACGCCCTCGAAGTAGCGGACGGGCCGGACGCAGGCGTACAGATCGAGCTTCTGGCGCAGGGCGACGTTGACGCTCCGGATGCCACCCCCCACCGGCGTCGTGAGCGGCCCCTTGATGGCGACCGCGTAGGTCTCGATGGCTCTCAGCGTGTCGTCGGGCAGCCAGACATTGCCCCCGTAGACCTGGTTCGCCTTCTCGCCCGCGTAGACCTCGAACCAGTGGATCTTCTTCTTGCCGGAGAACGCCTTCTCCACGGCGGCGTCGAAGACGAGCTGGCTCGCCCGCCAGATGTCCGGGCCGGTCCCGTCGCCCTGGATGCAGGGGAGGATCGGGTCGTCGGGGACCTGGAGCTTGCCGTCCGCGCCGACGGCGATCCGGGAGCCGGCCTTGGGGGGGGTGAGCTTCTCGTAGGGATTCGCCATGAATGACCTCGTCTCGCGTGGTCGACGGGCGCACCCTATACACGACTGCCGCCCCCAGGGCAACGAACTTCCGCCTGGAAATCCCATCCGTCGTTGACAGCCGGGCCGCGAACGAGGACAGTCCGGGGATGGCGCGACGGCTCGGGATCGTGGGCTGCGGCAACATGGGCGAGGCGTTGCTCGAGGGGTGGATCGCCTCGGGGACGACCGCACCCTCGGACATCTGGGCGAGCGCGCCGCATGCCGAGCGGCTGGCCGAGCTGTCCCGCCACGGCGTCCATCTGTCCCGCGACAACCGCGAGGTCGCCGAGGCGGCGGACGTCGTCATCTTCGCGGTCAAGCCGCAGATCCTCGACGGAGTGCTCGAGCAGTGCGCCCCGCTGGTCACGGCGGAGAAACTGTCGATCTCGATCGCGGCCGGGGTGCCCATCGTCGCGATCGCCCGGCGGCTGCGACCGCCCGCCCGACTGGTGCGGGCGATGCCGAACGTGGCGGCGCTGGTCCGAGCGAGCGCGACGGGGCTCGCGGCGGGCGACCACGCCACCGCCGAGGACATGGAGACCGCGGCCACGCTGTTCGGAGCCGTCGGGCGAACCCAGGTCGTCGAGGAGGCCCTGCTCGACGCGGTCACCGGGCTCTCCGGAAGCGGACCGGCGTACGTATTCCTCATGATCGAGGCGCTCTCCGACGCCGGGGTCAAGGTTGGGCTCTCACGCCACTGCGCCCAGGCGCTCGCCGCGCAGACCGTCCTCGGGGCGGCGAAGCTCCTGCTCGAGACGGGACTCCATCCCGGCCAGCTCAAGGACATGGTCACCTCTCCCGGGGGGACCGCCATCGCCGGGCTGCATACCCTCGAGGCGGGCGGCCTGCGGACGACGCTCATCGACGCGGTGGAGACGGCCACGCGGCGCTCTCGCGAGCTGGGCGATCGGATGCGGGGGTAGACGTTTTCTTTGCCTGCCCGCAGGCCGTGTTAGACTTTCAGTCATGAAAGTCACACCGCTCGACATCCGGCAGAAACAGTTCCGGCGCCGCCTCCGCGGGCTCGACCCGAAGGAGGTCGAGGCGTTCCTGGACCTCGTGGCGGCCGAGTTCGAGGAGGTCGTCCGCGAGACGCTCGCGGCCAAGGACGAGATCAGGCGCAAGTCGGCCCGGATCGAGGAGTTCCGCGAGCGGGAGAAGACCCTCCAGGAGACGATGGTCACTGCGCAGAAGGCGACCGAGGACATCAAGCAGGCGGCCAAGCGCCAGGCGGAGATCGTCGTCAGCGAAGCGGAGCTGGAGGCGGAGCGGATCGTGCAGGGCGCCCACGCGCGGCTCCTCCAACTCGTGGACGAGATCGGCGAGCTGAAGCGGCAGCGCGCCCAGTTCGAAGCGGGGATCCGGTCGATCGTCGATGCACAGCTCAAGCTCCTGGAGGTGTTCCAGTCCGCTCCGCCGGCCCCGAAGATCGGAGAGAACGTCGAGTTCCTGCCGGCGAAGAAGGCTGCGGAGTGAGGGATTGAAGCAAAGTTTGCGCCATCCAATATCCTCAAGGCAGTACGACTACTTGTATCCCTCGCAACGCTGAACCGGGGCGCGCAACCTCTACCGTCCGCGCCATCCCGGACGCTTTTCTTTCGCGAGACGTTCAAATTGGTTCTTGCCACAAAGCCGGCAGTCCACCTATAAGCATTGGCCGACAGGGCTCTTTCCCCCGCGAGGAGATTCTCGTTGCACGAACTCTCTAGCCCGCCGGGTCAGACCGGCCGAGACGAAGTCGTTCCGGTCGCGGTGGCGGGCATCGGAAGCATAGGCCAGGCGGTCGCCGCCGCGGTGCTCGACAGTCCTGGACTGCGGCTGGTCGCGGCCATCGACAACGATCCGAAGTTGGTCGGCCGAGCTCTCTCGGAGGTCCTTGGACGTCCGGCGGGCGATCTGCGTGTCGAGCGCGAGACCCCCGAAACGCTCCGGCGCGCTCGGGGCGGGGTCCTGCTCCAGCTCACGGGTTCGCGGCTGGAGGCGGTCGCCGATCAGATCGAACGGGCCGTCGAGCTCGGCCTCAACGTGGTCACCTCGTGCGAAGAGATGGCCTTCCCCTGGATGAGCGACCCGGCCTTCGCCGACGAGCTCGAGGAGGCCGCCGCGCGCGCCCAGGTCTCCGTCCTCGGGATGGGCGTCAACCCCGGCTTCGTTCTCGATCGGCTCATCGTGACGCTCGGCTCCGTGGCCGGGAAGGTCTCGCGAGTCACGGCGGAGCGGGTGGTGGACGCCTCGACCCGCCGCGAAGCGCTGCAGCGCAAGATCGGCGTCGGCATGACGCGCGAAGAGTTCGAAAGGGCGGCGGCGGCCGAGGAGATCGGCCACGTGGGACTCGCGGAGTCGGCGGCCCTCGTATCGGCCGGCCTTGCCCTCGGCTGCGACGAGTTCGACGAGACGCTCGAACCGGTCCTCTCGGGCGAGGCCGCCGGGGGACGGGTGGCCGGCATCCGGCAAGAGGTGCGGGGCTTCGCCTCCGGCCGGGAGGCGGTGACCCTCTCCCTCCTCATGACGGCCGGTGCGCCGGACCCTCACGACACGATCGTGATCGAAGGATCGCCGCCCATGAGCGTCCGGACGACCGGCATCCCCGGCGACCTGGCGACGGTCTGGTCGCTCGTCAACGCGGTCCCGGCCGTGGCGACCGCCGAGCCGGGGCTGCTGACCGTGCTCGATCTTCCCTCCGGACGGTAGGAGACACTCCCGATGACTCACTCGCCCTCCCCATCGAGAACCAGCGCCGAGCCGCCGGTGGTGAACCCGCCTGTCGCCGATCGCTCGCCGTTCGCCGGCCTTCCGGTCGTCAATCTCGCGGCCAATTCTCCGGTCCTCGACCCGGGGGCGGTCGGGAGCTGGAGCAAGCCCGCGGTCAACGAGATCGAGCGTGGAGCGGTCTGCCGTTTCGCCGATTCGCTCGGCGAAACGAACCCAATCTACTTCGACCCGGACGCCGCCCGGTCACAGGGCTACCGGGACGTGGTCGCCCCGCTGACCTTCGCCTTCACCCTCCGCTCCAGCCTCGAGTTGCAGGAGGCCGGGCAGCCCAACCGAACGGTGCTGACGAGCGACCAGCAGGTCGAGTCCTTCGCGCCGATCTGCGCCGGCGACCGGATCTCGGTCTGCTCCCGGGTCGCGGAGATTACCCAGCGGCCGGGCAACGTGGGGCCGCTGGAATTCGTGGTCATGGAGGACGAGGGGCG
This sequence comes from Myxococcales bacterium, assembly GCA_021807105.1. GTDB lineage: Bacteria > Myxococcota > Myxococcia > Myxococcales > JAKAPL01 > JAKAPL01. Next base: position 22,884 of record JAKAPL010000013.1, on the reverse strand, counting down.
GACCGCGGACGATCAGCTCGTCTTCCGGACCCGCCGTACCCTGATCATCCGCAGCGGTCGCGAGCAGCCGGCCGCCGGGGGAGAGTGACATGCCCGGCACCCGCAGGATCTACTACCAAGCCCTCCAGGTCGGCGACGAGTTGCCGGCCTGGCATTTCACCGGCTTCGAGCGCCTCCGGGCGGTCCGTTACGCTGGAGCCTCGGGCGACTTCAATCCGCTCTACTTCGACGAGGGCTTCGCCCGCGCGGCGGGGTTCCGATCGGTGCTCGTGCCCGGCCCCCTCGCCCTCGGCGTGCTCGCCCGGACCGTCCAAGAGTGGCTCAAGGCGCCGTGCCTGCGCCGGCTGCACGCGAAGTACTTGAAGATCATCTGGCCCGGCGATGCGCTCACCTGCCGCGGGCGGATCGCCGGCCGGCGGCGCGAGGGCGGTTCCTACCTCGTCGACCTGGAGCTGTGGATCGAAAACGCCGACGGGGAGACCATGGTCCGGGGCGATGGGACCGCGTCGCTTTTCTACAGCGCGCAGGACGAGGCACAGCGCCTCGCGGGCGGGCCACCTCTGATCGTTGACGATCCCCCGGACGCGGCCGGCGAGCCGGCGCCGGGCGAACACCAGGCGAAGCCGGACGGCGGCGCACGCAAGCAGGGAGCCGCGGCGAAGGCGGCCGGCAAGTCACGGCGGTAGGGTGGCGACGGCGCCGCTCCTGGCGGCGGCCCTGTGCCTCGGTGCCGCCACGACGGGGGGCACGGAGCCCACGGCAGCGTCCGCCGAGCGCCTCTTCGAGGACCGGCTCGATCCCACCGTGCTCGACCGGTCGATTGACGCGCTCGCGACCGTCGCGACGCTCTCGCCAGCCGACGCCGATACCCGGCTCCTCCTCGCCCAAGCGGAAGCGTTCTGGGCCGACCTGCACGCGCAGGCGCCGATCGCCGCCCTCGACCGGCACCTCTCGTCCGGCATCGCGGCGGCGGGCGAAGCGCTCTCGTTGCTCTCGCCCCGGTATGGGCGAAATGCCCGGCGGGGCGAGAGCCTGCTCGCCGCGCTCGCCGAGGTCGAGCCTTCCGGGGCGGAGGCCCTCTATTGGCTCGCTGCCGATCAGCACCGGCTGGCCGCGGCCCATGGCCTCCCCTGGCTGCTCCTCGAGGAACCGGAGCTGCGGCGCCTCTTCCGGCGGGTCATCGAACTGGCGCCGGCGACCTGGTTCGGAGGCGCCTACCGTCACCTCGCGGAGCTCGATCTCGCGCTCCCGACCGGCTTCGGGCCGGGTCTCACCACCGCCGGCCAGGAGCTGGACGCCGCCGGGCGTCTCGGGCCGGGGCTGCTCACGAACCATCTCGTCCGGGCCGAGCGGTGGGCCGTCAAGGCGCAGGATTACCGGACGTTTCTTCGGGAGCTGGATGTCGTCGACGGTCCACCCCCGATCGAGACACCGGAAGTCTGGCCGGAAAACGAGCTATGCCGGAGGCGGGCTCGCGAGCTGCGCGCCGCGGCCGACGACTTGTTCACTCGGGCGGCCAGGGCGGCTGTGGCCAGCGCTCCCCCGAATCCCCAAATCGGACGGTAATACAGAAACGCGACGGGTCGTCGCGGCGGCTCGCTCGTCGTCTCAAGCTCTTCGCGCTGGCCCGCCCCATGCGTTGCCTCTCCCGTGTCGTCCAAGTCGGGCGGCAAGGAGAGCACGAACATGCGATCGTCCATCGTCATCCTCGTAACCTGCTCTGCTTGCGGCAGCGGCGTCGTCAGGGTCATGAACCTCACCCCGAACTTCGGTCCTTCGGGCGGCGGGGTCGTGCGACCGGCGTCGACGGAGGCGACGGGAGCGAGCCCCTCGGACGCAGGCGGCAGTTGCCTCCTGCACGCGGACGTGATCTCCGCCTTCTCGGGGGACGCGTTGCCGGGGGTCGGGATCCGGATCGATCCCGGCGGACAAACCCTGCAAGCGGGCGCTGACGGGAGCTGCGAGTTCGAGGGTCTGTGGCCCGGGAGCTACACGCTCACGGCCAGCGACGACCAGGACGGCTACCCGCCGCGGTCGGCGACGGTGACGCTCTCGGACGACGGCAGCGACTGCTCCGGGCAGGTCACCCTCATGTTCGAGCGATCGCGCCCCCTCGACACCGGCGACGCGGGCTGGGTCCCCGACTGGATGGCCTTCGCCCCCGACGGCGGGCCCCTCTACGCCGCGGACGATACGTCGCTCTGGAGATTGCCGGCGGACGGCAGCGGCGCGGAGCGGGTGGAGACGGGCCTCCACGGCGTGCTCCCACTCGGATTCTCGTCTTCGGGCAGCCCCGTCATCCTGGACCACGATGACCCACGGCTGGGGTACCGATCCTTCCTGTACGACGCCAGGATCATCTTCACGGGCGACGGAGGCGCCGAGTACGACACCCGCATCGAAGAGTCGATGGGCGCTCCGCTCGTGGGGCAGACGGTCTTCCTGGTCGCGGATGAAGTCCTCTTCGCGAGTGACGCCAGCCTGAGTCCCTCCGGTGACGTCCTGTACGACTGGTCGATTGCCGATCGAACGCGGCTCGCTTCCAACGCGGCGCCCTGGGTGCTGTCGGCGCCGGTGCCGGCCGCCTATCGATACGGCTGGGCCGCCTACGAACGGCTCGGCCAATCCACGGGCGGCACGGATCCGACCTTCGTCCTCCCGGACGTGGAGCAGTTCTGCTCGGCCGCGGCATGCGCCCAGCCGAGCCGATTCCTCCCCTCTGGAGCCATGCGCGCGGGGCAACCCAGGGTGCTCGGCGTCTCTCCAGACGGCGCGTTCCTGGCGTTCTCGGTCGACACCTCGCAGATCGCCGTCCTCTCACCCGACGTCGCTCTGCTCGCGCCTCAGCCCGCTTCGCAGTTCGCCTCGCTCACCGCGCTCGTGCCGGTCACGAGCTCGCGCGTCGTCGAGCTGTTCGACGGCGGGACGGCAATCGTCCAGGACCTGGATGGCGGCTCGACGCCCTTCCCCGCGACGGCGGCGTTCCCGCTGCCCGACGGCTCTCTCGTCCTCGACGACCCGGACGCCGGCTTGCGGCACGGACCGAACGGTCCGGCGACGGAGTTCGACTACCCCTGGGCCCAGCCGGTGGTCGCCCCCGGCGGCGCGTTCGTGGCCTTCGAGGGGACGCCAGCGGTCCTGGACGTGAAGGCGTGGGCCGCCGAGCCCCTCGACGTGACCCCGGCGAGCCTCGCGTTCAGCCCGGACGGGAGGACGCTGCTCGTCGTGGGCGAGGACCACACCCTCCACGCCTTTACCGTCTGCCCCGGCGCCCAGCCCATCGACCAGCCGCTCGAAGGCGACTCGTCGCTCGCGTTGTTCACGCCCGACGGCCAGTCGATCGTGTACGCGGGACAGGACCCGAACGGCGGCGCAGGCGTGTTCGTCCAAGATCTCGCGAGCCAGACCAGCCCGTGCGAATCCCCGGAGGCCGCGCCCGACGGAGGCGGCTCTTGATCTCGGCGCCGCTTCGGGGTGAAGATGCCGGCCGTGATCTGTCCCTCCTGCAACGCCTCGGCCGCCGACGGGACCGTCATCTGCCCGAAGTGCGACGCGGTGCTCGACGCCTCGGCTTTCGAGGAGCCTGCATCCGGCGGTGAGCCGGGAGTCGAGGCGGAAGTCGCTCCCGCGCCGCCTCCCCGCCGCTCGGCCGATCCCCGCGCCGCCGCGAAGCCCGTGGCCGCCGCCCCCGCGCCGGCCGCGGCCCCCGACGTGATCGGGGGCATCCGGCGGCGCCGGAAGAACAAGGTCGAGGTCGACTACTCCCCGGACCGGGTCCTCGGCGACGCCTGGGAAGCCATCCAGTCGCTCATGCCGTTCGACCGGCTCTCCGTCTTCGCCGCGACGGGCATCGGCCTCTCGCTCATCCTGCCGTGGCGCTTCACGCAGATGACGGGCGAGGAGATCGGGATGTTCGGGGGAGGCTGGCCGGTCCTGCTCTCCCTCGCCGTCGCCGGCGCCGCGATCTGGATCCGGACGAGCAACGATCTGCGCGGCCTGCGTGCCGATCAGCTCGCCGCCGCGCAGATCGCCTCCGCCGTCGTGACCCTGGCCTTCTCGGTCTGGTACTTCTTCGGCGCCATCGACAACCACCCGTACAAGACCTTGCTGGGTACGACCCATCTCAAGACCTCCAGCCCGGAGATGGGCGTGGTCGTCTGCGCCATGGCCGCCATCACCCTCGGCGTCGGCTCGATATGGGCCTGGATGGTGGAGCGCGGCTCGGCCATCCGCTAGCCAGGATCCCAGCGCCGTTTTATGGGCCGCGCTCCCGCCGGGAGCCTACCTTGGCCCGCCCGCTGCCCGCGATCCGCGGACGCGCCCCCGCGTGCCCGCAGGCCGCCGCGCGCTAATCGGCGAGATCACGGAAGTAGTCGATCATCGCCGGATCGCTCCAGTCACGGGGGCCCACGACCTTCGCGATCACGTTCCCTTCTCGGTCGATGACGTAGCTCTCGGGGTATTTGGACGTCCCATAGGTTCCACCCACCCGGCCTCCACGATCGAGCAGCACCGGGAAGGCCGGCGGCTGCCCCGCGAAGAACTTGGCGACCGCGCCCGGGTCGTCGTCCTCGGCCGCGGCGACGAGCGCGAAATCCGGCCGGTCGGAAAGCGCCTGCGCGAGCCGCTTCATCGATGGCATCTCCTCGCGGCACGGCGGGCACCAGGTGGCCCAGAAGTTCAGGAGCACCACCTTCCCGCGGAAGTCGGAGAGCGACCGGGCCTTCCCGTCCAGGTCTTCGAGCGTGAACGGCCGCGCCGGCGAGCGGCGAGGCTCGATCTCCAGTGCCCGCAGGGCAAGCCGCTTCTCCACGACGGACCTCTGCCACCAGCTATTCCCGAACACTCCGGCGATGGAAGCCGCGGCCACGATCGCGAAGACGATCTTGGTCGTCCGGCCGACCGGACGGCCCCGCGTCAGCGTGATCTTGGGATCGAGCGTCCCCATCGCAAAGGATCGCCCGCGTTCGATCCGCTGCACGAGCGCCTTCTCATCGACGCGGTGCTTGAACGCCCTGCGGCCGTCCACGAAGATCACCGGCACGTCGTCGCGGAACTGCTCGAACAACTTTGGGTCCTGCTCAACATCGACCTCGACGAGGTCGAACGGCACGCGCTCGCGCGCGCGGGCGAGGACGGCTTTCGCCTCATCGCAGAGGGGGCAGTCCTTCTTCCCGTAGATCTCGACCAAGAGAGCCATGGCAGGCGCGTCAAGATAACAGACCCGGGACGCCTAAATCACCTCGATGCGCGAGGCGGTTCGATCGCCGAGCGCGCAGGACGGCGGGACGGCTCTCAAGTCAGTTGTCACCGGCCTTCGGCCGTCCTCGACGAATGAAAGCCGCGCCGGACCGGGTTCCTGCAATTTCAGCGACTTGCCCCGCGAGTTTCTTTCTAGAGAGCCATGGCAGGCGCGTCAAGATAACAGACCCGGGACGCCTAAATCACCTCGATGCGCGAGGCGGTTCGATCGCCGAGCGCGCAGGACGGCGGGACGGCTCTCAAGTCAGTTGTCACCGGCCT
>JAKAPL010000013.1:0-17351 GCA_021807105.1 Myxococcales bacterium | reverse complement strand
AGAGAGCCATGGCAGGCGCGTCAAGATAACAGACCCGGGACGCCTAAATCACCTCGATGCGCGAGGCGGTTCGATCGCCGAGCGCGCAGGACGGCGGGACGGCTCTCAAGTCAGTTGTCACCGGCCTTCGGCCGTCCTCGACGAATGAAAGCCGCGCCGGACCGGGTTCCTGCAATTTCAGCGACTTGCCCCGCGAGTTTCTTTCTAGACCGGAGGGCCAGACGCTCCGAAAGGAGCGCGGCCGGAAGGACGAGCAGCGAAGGGCCCACGCCGGACCCATCAAAGAAGAGGGTGGCGAACGAACGCCACCCCTTCGTCCTTCGAGCTGGGCTCGCTTTCGACTAGCCCGCGTCCCCGCCCGCGTCCGTGCCCGCGTGCTCACCCGCGTCCGCGCCTGCGTCCTCACCCGCGTCCGCGCCCGCGTCTGGACCCGCGTCGGCCGCCACGGAGGAGCCGGAGTCCGCCGGACTCCCCGCGTCCACGACGACCGGCGTGCCGCCGTCGCCCGGCAGACACGCACCGGAGCGGACGGAGACGCCGTTACCCGTGTTGATGCCCGCGCAAACCGTACCCGCCGGGCAGGTGCTGGGTCCGGAGAGCAGGCAGACGGCCGTACAGACGTTTCTTCCGTTCGTGTCGGTCAGGCAGAACGACCCCGCCGCGCACGGGTCGAGCGCGACGAATGGGTCGCACTCGCCGCCCAAGGAAACCGGGTGCGGCGCCGCCGGCACGCACAGTCCGGTGGGATCGTCGTTGCCCATGAGCAGCAGGTCAGGGTCGCACTTCGTGCCGGCCGGACACCCGCTCGACTGCGCGGCGAAGTCGCAGGCGACGCCGCAGACGCCCGTGTCGTAGTAATCCTTGGTCTCGCCGACGATCGCGATGCACGTGCCCGCGTCGCCGCAGCTCGGAACGTGGACCGACCCCGTGTTGCCCGGCGGCTGGCCCGGATCGCAGATCGGCTGGCAGAGCCCCTCGATCGACGAGAAGCTCGTGTCGCAGACATCCTTCGCGTCGCACAGCCCACCCTGCTGGCGGTTCCCGCCGCCGAAGAACGAGGCGAGGGAGAGGCCCCCGGAGAGGCACGGCGTCCCTGGTCCCGCGTCCGGCATGGTCTGCTGGCAGATCCCGTAAGTCTGGGGCTGACTCGTCCCCTCGCCGAACACGAAGGGGAAGCAGAGGCCGTCGTCGCCGGTCTCCATCGGGCAGGGGCCGTAGTAGTTCGTGCACCCGTTCTGGTTCTGCACGTCGAAGAAGCAGAACTTGCCTGTGACCCCTTGCATCCCGACGCACGTCGCCTGCGGATCGACGCAGTCGGCGGTCGTATTGCAAGGCTGCACGCACATGTTCGGGTTGGGGAGCTGGAACGGCAGGCCGATGCACTGGAGCTGCGCCTCGCTGTTGGGCAGCGGAGCGCAGGACGGCCCCCCCGGATAGCAGAACTCGAACTCCTCCGGGAGGCGGCAGACGTTGCCGGCGGAGCTGCACACCAGGCCGGCCGCCGCGCACTCGTCGGTCTGCCCCTGCTGGGTGACCGGCTGGCAAGGCATGCCGAGCTGGCACTGGTAGTTCGGATCGTAGTTCGGGTCGCCTGGCTCGCTGCAGGTGATGAAGTTGAAGTTGCCGTCGGGCAGCATCTCGTAGCCGCCGTCGCTCGCGCGCGGGACGATCTGACCGAAGGCGCAGGCCGACTGGCCGTTGCCGGTCGAGAGGCACGCGAGCCCCTGGCCGAGGCAGCAGTCGCTGTCCTGCGTGCAGGAGCTGCCGAACTCTCCGCAGATCGACGCGCAGCCGCCGTCCCCGCACGCGAGGCCGCCGCAGCAATCGGCGGTCGTGCTGCACGCCTGCGTCTCGGTCGCGCAGGCGGTCCAGGCGTGGCACTTGTTGTCGGCGCCGCAGGTCCCTCCGCAGCACTGCGGCTTCCCGGTCCCACACGCTCCACCGTTCTGGACGCACTGGAGGGTCGCGGTCGCGGCCGGGGGACCACAAGTCTCACCGCCGTCCGGCTCGGCGTTGCACACGAAGCCCGCGGCGCAGTTGGCGAGGGTCACGCAGGAGGCGCCGAGCGTGCCCCCGGCGTCGGGCGCGGGCTCGATGCATTCGCCGCTCGTCGGACCACCGCTCTGGTCACAGACGAGCGGGGCGCAGCAGTCGCTGTCGTGGCTGCACGGGTCGGTGATCTTGTTGCACTCGGTGCCACCGTCGACCACGACTTGCGGAGCCGCGCAGACGTGGGCACTGCAGACGAGCGCGCCGCCGGTCTGGCAGCAGTCGGTGTTCGCGGTGCAGCTACCACCCGCGCTGCTGCAGGTGGGTACGGTCCCGCTGTCGGGTAACGGGGTCGTTCCGTTGCCGGCGTCCTTGACGGTTCCTCCGTCCTTTCCGTTGCCGCCGCCCCCACCGCAGCCGGCCATCCCCACGGCCGCGACCGCGGCCACGAGACATCCCAAGAACCCCTTCGGCGCCATCATCGTCTCTGCTCCTCGCGCCCGTGGCGGCCCACGGGCCTCTGTGATGGTCCTCCGGACAGCCGGATGACCAGTGGCGCGCTTAGTACTCCAGGCGCAGGTCCGTTGGCAAGCGCGGGCGCGTGGTAGGCTGCCCGAGTGTCGAATCGCCGCCTGCTCCCATGGCTCTTCTTCCTGTCGGGGGCGGGCAGCCTCGCGGTCGAGGCCGCCCTCACGCGGCTGCTCGCGGACGTGCTCGGCGGCGCGGCTCCGGCGGCGGCGGCGGTCTCGACCGCCTGGCTGGGGGGCCTCGCGCTCGGCGCCTTCTGGGGCGCTCCGGTCCGGAACGCTCGCGCCCGGCGAAGCCCACCTGACGCTTCGACGAAGGCGAGAGACGGCGCGAGACGCGGGGGAAGCCGCGCTCCCTCGGCCTCCGGACCATCGCCGGGCGGCCCGGCCATCGCGGCGCGGTCCGCCGCTTTGCCGCCTCCCACGCCGCCGTCTCGAGGACCGGGCGGCAGCGCGCCGGCCGGAGCTGGACAGGCCGGGAGTCCCCTCCTCGTCTTCGCGGCGCTCGAGCTGCCCGCCGCCGTCTGGGCGATCCTGTTCCCCCTGCTCGTCCCCGCGTTGCGCGCGCTCGCCGCGTCCGGGGGCGCCGGCCTCGCCGTCCGCGCGCTCCTCGCCGCGGCCGTCCTGCTGCCCGCGGCGGTCCTCGGCGGGGCGACGCTCTCCGCCTGCGCGCGGCGGCTCCCGGAGTGGGACGCCGCGGTCACGGCGGGGAGGCTGTACGGCTGCAACGCGGCCGGCGCCGCGCTCGGCGCGGCCGTCTCGGGCCTCGTGCTCATCCCGGCGATCGGCCTCTGGGGCGCCTGCGCGACCGGCGCGGGGCTTCAGCTCGCCGCCGCGCTCGCCGCCGCGCTCGTCTCCGGATTCTCCTCCGCTCCCGCCCTCCCTCCCACTCCCGCGCTCGCGCCCGAGACCCCCGATCGCGCTGCCCTCCTCGCCGCGTTCCTGGCCGGCGCCGCTGGCCTGTCCGCGGAGATCCTCTGGATCCGCCTGCTCCTCCCGCGACTGGGCGGCACCGCGCGCGCCCTCGCGTACCTGCTTGCCGCCGACCTCCTGGGCCTCGCCGTGGGCGCTCTGATCCCGAGGAAGGGCTCCCCGCGCGGCTACGCTTCCGTCGCGCTGGCCGTGGCCGCCCTCTTCATCGCCGCGGGGGGCTGGCTCTGGCTCTCCGTCCTCGACTCGCAGGGCGGCGGGCGGCCTCCGGGCATGGCCGTCCAACTGGCGCTCCTCCTGCTCGACGCCGGCCGCCCCCGCACCTCCCACGGCGCGGGGGCCCTCGTCCTCTTCTGGATCCTCCCGACCGCGGTCGTCTTCGGCGCGGCCACCCCGGCGCTCTTCGTCCACCACGCGAAGGGGCGCGTCCCCGGCCGGGCGGTCGGGGAGGTCGCCGCGGCCTCCGGCGCGGGCTCGGCGCTCGGCGCGATCGCCGCGCCGTTCCTCCTCGTGCCCGCCTTCGGCGCGAGGGGGAGCCTCCTCGCCGCCGCGGCCCTCGCGCTCGCCGGCGCCGCGACCGTCGCGACGGGCCGGGCGCGCGCCATGGTCGCCGCCCTCGGGCTCGCCGCCACGGTCGCGGCCGTTGCCCTTCCTTTCCACGCCGTCCCACCCCCCGGGCGGATCCTCGTGGCTCGCGCGGAAGACCCGCTCTCCGAGGCATGGACCGTCGAGGAGCCCGTCGAGCATGCCCGCGGCCTCCTCGTGAACGGCGACCTCCGCGAGGGGGGCACCGCGCTCGAGGCCCGCGCGGCGGAGGCCCTCCAGGCGCACGTGCCGCTCCTCCTCCATCCCGCGCCCCGCCGCGTCCTCTGGCTCGGCGTGGGCAGCGGCGTCTCCCTCGCGGCCGCCGCGACCCACGCGCCGGAGCGGCTCGACGCGGTCGAGCTTCTCCCCGCGGTCCTCTCCCTGCTGCCGTCGTTCTTCCCCTGGAGCCGCCAGGCGATGAGCGCCCGACTCGTCGCCGACGACGCGCGGGGATACCTGCTCGCCTCGCACGACCGCTGGGACGTGATCGTCGCCGAGCTGTTCTACCCGTGGGAGGCCGGCGCGGGCGGCCTCTACTCCGTCGAGCAGTTCCGAGCGGCCCGCCGCCACCTCGCCCCGGGCGGCCTCTTCTGCCAGTGGCTCCCGCTCTATCTCCTGCCGCCTCCCGCGCTCGCCGTCGTCGCGGCGTCGCTGCGCGCGGCCTTTCCCCACGGCGCCGCGGTCGCCGGGCTCACCGCCGCCGGCCAGCCGCAGATCGCCTTCTGTGGGGCCAAGGAGCCGATCGCCCCGCCGGTGCCCGGCAACCCGGCCGTCGAGGCCCGCGTGGCGGCCCTCGCGGACGGGGGGGCCCTCTCGCGCCTGTGGGGGCGCCCCTCGGACGCGCTCGCCTCGCTCTGGCTCTTCGGCGACGACGGCCTCGCGGCGCTCGCGGCGGGCGCGCCCCTCGAGACCGACCTGCGCCCGCGCATCGAGTGGCTGTGCGCCCGGTCCCGAGCCCACTTGCGCGATTCGTGGACCCAAGACCTCGAGCGCGTCCGATCCCTCGCGCATCCGCTCGGACCCGCGGCAGGGGCACGCCGGGCGATCTTCGGGGAGGCGCTCGCCCTCGGACGCGACGATCTCGACGAGGCGCTTCGCTTCCAACGACGCGCGGAGGCCGAGGCGCCGTGGCTCGGGGAGAGCGCGCTCGCCGGACTGCGACTCGAGGGCCCCCTGCGCCACGCGGGCGACTATGAAGACGCCGAGGCGCTCCTCTCCCGCGCGGCGCGGATGCTCGATCCCGACGCGGCGACCCTCTTCATGCTCGGAACGCTCCGGCTGCGCGCGGGCGACGCCCCCGCGGCCGTGGCGAGACTCTCCGAGGCCCTCGCGCTCGATCCCCGTTGCGCCCGCTGCAGCGATCTGCTCGCGGTCGCGCGGCGCGAGGTGGGGATGGGGAGGTAGCTCCGGTCCCCGTCGAGAACTTGCCGAACGTGCGGGCGGAGGCTAGTCTGCATCCGACGCATGGAGCACGCGCCCGAGCCCCTACGCCCCCCCCGCGGGCACATCCCTGGGGGCCTGCTTGCCCTGCCGGTTGCCCTCCTGGCCGGCCTGACCGCCGCGGCCGCCGCCGTCCACGTCGCGAAGGACTCGTCGCGCGTCGCGGTCGCGCCCCCCGTCCCCGCGCCGGCTCCCTTGCCCAAGGCCCGAGAGCCGTCCCTCGCCTCCCTCCTCGCCGCCGCGTCTTACGACCCCGCGCAGGATCGCTACCTCGCGCGCCTCTCCGGCGGCGAGACCGTCCCGCTCACCCTCCTCCCCTCCTTCCAGCACGCTCTCGACAAGCTCCTCTCCGATTACCACCCCGCGCACGCCGAGATCGTCGCCCTCGATCCCCGCTCGGGCGCCATCCTCGCCTGGGCCCGCGAGACGAGCGATGATCCCGCGGCCGCGGGGTTGTCCGGCGACGCCTTCCCCGCCGCCTCCATCTTCAAGCTCGTCACCGCCTCCGCCCTGCTCGACCGCGGCATCTCCGCGGACGAGGAGGTCTGCTTCCATGGCGGCGAGCACCGCCTCCACCCGCGCCAGCTCGTCGACGACGGACCGCGCGACCGCCGCTGCCTCTCGCTCGCGGAGGCCGTGGCGAAGTCGGCGAACGCAGCGATCGCCAAGCTCGCCCTGCGCGATCTGGATCCCGTCCGCCTGCGCGACTGGGCCGGCCGACTCCTCTTCAACCGGCCGCTCCCGGTCCTCTTCGCGGCCCCCGGCGAGACCGCCGATGCCTCGGCGGCCGAGGTCCCGGAGGATCCGTTCGACTTCGCGGCCACCGCGGCAGGCTTCGGCAACGTCACGCTGACCCCGCTGCACGGGGCGGCCCTCGCCGCGGCCATCGGGCAGGGGGGGACGCTCGCACCCCCACGGCTGGTCGCCGGCGACTCCGGCGCTCCCGAGCGGCTGCTGCCCCTCGGCATCGCCCGGGAGCTCACCGCGATGATGGCCGAGACGGTCCACGCCGGCACCGCCCGCCGCGCCTTCCGCAGCCGGGCCGCGCGCGCGCTGGCCGCCGCCGGCAAGACCGGCAGCATCGACACGCACGGCCCCTTCCGCGACTTCACCTGGTTCGTGGGCTTCGCGCCCGCCCTCGACCCGCGGATCGCGATCGCCGCGGTGGTGGTCAACGGAACGCGCTGGCGCATTCGCGCGCCCCAGGTCGCGAGCGCCGCGCTCATCGACTACCTCCACCCGGCGCCGCCGGGGAGGCGCGTCGCGCGGCGGGGCGGCGTGCGCCACCGCCGCCGGCACCGCGGCTGAGCGGAGGATTCATGAACCGGCTGGCGCGGCGTCCGTCTCATGACTAGGAGGCTGAGGAGTGAGCAGCACAAACGTACTCTTTGCAGTACGTTGAGCAGCGAAGCGACGAGGCCGCCCGTCGCAGCGAAGGGATCGACTTTCGCAGCAGGCCGCCATTTCACACCAGCCTCCTAGCCCGGAGTAGACCGCCACGTCTCCCAAGGACTTGCCGGGGTTCCCCGTGGAGGCGGCCGTCGCCGCCGGGATCCTCCTCGTCCTCGCGGTCGTCCTCGACCGGCTCTTCCTCTTCGCGACGAACCGCGCCCTCGCCCGCGCCGCAGCCAGCGCGCCCGGGCGCCCGAACCAGTCGGCGATCACCCGGGTGCGCGTCGCGCGCCGGCTGGTCCGCGTCCTCATCTACGTCATCGCCACCGCCGCCGCGCTCTCCCACTTCCCCGCCTTGCGCGCGTTCTCCGCGGGGCTCTGGGCGTCGGCGGGCGTCGCCGGCCTCGTCGTCGGCATGGCGGCGCGCGGGACGCTCGGGAACGCCATCGCCGGGGTGACCCTCGCCTTCAGCCAACCGTTCCGGGTGGGCGATCTCGTCACCTGCCGGAGCGAGACGGGGACGGTCGAGGACATCACCCTCGTCTTCACCTTCATCCGGACGCTCGACGGCCGCCGGCTCGTGATCCCCAACGACATCCTCTCCGCCGAGATCCTGTACAACCACTCGATCGGGGATCCCAGGATCGCCTCCACCGTCCGCTTCTTCGTCTCGCCGCAGGCGGACGCTGCCGCGGCCCTCGCCGCGCTCACCGAGGCGGCCCGCGCCTGCCCCGACGCGCTCCCCGACCCGGCCCCGTCGGCCGCGATCGCCGAGACGGGCCCGTTCGCCGTGCGGATCGAGGTCTCGGCCTGGGCGAAGAACCAGTCCTCGGCCTGGGCGCTGCAAGCGGATCTGAAGCGGCGCGGCCTCGCGGCCCTGGTGAGGCAAGGCGCGACGCCCAGGCCATACCCCGTGGCGGGATAGCGCCTTCGAATCCAGATCAAGATCGGGGAGCCGCCGTGGCGCCGCTGGCCCCCGCCTGCCGGGGGAGCGTGATCACGAAGCGCGCGCCGCCGCCCTCCCGGGACGCGACGTCCACCGTCCCGCCGTGGGCCTCGGTGATCCGGGCGACGAGCGCGAGGCCGAGTCCCGTCCCCTTCTGCTTGGTGGTGAAGAAGGGCTCGAAGATGCGGCCGGCGATCTCGGGCGCGACCCCCGGCCCGTCGTCCTCGACCTCGATCGCCCACTCGTCCCCGGCGGGGCGCACCGACGCCGCGATGCGGCCGCCCTCCGCGCTCGCCTCCACGGCGTTGCGCAGGAGGTTCGTCACCGCCTGGCACATCTGGTCCGGATCGAAGCGGGCGGGCGCGGGGACGCTCCCGCATTCGAGAACACAGCCGCGCGCGGCCGCCTGCGGCTGAAAGGTCTCGCAGCACTGGGCGAGGAGCGCCCCGAGATCCCCCTCACGCAGCGCGGGGCGCGGCGGGCGGGCGAAGGCGAGGAAGTCCGAGACCAGCTTGCCCAGATGCACCGACTCGCGCCGGATCAGCTCGAACAGGCGGGCGTCGTCGCCCTCGACGGCGTCCGTGGAGAGCATCTCGACCGCGCCCGAGAGGGCCGCGAGGGGGTTGCGCAGCTCGTGGGCGAGCCCCGCGGACAGCTCGCCGAGCGAGGCCAGGTGCTCCTGTCGCGCGAGCGCGGCCTGGAGGCGTTTGATCTCCGTCACGTCCTCGAAGGCGACCACCATCCCGGCGGCCTCGCCCGCGGGCCCGCGCAGCGAGGAGACCGCGAGGTCCAGGAGCCGCTTCTCGCCGTCCCGCGCGATCTCGCACGCGGCGGCGCGGGAGGGCGGCGCGGCGGCGACGGCCTCGTCGAGGGCGGGCGAGATGTCCGCGAGGGTCCGGCCGGGCGCCTCCTCGGGGTCGACGCCGAGGATCCTCGCCCCGGCCTCGTTGAGGAGGGTCACGCGCCGCACGCCCCCGCTCGGGACGAGCGTCAAGAGGCCGCTGCCGAGCGACCGGACGACGCTGCGGTACAGGTCGCCGAGGCTCCGGAGCTCCGCCTCGCGCGCGGAGAGGGCGCGGCCGGTCCGCTGGAGCCGCTCGGTCAGGTAGGCGGAGAGGGCCGCGGTCGCGAAGCACCCTCCGGCGTCGGCGAGCAGCGCGGCGAGCAGGCGCGGCGGCGTGACCGCCACGGGCAGGGTCCCGACCGCGGCCTGGAGCGAGGGCAGCCCCGCCAGCGCCCAGAGCACACCGGTGGCGAGGAGCGCGGAGGCGGCCGCGCCCGCGCTGCCCGCCGCCAGAGCGCCGTGGACCGTCGAGAGGAGGGCGAGGAAGCCGAACGGCCCGGCTGGACCACCGGTCAGGGCGACGAGCCAGCCGGCGAGCAACGTCTCGACCGCGACGTGGACCCAGGCGAGGGCGGCCATCCCACGCTCGAACAGGAGCCAGACGAATTCCAGGGCCGCGCTCGCGAAGGCGGCCACGAGGTAAACGTAGAGACGGCCGCGGACCGCCTCCTCGACCGGGCCCGTGGAGAGGACCGAGAGGGCGGAACCGAAGAGCGCGCCGGAGACGAGGACGCGCAGGAGGATGAGCAGCGCGAGGCGTCGCGCGACCTCGACGGCGGCGGAGGCGGGGCGATCGCCAGGGGCCGTGCCCCCCTCGCCCGGCTCCTCGCCCCCGCCGGCGAAGAGGCCGCGCGAATCCGCCGGGCGGCCCACCGAGGCTCGGTCCGGAGAGCGGGGTTCCCGCGTCGCCGCTCGGTCGGCTCTGGCGGCCGCGCCATCCACCGACCCCTCCGGTTACTTGATCGCGCCCGCGATGGTGAAGATCGGCAGGTACATGGCGATCAGGAAGCCGCCGACCACGCCGCCGAGGAAGACCATCATGAGCGGCTCGATCGCCGCGGTCATCGCGGCCACCGCGGCGTCGACCTCCTCGTCGTAGAAGTCGGCGATCTTCGAGAGCATCTGGTCCAGGGCGCCGGTCGCCTCGCCGACGCCGATCATCTGGACCACCATGACCGGGAAGACCTTCGTCTCGGCGAGCGGCTGTGCGATCGTCTTGCCCTCGCCGACCTTCGCGCGCACGTGGAGGATCGCGTCCTCGATGACCTTGTTGCCCGAGGTCTTCGCGACCACCGCGAGCGCGTCCATGATCGGCACGCCGGAGGCGACCATCGTCCCGAGCGTCCGGGTGAAGCGGGCGACGGCCGTCTTGCGAACCACGTCGCCCACGATCGGGATGTGGAGGACGGCGGTGTGGACGATGCGGGTGCCGCGCTCGGTCCGGAGGGCGGACATCAGCACGAAGATCCCCACGACGATCAGCCCGACGATCCGGAGGCCGTTCACGCGCAGGTAGCGGGAGAGGTCGACCACGACCTGCGTCGGCGCCGGCAGGGTGCCGCCGAAGTCCTTGAACATCTTCTCGAAGGTCGGGGTGACGAAGAGCATCAGGACGACCGTCACGCCGATGCCGACGGTGAGGACGATCGACGGGTAGACCATCGCCGCCTTCAGCTTGCCGGCGAGCTTGGCCGCCTTCTCGATGTAGCCGACGAGGCGGTTCAAGATCGTGTCGAGGATCCCGCCGACCTCGCCCGCGGAGACCAGCTCGCGGTACAGCTCGTCGAAGACCTTCGGGTGCTCGCGCAGCGCGTCGGCGAAGGTCGAGCCCGACTCGACGCGCGCCTTGACGTCGCCGATGGCCTTCTTGAAGCCGGCGTGGTCCTGCTGGGCGTGGAGGATGTCCAGGCACTGCACGAGCGGCAGGCCGGCGTCGATCATCGTCGCGAGCTGCCGGGTGAAGATGACCAGGTTCTTGCGCGGGACGCCGCCGAAGGAGAGGCGGATCGAGATCGGCTTCTTCTTGACCTTCGTCGGGTTGATCCCCATCGCCCGCAGCCGTGCTTGGACGATGTCGGCGTTCGCCGCCTCCATCTCGCCGACGCGTTGCTGCCCCTCCTTGGAGGTGCCGGTCCAAAGCCATACCGGGGCGGCTCTCTTCTTGGCGGGCGCGGCGGCGGCGGCGGTGGTCATGGCCCTATGTCACGGCTTCCGGGCGGGAGGTGCCGGTAGTATGACACGACGCGCGACCGATCGCCACCTAACGCCCCGGGACCGCGCGGGCGCCCTGGCCCAGGCCGAGCATCACGCGCAGCTCCTCCGGATCGCTCGTGCGGCCGAAGGCCTCCTCCACCGCGATCAGCCGCTTCTGAACGAGCGCGACGAGCGCCTGGTTGAAGGTCTGCATCCCGAACTTCGCCTGGCCGAGCTGCATCTGCGAGTAGATCTGGTGGACCTTGTCGTCGCGGATGAGGTTTCGGATCGCCGCGTTCGGCAGCATCACCTCCACGGCGACCACCCGGCCGCCGCCCAGCTTTGGCAGGAGCGCCTGGGAGAGGACGCCCTCGAGGACGAACGAGAGCTGCGCCCGGACCTGCCCCTGCTGATAGGGCGGGAAGACGTCGAGGATCCGGTTGATCGTCTGGACGCAGGAGTTCGTGTGGAGCGTCCCGAAGGCGACGTGTCCCGTCTCCGAGACCACCAGGGCGGCCTCGATCGTCTCGAGGTCGCGCATCTCGCCGATGAGCACGACGTCCGGGTCCTGCCGCAGGATGTACTTGAGCGCCTTCTTGAAGCTGACCGTGTCGGCCCCGACCTCCCGCTGATTCACGATGCAGTTCTTGTGCGGGTGGAGGTACTCGATCGGGTCCTCGATCGTGAGGATGTGCTCGTGCCGCTCGGTGTTGATCTTGTCGATGATCGCGGCGAGCGTCGTGCTCTTGCCCGCGCCGGTGGGGCCGGTCACGACGATCAGCCCCCGCGGGCGCTTGGCCATCTCGGAGACCACGGGGGGCAGCCCCAGCTCGACGACCGAGAGGATCTTGAAGGGGATGAGGCGGAAGGCGGCGGCCACCGCTCCGCGCTGCATGAAGATGTTGGCGCGGAAGCGCGAGAGCCCCTTGACGCCGAAGGAGAGGTCCAGCTCGTTCTCCTCCTCGAACTTGTGCTTCTGGGCGTCCGTCAGGATCGAGTAGCAGATCTGCTTGGTCTCGACCGGCGTGAGGGGCGCGGTCTTCAACGGCACGAGCTTGCCGTCGATCCGGAGCTGGGGCGGCGACGCGGTGGTGATGTGGAGGTCGGAGGCCCCCTTCTCGACCATCGCCTTGAGGAGCTGATGGAGGTTCGGCACGGGACCGGGCTAGGAGGCTGGGATGAAGTGGCTGCCTGCTGCGAAGGCCGACCCCTTCGCTGCGACGGGCGGCCTCGTCGCTTCGCTGCTCGACGTACGGGTACGGCAAAGAGTACGTCTCCGCTGCTCACTCCCCGGGCGCCCGTCCCGCCTCGGTCTCGACTTTCTCTCGACGGTACCCATTGGGACAAAAGCCTCCTAGAGGCGATCCGGCGCGGTGTTGCCCACGACCTCTTCGAGCGACGTGACCCCGGCCTTCATCTTGTTGATCGCGGACATGCGCAGCGTCTGCATGCCGTGGCGGACGGCCTCCTGCTTGAGCTCCGCGGTCGACGCGCCGTTGATGACGAGCTCCTTCAGCGAGTCGAAGAAGGGCATGACCTCGTAGACCGCGAGCCGCCCCTTGTAGCCGCGGTCGTTGCAGGTCTTGCAGCCGCCCGGCTCGTAGACCTTGAAGCTCCCGATCTCCTCGGGCGGCACGCCCGCCTCGATGAGCGCCTGCTCATCGATCGGCGCCTCCTTCTTGCACTCCTGGCAGAGGACGCGACAGAGCCGCTGGGCGACGATCGAATTGAGCGAGGCGACGATCAGGAACGGCTCGATGCCCATGTTCAGGAGGCGGCTGATGGTCCCCGGCGCGTCGTTGGTGTGGAGCGTCGAGAGCACGAGGTGGCCGGTGAGCGCGGCCTTGACCGCGATCTCCGCCGTCTCGAAGTCGCGCACCTCGCCGACCATGATGATGTCCGGGTCCTGGCGCAGGAAGGAGCGGAGCGCGGCGGCGAAGTTGAGGCCGATGTCGTCGTGCATCTGCACCTGGTTGATGCCCGAAAAGTTGAACTCGACCGGGTCCTCGGCGGTGGAGATGTTGTCGGTCACCCGGTTGAGGCGCTGGAGGGCCGAGTAGAGGGTCGTCGTCTTGCCGGACCCCGTGGGTCCGGTCACCAGCACCATCCCGTACGGCCGCTCGATCCCGTCGATGAACCACTTGAGCTGCTTCTCGTCGAAGCCGAGCTTCGTCATGTCGAGCTGGAGGCTCCCCTTGTCGAGGAGCCGGAGGACGATCTTCTCGCCGAAGATCGTCGGGCAGCAGGCGACGCGGAAGTCCATCTCCCGGCCCTGGCCGATCCGGAGCTTCATCCGGCCGTCCTGGGGCAGGCGCCGCTCGGCGATGTCGAGCTCGGACATGATCTTCAGGCGCGAGGTGAGCGCGTTGCGCAGCTTGAGCGGCGGCTTCATGACCTCGTAGAGGACGCCGTCGATCCGGTAGCGGACGCGGAAGTCCTTCTCGTACGGCTCGACGTGGATGTCGCTCGCCCCCTTCTTGATCGCGTCGAGCAGGATCAGGTTGACGAGCTTGACCACCGGGGCGTCGTCGGCGGCCTTCTCCAGGTCGACGATCGACTCCTCCTCCTCCGCCCCGGAGACCGAGAGCTGCTCCTCCGCTTCGCCGAGGACGTCGGCGACCGATGGCCCCTTCTCCGCGTAATAGTGTTCGATCGCCTCCCGGATCGCCATCTCGGAGGCGACGACGGTCTCGATGTTGTACCCGGTCAGGAACTTGAGGTCGTCGAGCGCAGTGATGTTCGCCGGGTCGCTGATCGCGACGATCAGGGCCGAACCGGCGCGGTTGACGGGGATGACCAGGTGCTTCTCGGCGATCTCCCTGGGGATGAGCTTCAGGACCTCGGCGTCGATCTCGAAGTCCTTCAGGTTGATGGCCGGCACGCCATACTGCTTGGCCATGAACTCGGTGAGCTTGTGCTCCTCGATCGCCCCGGTCTTGATGAGGTGGTAGCCGAGGCGGCCGCCGTCCTTGGCCTGGGCGTCCTGGGCCCGCTTGAGCTGGGCGATCGAGATGAGGTTCTGGCGGACGAGCAGCTCGCCGAGACGGCGGCCGGCGCCCCCCACCTGCGGAGCTTCAGCCATGCAATCCTCGCGACGTGAACGGGTCGGACAGAGCGAGGAGACGATAGCGGCTCGCCGATCGGTGTGTCAAGGAGTCGCGGCGAGCCTTGTCGCGGCGCCGCCTCCGAGATTCGGAGTACGGGTTTCCACTGCGGAGGAACGGCGCAGAGGACGGGGCGAAGCGGATGGGGGCCTGGATCGGCGGTCGGGTGACGAGAGGGATCGATTCACGGGCTCGAAGGCCGGAGCGAGGCTCCTGAAGTCGGTGGGCTCATCCGGATCGAAGGCGTGCTCCTGCCGCCTCGACGGGGGCTCATCCGGCAGCTCCTGTGGCTGCAAACGTGTTTCCTCAATGCTGGAGAGGTTTTCCTGGGAGCGCCGGCGTCCCGCCGGCCTCCGCCCGCGATGAGGTCGATCCGATCGCCGAAGAGGTCGACCTGATCGACGAAGAGGTCGACCAACTCGGCGAAGAGGTCGACTTAATCGACGATGAGGTCGATCCGATCGCCGAAGAGGTCGACCTGATCGGCGAAGAGGTCGACCAACTCGGCGAAGAGGTTGACCTAACCGACGAAGAGGTCGACCTGATCGACGATGAGGTCGACTTAATCGACGATGAGGTCGACCTCATCGGCGGTGAGGTCGACTTAATCAACGATGAGGTCGACTTAATCGACGATGCGGTCGACCAACTCGGCGATGCGGTCGACTTAATCGACGATGAGGTCGACCTAATCGACGATGAGGTCGACCAACTCGACGATGAGGTCGACCAACTCGACGGTGAGGTCGACTTAATCGACGATGAGGTCGACCTCATCGTCGATCAGGTCGATCGGAGCGGAGAGAAGGTCGGCCCCACGGAACGCGGTGACGGACAACCGGATTCGCCAGCAAGGACGCGGAGATACCCGCATGGATCCTGCGTCTGGGAAGGGGTGATCCGGCATGGAACAACCGGTTCGCCGGCAGGGAGGCACCGATCCTCCGCCATGAACGTGACTTCAGCGTCGATGAATGGAGCGCTCTTTGCAATCGCCCGGCGCGATCGCGACCCATGCGCGCCTTCGTCCTGGCCGAACCCCAGGGAATCGAGCGGTGAACGGCTCTGGGGGCGGTGGGCTGTCCGCAGGCGTGAGGGGCGAGCACGCTCCCCTCAAGCCCGCTCAGGATGGCCGTCGCCTTCGCCGTCTACCCGCCCGACAGCTCCGCCGGCCGCCTCGTCCGATCCGCCCTCCTCGCTCGCGCCCGCGCCGGCCCGGGCTACCCCGCCCGCCGTACGGCGGCCTCCACGTCCGCGCGAATCTGCCGGGCGAGGGCCTCCGCCGACGGGAAGCGCATCTCGTCGCGCAGCCGCGCGAGGAAGGCGACGCGCACGGGCGCCCCTAGGAGGCTTGCACCCGGGTAACCCACGAGGTGGACCTCGAGCGCCTCCGCGCCCCCCTCGCCGAACGTCGGCCGCCTCCCCAGATTGGCCGCACCCGTGAACGTCCCCGCCGGGCAGCGGGCCCGCACGGCGTAGACGCCGACCGCCGGGACGATCTCACCGCCCGGCCGCACGTTCGCCGTCGGGAAGCCAAGCGTCCGGCCCCGCCCCATGCCCGCGACGACGATCCCATCGAGGTCGAACGGCCGCCCGAGGAGCGCCGCCGCCGCCTCGACCCGCCCCTCGAGCACCAGCTCGCGGATCCGGGTGGACGAGATGGGGGTCCCCTCTCGCTCGACCTTGGGCACGACGATGGCCCGCGCCCCCCCCTCGCGCAGGTAGGCGATCAGATCCTCCGGCCTCCCCTCGCGCGCCCGGCCGAAGGTGAAGTCCTCGCCGACCACGACCTCCGCAGCGCGAAGGTCCCCGAGGAGGAGCCGCTCGACGAAGGTGTGGGCGGGGACGGCCGCGAAGTCACGGTCGAAGGGCTGTACGACCACCGCGTCGAGGCCCGCCGCTTCGAGGAGCTCGAGCTTTCGCGCCGGGGTCGTCAGCCGGCGCGGGGCCACCTTCGGGAAGAGGATCCGCCCCGGATGCGGCTCGAAGGTGAGCGCCGCCGCGGGCCGGCCGCGGGCTCGTCCCGCCTCGCGGGCGGTGGACAGGAGCGCCGCGTGGCCGAGGTGGACGCCGTCGAAGTTCCCGATGGCGACGGCGCAACCATCGAGCCGCCCCCGAGCCGCCTCGATCGACGTGAAGACGCGCACGTCTTACAGGTACTCCCGGGTGAAGGCCCGCGGCAGGAGGTCCCGCAGGAGGCAGCGGCGCCGCACGCCCCGCGGGTTCACGAGCACGACGGCCATCTCCGGCGCGCCGAGCTCGGCGAGCGTCTGGAGGCAGAGGCCGCACGGCGGGCTCGGCTCGGCCGAGCCGGTGACGATGGCCACCGCCGCGATCTCGGTCTCTCCGGCGGCGATGGCCGCGGCCACCGCCGCGCGCTCGGCGCAGAGGGAGAGGCCGTAGGAGCAGTTCTCGACGTTGCAACCCGCGAACGCGCGCCCCGATCCGGCGAGCACCGCGGCCCCCACCGGGAACCGCGAGTAGGGCGCGTAGGCGTTCTTCCGGACGGAAGCCGCCGCGGCGACGAGCGCGTCGATCGCCGCCGCGCCGCCGCGCCCGGTGGGCTGGCGGACCTTCGCAAGGCGAGCCATGGCCCGCACGGTCTACGCGGAGACGAGCCCGCCCGTCAAATCGGCGGAGGCCATCCGGATCCATCGACAGTTCCGCTCCTCGTGCGCCGCAAGCACCCTCCCCTCGGCTGGGCGCTGCCCGGCGGCTTCGTCGATCTCGGCGAGGCCGTCGCCGCCGCCTGCGCCCGCGAGGCGAAGGAAGAGACCGGCCTGATCGTCCGGCCGTCGGGCAGCTCTCCAAACTGCTCCGAGCCGGCCCGCGACCCGCGCCGTCCTCGACCTCGCGACGGCGAAAAGGGCGAAACCGAAATCAGGAGCTGCGCGGCACAATTGTCCCCTACCCCGGCTGGTGGTAGGCTGGCAGGGGTCTGCCGGTTGGACGCCGTGACGCGAGGATCCCGTGCTGCTCGCCTGCCCAAGCTGCGCCGCCAAGTATCAGGTCGACGAAACACGCATCCCCGCCGCGGGGGTCGCGATGCCCTGTCCCCGCTGCGGGAAGAGGTTTCGCGTCACGCGGCAGGGAGGCGTGGCACTCGAGGAGGGAGTCGCGCCCAGCCCGCCTCCGCTCGCGAAGACGGTCCTCACGCCGTCGCCGGCCGGCGTCCCGCTCCCGGGCCCCGACCCACGCCCGCCGGCGACCGCGACGTCGCTGGCCTCCGCCCCGCCCATCTCTCCCCCGCCCCCTCCGCTCGCGAAGACGGTCCTCACGCCGTCGCCGGCCGGCGTCCCGCTCCCCGGCCCCGACCCACTCCCGCCGGCGACCGCGACGTCGCTGGCCTCCGCCCCGCCCATCTCTCCCCCGCCTCCGCTCGCGAAGACGGTAGATCGGAA
>JAKAPL010000078.1 GCA_021807105.1 Myxococcales bacterium | reverse complement strand
GATCTCGGCCCGCCGCGCCTGCCTCTCCGGGATCGACTACCTGGAGCTCTCCGAGGACGCCCGGCCGGTCCTCGTCGGTGAGCGGACGAACGTGATCGGCAGCCGCAAGTTCAAGGAACTGATCGCCGCGGGCAAGCTCGACGAGGCGAGCGAGATCGCGCGGGCGCAGGTCCGCGGGGGCGCGCAGGTGATCGATGTCTGCCTCGCGAACCCGGACCGCGACGAGCGGGAGGACATGCGCGCCTTCCTCGCCGAGGTCACCCGCAAGATCCGGGTGCCGCTGATGATCGACACGACCGACGAGGCGGTGGTCGAGAGCGCGCTCGCCTTCTGCCAGGGCAAGCCCCTCGTCAACAGCGTGAACCTAGAGGACGGCGGCGGGCGGCTCGCCCGGATCGCCCGGCTCACCCGCGAGCTGGGGGCCGCGCTCGTCGTCGGCTGCATCGACGACGACCCGGTGCAGGGGATGGCCGTCTCGCGCGGCCGCAAGCTCGAGGTCGCCCGGCGCGCGTTCGGGATGCTGCGCGAGCACGGCGTCCCGGCCGAGGACATCTACTGGGATCCGCTCGTCTTCCCGTGCGCCACCGGCGACGCGCAGTACGCGGGCTCGGCGTTGGAGACCATCGAGGGGGTGCGGCTGCTCAAGGCCGAATTTCCAGGCACCCACACGCTCCTAGGCATCTCCAACGTCTCGTTCGGCTTGCCGGCGGCCGCCCGCGAGGTCCTCAACGCGGTCTTCCTCTACCACTGCACCCAGGCGGGCCTCGACCTCGCCATCGTGAACGCTGAGAGGCTCCCGCGCCTCCCGTCGATCCTGGAGGCGGAGAAGAAGCTCGCGGAGGACCTGCTCTGGGATCGGGGCGCCGACCCCGCGGGCGCGTTCGCCGCGGCCTTCCGGGAGAAGAAGCCCGCCGCCCCCCCCCGCGAGAGGCTGCCCCTCGACGAGCGGATCGCCCGCCACGTGATCGAGGGGACGCGCGACGGCCTCGAAGCGGATCTCGCCGAGGCGCGTCTCACGCGCCGGCCCCTCGCGATCATCAACGGGCCGTTGATGGCGGGCATGGAGGAGGTCGGACGGCTCTTCGCCGGCAACCAGCTCATCGTGGCCGAGGTCCTGCAAAGCGCCGAGTCGATGAAGGCCGCGGTCCGCATCCTCGAGCCGCACATGGATCGGGCCGAGACCGGCAGCCGCGGCAAGGTGCTGCTCGCCACGGTCAAGGGGGACGTCCACGACATCGGCAAGAACCTCGTCGAGATCATCCTCTCGAACAACGGCTTCACGGTCGTGAACCTCGGCATCAAGGTCCCGCCCGCCCACATGATCGAGGCCGTCCGCGCGCACCGGCCGGACGTCGTCGGGCTGTCGGGGCTGCTCGTGAAGAGCGCGCAGCAGATGGCCGTGACCGCCGAGGACATGAGCCGGGCCGGGATCTCCGTTCCCTTGATCGTGGGCGGGGCCGCGCTCACGCGCGCGTTCGTGGACCGGCAGATCGCGCCCGCCTACGGGGCGGCCACCGTGGCCTACGCGCGCGACGCCATGGCCGGCCTCGACCTCGTGCGGCGGATCGTCGACCCCGAGCGGCACAGGGAGCTGCGCGCCGAGCTGGCGGAGCGGCGGGCGGCTCGCGCGGCGCCGGGCGCGGTGAGGCCCGCCACGCCCGCGGAGGGCGGCACCCGGCGGTCGGCGCTCCTGCCGCCGGTCGCCGAGCCGCCGCGGCCGCCGGATCTCGACCGCCACCTCTTCGCGCCCGCCCTGCCGCACGTCTTCCGGTTCGTGAACCCGGTCATGCTCTACGGGCGCCACCTCGGGCTCCCCGGCTCGATCGCGAGGTCGCTCGCGCCGGGCCACGAGGCGGAGTTGGCGAAGACCGTGGAGGGGCGCAAGGCGCTCGACCTGCGCCGCGTCGTGGAGGGCGTCGAGAAGGAGTGCGCGGCGGCGGGCCTCCTCGCGCCGGCGGCGGTCTGGCGCTTCTTCCGCGCGGCCAGCGAGGGCAACCGGCTCTCGATCTTCGATCTCGGCGGCGCGCGGCTCGCCGCCTTCGACTTCCCCAGGCAGCCACGCCCCGAGGGGCTCTGTCTCGCCGACCTGGTGAACCCGCTCTCCGGCAGGGAGCCCAATGACTTCGTCTGCCTCTTCGCGGTCACGGCGGGTGGGGGGGTGCGCGAGCGGGCCGCGGCGTGGAAGGACGCGGGGGAGTACCTCAAGTCCCACGCGCTCCAGGCGCTGGCGCTGGAGAGCGCGGAGGGGCTCGCGGAGCTGGTCCACGCGGAGCTCCGGAGCCAGTGGGGTTTCCCGGACGATCCGGCGCTCACGATGGCGGACCGATTCAAGGCGCGCTACCGCGGCAAGCGTTACTCGTTCGGCTACCCGGCCTGCCCGCGCCTCGACGACCAGCGGATCCTCCTGGATCTGCTCGCGGCCGAGGAGATCGGGATCCAGCTCACCGACGGCTTCATGATGGATCCCGAAGCGAGCGTCTCGGCGCTCGTCTTCCACCACCCGGCGGCGAGCTACTTCTCGGCCGCCGCGGCCGAATGAGCCCCCTGCGGATCGAGCCGCTCGCGACGACGGGCATCGGGAGCCTCCCGCACGCGCAGGTCGAGCCCGCGCTCGCGCAGGCGTTCTCGGTCGACATCCCGTACCTCCCGCAGCTCCCGCGCCGCGATCCGGCCGAGACGATGGTGTTCCAGACGCTGGACGGGCTCCCGGGGCTGCGCCGCGGGGAGGACGGCCGCTGCACGGTCCGCCTCGACCTCTGGCGGCGCGAAGTCGCCGCCTTCGGCCGCAAGCTCGATCGCGCCCTCTCGCGGAGGGAGCCGTCCCCGTTCGAGCCGCAGGTGGGATCGTGGCGGGCATGGAGGCCGTTCCTCGCCGAGCTTTCGAGCCGGGAGGTGAGGCTCGCGAAGGCCCAGGTCTGCGGTCCCGTCACCTGCCTCTGGTCTCTGCGGCTCGACGACGGCCGGCCCGCGGCCGCCGAGCCCGATCTCGCGCGACAGATCGTCAGCATGGTGCTCGCCCGGGCTCTCGCCCTGACCCGGGCCGTCTCGGCGGCCGGCGCCGCGCCGATCGTCTTCCTCGACGAGCCGGGGCTCGTCTCGCTCGACCCCCGCAACCCGCAGCACGGCCTCCGCCTCTCCGAGTTGCGCCGGGTCACGGGCGCCCTCTCGAAGGAGGGCGCCCGGGTCGGCATCCACTGCTGCGGGGGGACACTCGGGTCCGTGCTCCTTTCTCTCGGCGCGGCCTACCTCTCTTTCGACGCGCGCCTCTCGCTCGCCGCCCTCCTCGCGGAGAAGGCGGCGTTCGCGAAGTTCCTGGAGGAAGGCGGCCGTCTCGCGCTCGGGATCACGGCGGCCGACGGCGGGGCGGCCGCCGGCCACGAGATCCTCGCGGCGCTCGGGGCCGCCGACCCCGACGAGAAAGTCCTCGGGCAATGCCTCCTCACCCCCGCCTGCGGCCTCGCGTCGGGTTCTCCGGCCGAGAGCCAGAGGGCATTCGCCGACCTAGACGCAGCCCGAACCGTCCTCCGCGGGGCGCTCGGGCCGCGCTAGGAGGCTGTGGTGTCAAGTGGGTGCCGTCGCGAGACAGCCGAGACCGAGGCGAGACGGGTGCCCGAGGGGTGAGCAGCGAAGCGACGGGGCCGCCCCTCGCAGCGAAGGCATCGGCTTTCGCAGTACGCAGCCATTTCACACCGCCCTCCTAGGCTTCCGAGACCGTCCAGTCCCTCCCCCGCTTCTTTTGACGGATCGAGAGCCGTGCGGGCAATATCGCGAGGATGCCCGATGCGCCGGGTCCCGACAGAGGCTTCACCCCCGCGAGCCTCTACGAGGAGCAGGGCGAGTACGTCTGGAACTCGCTCCGGCGGATCGGGATCGCCGACGCGGACCTGGAAGATGTCACCCACGAAGTCTTCATCGCCGTCCTGCGGAGCCTCTCCTCGTACGATCCGGCGCGGCCCTTGCGACCCTGGCTCTTCGGGATCACCGCCCGCGTGGCGAGCCACCACCGGCGCAGGCTCTTTCGCCGGCACGAGGAGCCGGCGGAAACTCCGGAGGCCGTCTCCGAGGAGACCGGGCCGCACGAGACGATCGAGCGGCACGAGGCGCGCACGCTGCTGCTCGCCGCGCTCGGGCGGCTCTCGCCGGGGAGGCGCGCCGTGGTGATCCTCCACGAGTTGGACGACGTGCCGGTTCCCGAGATCGCCCGGGGGCTCGGCATCCCGTTGAACACGGCGTATTCGCGGCTGCGGCTGGGACGCGCGGACCTGGTGGACGCGGTCCGGCGCGAGCGGAAAGGGGCAGGGAGATGAGGGAGCAGATGGTGGAGCTACCCGCCGACATACGGGCGCTCTGCGAGGTGGAGAAGGGCGGGGCGGCCATGCCGCCCTCCGTCAAGAGGAGGCTCGCGGTCCGGATCGCGGCCATCCCGGTCGCGATCCCGGTCGGGTGGGCGGCCGGGGAGGCGCTTCGGGGGAGCCTCGGGCGGCGGCTCCTGCGAATCCTGGGCCACCGGGCGTCGATCGCGGCCCTCTCGCTCGCGGCCGGGGGCGGGGTGGGGGCGAAGATCGAGTCCGTGGTCGTGCGGCGGCAGGTGGCGAAGGCGAACGCCAGGCCGGCGGCCGTGGCCGCCGCGCCCGCGCCGAAGCCGACGGTTCCCATTCCGGCAGCGGCCCCGGAGGTCGTTCCCACGCCGCATGGATCACCGAGGCTCCACGTGATGGCGGCGCCCGCGCCCCGGGCGGGAGATGAGTCGCGGCTCGCTGAGGAGAGGGCGCTGCTCGCGACCGCGCGGACCGCGCTCACCCGCGGGGACTCGGAGGGAGCGCTCGTGGCGGTCTCGCGCCACGAGGCGATCTTCCCCGACGGGGAGTTGTCCGAGGAGCGGGAGAGCTTGCGGGTTCAGGCGCTCGTGCTCGCGGGACGGAGGGTCGAGGCCAGGGAGGCGGCGCGGAGGTTCACCGCGCGCTGGCCGAAGAGCCTCTCGGCGCCGGTGGTCCGCGCGGCGGTCGCGGGAGGGCCATGACCGGCGAAGCGGATGGGGGCGTGGAGGCCCCGTGACGGATTACGGCGGCTCCGGGCAATGGGAGAGAGGCGCCCCGCAGGGCTCCTTCTTCTTGACCGTGATCATGACTGCCAGCCTGACGGCCTGCTCTTTCGATCTCCTCGTGGCCCGGGGCCCGTCCGGGAGCGCCGGAGGCTCGACGGGGAGCGGGAGCACGAGCGGGAGAGCGTCCACGAGCGGGGCCACGACCGGGGGCGGGAGCACGGGCGGAATCGGGGGTAGCACGAGCGGCAGCGCGAGCAGCAGCGGCGGCAGCTCCAGCAGCTCTAGCAGCTCCACCGGGAGCGGCAGCACGGGCGGGGCCCTATGCCGGTCAGACCCGAGCGATCGGCCCGATTGCTGCCACCAGGGCTACGGCTGCTACGACGGCTGGTTCTGCGACCTCGGAAGCTGCCGCTGTGACCAGAGTGACCCGTGCGTGCGTGGGACGAGCGACGGAGGGAGCTGCCGGTCCGACCCTTCCGGTGTTCCGGACTGCTGTCATCCGCAGGGCTGCTGGGCGGACTGGTTTTGCAACCTCTCCTCGTGCCAGTGTTCACCGACGGACCCCTGCAGCCCCTGGGGAACCGACGGCGGGATGGACGGCGGATGGGGATCATCGAGCGGCGGGGGCGGCTTCGGGACCATCGCCTCGGCGCTCGGCGGGACGCCGACCGGCTCCGTGGGACCGACCGGCGGGAAGGTGAGCCGTCTCTACTTCGCCGTCATCGGCGACACCCGGCCCGCCGAGCCGGACGACACGGGCGACTATCCGACGAACGTCATCGGGACGATCTTCGGCGACCTCGCGCACCTCTCGCCGCGGCCCGAGTTCGTCATTTCCACCGGCGACTACATGTTCGCCCAGCCTGGCAACGGACAGGCCGCGCCCCAGGCGGCGCTCTACATGCAATCCGCCCAGGACTTTCCCGGGCAGCTCTTCCCAGCGCTCGGCAACCACGAGTGCACCGGCTACACCGATTCGAACTGCGGGAGCGGGAACGACGGCGTCACCGAGAACTACCAGGCGTTCCTCACGACCATCCTCGGGGGCGCCGGTCTCGATGAGACCAACACCTCCACCCTCGCCGGGAACGAAGCGTACTACTCGTTCGAGGTCGACGGGAGCGACCCCACGAACCCGTGGACCGCGAAGTTTGTCTTCGTCGCCGCGAACGCCTGGGACGACGGGCAGGCCGACTGGCTCGCCCAGGTCCTCGGGAAGGGGACCGACTACACGTTCGTGGTCCGGCACGAGCCCGACTACGACAACGACCAGTGCGTGGGCTGCGGCGCCTCGGACACGATCATCAAGAAGTATCCCTACACGCTGCTCTTCGCCGGACACGACCACACTTACAACTGGGTCCCCGGCTCCTCCGAGCTGGTCGTAGGCATCGGCGGGGCGCAGATCGCGAGCGGCCTGTACGGCTACGTCGCCTGCGCGCAGCGCAACGACGAGGACATCGTCTGCGAGCAGTTCGACTGGCAGAGCAATCTCCCGAGTTACGAGAACGCCCAGGTGGTCGTGACGCCCACCGGGCAGCCGGCGCAGTGAGCCAACGCAGTGAGCAAACAAGGAGTGACTTCATGACCCGTGGTCCGCGGTTCGACTCGATCCGGTTCCTCTCTCGCGCCCTCGGCCCGGTGGCGGCCGCCGGCGCCGCGTTCTGGCTCGCGAGCTGCGGCGGAGGCGGCGGAGGAGGCTGCAAGACGAACGCCGATTGCACGGGCGCGTCCCACTGCGATCTCGTCTCGGGGGAGTGCGTGCTGCCCGTTTGCGCGACCACTAGCTGCGCCAGCAGCTCTGGAGAGACCTCGGGGGGCTCGGGGACGACCAGCGGCAACACGAGCGGCACGTCCGGGGGGAGCAGCGGGACCAGCGGCAACACGAGCGGCACGTCCGGGGGGAGCAGCGGGACCAGCGGCAACACGAGCGGCACGTCCGGGGGGAGCAGCGGGACCAGCGGCAACACGAGCGGCACGTCTGGGGGGAGCAGCGGGACCAGCGGCAACACGAGCGGCACGTCCGGGGGGAGCAGCGGGACCAGCGGCAACACGAGCGGCACGTCCGGGGGGAGCAGCGGGACCAGCGGCAACACGAGCGGCACGTCTGGGGGGAGCAGCGGGACCAGCGGCAACACGAGCGGCACGTCTGGGGGGAGCAGCGGGACCAGCGGAACCTCGGGCTGGACGAGCACCTCCAGCGGGAACAGCGGATCGAGCGGCTCCTCGGGGACGAGCGGGGCATCGGGCAGCTCCGGCAGCAGCACCTGCGTGCAGTCGAGCCAGAGTTCGACGAAGGGCGCCGGGGGCGGCGGCGTTTCCTGCGGAAGCTCGTACTGCTACGGCGGCTGGTGGTGCGACGAGAATGCGAAGAAGTGCAGCAGCAGCCAGCCGTCGGATTGCACGACCACGACCAGCTCGTCCTCGGGGAGCTCGGGAAGCTCGGGCGCGACGGGGAGCTCCAGCAGCTCCGGGGCGTCGGGCAGCACGACCAGCTCGTCCTCGGGGAGCTCAGGGAGCTCCGGCACCACCTCGGGCGGCACGCCCGGGAGCATCGGACCCAGCGGCGGCTCGATTCCCAGCTTGCTCTTCGCGGTCGTCGGCGACACGCGGCCGGGGATGAGCGGCGACGCGACCGCCTGTCAGTACCCGCAGCAGATCATCAACGGACTCTACCAGCAGATCGAGGCGCAGTCGCCCCATCCGTTCTTCACGATCACCACCGGCGACTACATGTGCTGCGGCAGCGGTTGCTCCGGCAGCGACAGCGGTTGTTCGAGCGGCCAGCAACTGAGCTGCGCCCAGCAGGCAGGAATCTATACGAGCGCCGCGCAGCAATTCAAAGGTCAGGTCTTCTCCGTGCTCGGCAACCACGAGTGCGCGACCTCGACCAGCTCCAACTGCGGGCCGAGCGGCCAATCGACGGAGAACTACACGGCGTTCCTCACGAACATCCTGGGCACTTTCGGCATCACGCCCAGCGTCTACCCGACGCTCGCCAACAGCGAGGCGTACTACCGGATCGACATCAAATCGAGCGATGCGACGAACCCCTGGACCGCGAAGTTCCTGATGCTCGCGGCGAACGCCTGGGATTCGGCCCAATCCTCTTGGCTCACGGCGCAACTCGCCACCCAGACGACCTACACCTTCGTCGTCCGGCACGAGCCGACCTCGACGACCAACTGCGGCTCGGGCTGCAGCGACAGCAACTCCATCGTCCAGAGCGCCTTCGGGCAAGGCCAGGTGACGATGATGCTCGTCGGCCATTCCCACATCTACCGCCAGGATTCGATCAGCGGCGGTTACGGCAGCGGGAGCGGCGGCGGCGTCGAGTTGGTGATCGGCAACGGCGGGGCGCCGCTCTCCTCTGGCAACTTCGGCTACGAAATCTGCCAGCAGGTCACGGGGGGGAACATCACCTGCACGCAGTATGAGTACCAGTCGAACGCCGTCGTGGGGACGGTCACCGTCAACGCCGCAGGGGCGACGCAGTAGAGGCTGGCCAGAGGGGCGGTTTTGCGGTATGGCTGCGAGCGGTCAGGCGGCTGCCCGATGAGCCCGCGGTTCGAGGAAGGAGCGAGCATGAGGTCTTGGAGGATCGTGGTGGTCTGCCTCGCGCTCGGGGCCTGTGGGTCTCCGGCGCGGCCGGCCGGCGCGGGATCGGACAGCGGCGTCGCCTCGGCCTCGCCCTCGGGCCAGAGCCCGGCTCCGACGACGCTCGCGCCCGCCGGGGGCAAGCTCGCGCTGCTGCGCTTCGCCGTGGTCGGCGACACCCGGCCTTATACCCAGGACGACAACGCGAACTACCCCGTCCAGACGATCACGACGATCTACCGGGACATCGCGGCGCTCTCCCCGCAGCCCGCCTTCGTGATCACCACCGGCGACTACCAGTACGCGACCCCGGGGAGCGGCAATTCCAAGGTCCAGGTGGGCGATTACGTCTCGGCGATGACGCTGTTCCCGGGGCCTGTCTTCGCCGCGATGGGCAACCACGAGTGCAACGGCTGGACGTCGTCCAACTGCGCGGACAACCCTCCGACGACCAACCTCGCGGAGTTCGAGTCGCAGATCCTGGGGCGGATCGGGCAGACGAATCCGTACTACGCGATCCCGATCCAGGCGGCGGACGGCTCGTGGACGGCCAAGATCGTCGTCATCGCCGCGAACGACTGGGACCAGGCGCAGGCGACCTGGCTCTCGCAGGCGATGGCCCAGCCCACCGACTACACGTTTGTCGTCCGGCACGAGCCGTCGAGTTACACCACGGCCCCCGGGGTGAGCCCGAGCGACGCGATCCTCGCGAAGCAGCCGTACACGTTGCTGCTCACCGGCCACAAGCACAGCTATATCCACCCCGCGACCGATTCGTACGAGGCGAGCAACTGTCAGTGCGACTTCCGCGAACTGATCGTGGGCAACGGGGGTGTTCCGCCGAAGAGCGGCGACATCGGCACCATGGACTACGGCTTCGCGCTCATCGACCGGCAGTCGGACGGTACGCTCAGCGTCCAACAGTACAATTATCAGTCCAACGCGCCGGAGGGGGACGCGTTCCGCATCACCCCCGACGGCAAGCAGGCGCAGTAGCGGGCGGCGGGGATGGGCATGATCGTCGTGCGCGTGGAGCTGCGGAGTCCGGCGGGGGCGGATGCCTATGCCCGGATGACCGCCGGGATGAACCGGGTCGGCTTCTCGCGGACCGTGAGCCGGGAGGACGGCACCCGCTTCAAGCTGCCGACGGGTGAGTTCCGTTTCGCCGGGGACGCGTCGGTCAGCCTGACGAACGCCCGGGACCTGGCGGCCGCCGCCGTCCGCGGCGTCCAAGGGGACTTCGGGTTGTTGGCGATGCGGGTGGAGGAGTGGACTTCGGTGGGTTTGAAAGTCAAGGTGCCGTGAACATGAGACATGCGTGGATCGCAGGGATGGCGGGGACGGTGATCGCGGTTTCCGGCTGCTGCCGTCGCGGCGGGCCCGGGGGCAACGGGGGCAGCGGAGGACTGGTCGGGGTCGACGCCAGACCCGTGGCGACCCCGGACCCGGTCGACTTCGGGACGGTGGGGACGGGAACGACCCACAGCATCGGGCTCGTGATCTCGAATTCGGGGACCGGGATCCTCAACGTCCAGTCGGCGGCGGCGAGCGGCGATTCGAGCTACCAGGTCTCGACGGTCAAGGACGTGACCCTGGAGGCGGCCGGCAAGTTCACCGTCAATGTCCGTTTCACCCCCCAGACCGACGGCCCGCACGATGGCCAGTTGACGGTGAGCTCGGACTCGCCGGACCTCCCGACGCTCGTGATCCCGCTCAAGGGCGTCGCCTTCTCCTTCAAGGTCCAGGTCGTCCCCTCGGAGCTGGACTTCGGCGAGGTGCAGGTGGGGACGCAGTCGCAGGCCCGGACCGTGACCGTGACCAACACGGCGGCCGCCGCCGAGACCATCGGCGTGGGGCCGCTCGGCGGGCTGTCCGCGGCCGAGTTCTCGGCCTCGCCGACCGGGAGCCAGGCCAACGTGGCGGCGGGCAAGTCGATCTCGGTGGCCGTCACCTTCGCGCCCAAGAGCCCCAGCGCGGATGGGCAGAACGAACAGGCGACCCTCCCCGTCACCGCCTGCGACGGCTGCGCGC
Organism: Myxococcales bacterium; assembly: GCA_021807105.1. Classification (GTDB taxonomy): domain Bacteria; phylum Myxococcota; class Myxococcia; order Myxococcales; family JAKAPL01; genus JAKAPL01. The sequence goes on along the minus strand of JAKAPL010000078.1, from coordinate 7,650 downwards.
CGGTCGATGTCGCCCTCACGGGCCGTGGGGTCGACACCGAACTCGTGTTCGATCCTCCGTACGTGTCCTTCCCCTCGGTGCCCCAGGGGACCACCGCGACCCAGCTCGTTTTCGTCGAGGCGATCTCGACCCCTCATGACGCGAAGAGCCCCATCGTGGCGACGCTGACCGCGCCGCCGGCCCTCGTATCCCCCGCGACGCCCGGTCTGACCGTGTCTCCCGCCGACCAGAGCGGGAATCCGGCGACATGGCCGGGGTCGCTCTCGCCCCCCGGCGGGACCTACTTCCTGGTCACTTACGCACCCGGGACGGGCGCGCCGTCTTCGGCGAACGACCTCGTCGACGTGGCCTACACGGACGGGACGGTCGTCAAGCCTCCCGCGCAGCTACCGGTCTCGCTGGGAGAGGCCGGCAGCCCCTGCCAGTCGATCGTCGCGAACCCCACGAGCGTGAACTTCGGGACGGTGCTCGCCGGCAAGACGTCGAGCAAGACGGTGGTCCTGACGAACAACGGACCTCAGCTCTGCAACCTGACCAACCTCGAGATCAACCCGAACGACCAGTTCGACGAGTTCGGCCTCACGGGCGGGACCATCCCGCAGCTCGCGCTGGCGCCGGGGAAATCTCAAACCTTGACGGTGACGTTCGCGCCGCAGAAGAACACGCCGCCGCTCATGCGCCGCGCGATGCTCACCATGCAGACCAGCGACCAGACCGTGCCGAGCATCAACGTCCCGCTGACCGGGCTCATGCAGAATGCGTACTACGCGAACAGCGCGTGGCCGAAGTGGCACCACGACAACGCCAACTCGGGCCTCTCCCCCGCCGACACCTCGGCCAACGCGGGGAAGCTCGCCTGGAAGATGAACATCGGGAAGCCGGTCGGCCTGAGCGGCGAGTTCGCGACCTACATCCACTCCCCGGTCATCGGGAAGGATCCGAACCCGCCGGGCGACGACATCGTCTACATGCTCGGCTACGGCGACTGGAATCCGTCCCCGAAGCGCGGTCAGGCGGGGAGCGGCGCGGGCCAGTTCATCGCGTTCGATGGTCCGAGCGGGACGCAGCTCTGGTCCACCCCGATGACCGGGCCGGAGGCCTCGGCGCAGGAGTCCACCCCGACCATCGTCGCCGACAACTCGATCTTCCTGATGACCGGCGGGGAGCAGAGCTACTACCCGCAGTTCTATCACATCGGCCCGAACGGCTCGATCCTCTGGTCGGGCGTGCAGGCGATCGGCGGCGCCACGTTCCCCTGCAACTTCGATGCGAGCGGCGCCACCGACTGCTCCAAAGCCGGGGGCACCACGTCGATCAACGACGGCTTCGACACCTGCCCCGGCTTCGACAACAGCGGCATCCTCTACCTCTTCGACGACGACCAGCCCGGCTGCGACACGTACAGCTCGACGGCCAGCGCTGCGAACGGCGGGCCGACGCTCCAGTGGTCGGCGACCGACACGATGGCCAAGGCGCACATCGAGTCGTTCTCGGGCGCCCTGACCGACCAGAGCCAGAGCGTCTTCTCCTGGGGCGGCTACGTCATCTCCTTCGATGCGAAGGGGACCGAGCTCTGGAGCGTCGCGAACGGCAATGGCCTGATGACCGACGGCTGGGCCGCGAAAAAATCGAACGCGTGCGAGAACGACTCGAAGGGCTCGCCGGCCATCTCCGGCGACGGCACCGAGGCGGTCGTCGCCTTCGGCGGCTACCTCACCTCGTGCACCAGCGGGGGCGGCTACGGATCTTCGGGCGGGGGGAGCGCTCCCTCGGGCAACCTGACGGGAGGCATCGTGGGCATCAACCTGCAGAAGGGCACGGTGGACTGGGGCTGGCAGTGGAACTCCGTCCCGCCCCCGCCCGCGCCTTACAATAACAACGGTTCCTACCCGTCGGCGCTCGTCGCATACTCCTCGCCCGCCTCGCTCGGCGACGGAGGCTGGGTGATGGGCTGGGTGGACGGCATCTACGCCTTCGACCCGCCGGCCCCGGGCACGACGCCACCGGCGGCCACGATCCGCTGGCACGTGCCGGCCGGCCTCGTGCTCTCCTCCCCCGCGGTCGGCAATGACGGGACGGTCTTCGTCGGATCGACCGACGGCAACTTCTACGCGATCGACGGGGTGCACGGCACCGTCAAGTGGACGTATCCGGTGGGCGCGGCGATCAACTCCTCGCCGGCCATCGGTTCCGACGGATCGGTCTACTTCACCGCCGACGACGGCAATCTCTACGCGCTGCGCTGACCGCGCGGCGTCCCGGCGGGCGGGGCTGGCGACACGCGCTCACCCCGCGGCTTGACAGCGGGCGGACTCGGGAGCAGAAGCGCTGGTCCGATGCCGGAGCAGCGCCACCTTCTGATCCTGCTGCACCGTCCGGGCTTCGAGGCGATCCACCAGGCCGCGTCGATCGCACTGACCGCCGGCTCCTGTGGGGACCATGTCACGGTCGCGCCGTTCTACGGCGGTCTCCTGACGTTGCTGGGAAAGCTCTCCTACGACGACGAGCCGGCGGCGGTCCGGGCCCGGGCGTTCTCCTTGCCCGATCCCCGTCACATGCTTCGCGAGGGGCGACACGCGGCCGGCGTCCGCCTGGTCGCCTGCGAGAGCGCCATTCGGCTCGCCGGCCTCGCCGTCGAGGACGTGCGGCCGATCTTCGACGAGATCCTCGGCTTCGCCGGCCTCTGGCGCGGCTGCACGGGCGCGCAGATCCTGTATATCTGAACCCGGTCAGCCGCAGGCCGACTGATTGCTCCCTTCGATCGGCAGGCAGGACTGGCCCGCGGGACAGGATTCGCCGGCCGTGCAGTCCTGGTGGCAGCTCCCGCCGCCGTCCGCGTCCTCGATGCAGAAGCTCTGGGCCTCGCAGAAGGTCCCGCCTGGCGGGTCGCAGGGCATGCCGTCGGCTTGAGGCTGCGCGCAGATCCCGACCCGCGGATCGCCCGTCGGCTCGACGCAGCTCTCCAGCTCGGGGCACTGGCTCGAGTCCGCGGGCAAGCAGCGGACGTAGCAACTCCCCGCATCCGCGAGGCCGCCGAGGCAGATCTGTCCCTTGGGACAGAAGAGCAGCCGGCTGTCGTCGCAGGAGCCGCCGGTCGCACCCGGCACCGCGCAGAGTCCTTGCGTCGGGTCGCCGAAGACGCCGAGGCACTCCTGGGGCGCCGCGCAGGGATCGGGGCTGGCGGTCGGGTCGCAGGGCGCAAAGCAGACGCCGGCGCCGGCGTCCTCCGCGAAGACGACGCAGGCGAGGCCGGGGTCGCAGAACGCGAGGCCGACGAGGCCGCATCCTTCGCCCGGCGCCGCCTGCGCGACGCAGGTACCCTCGGGGACTCCGTCGGAGCCGACCACGGGGTCGCCTGCGTCGTCGGCGATCCCCCAGCAACTTCGCGTGCCCGCGCAGCCGGGATCCGCCGCCAGGGGGTTGCAGCCTTCAGCGCAGAGAGGCGGCGAGAGCGCGGTCATGCACTGCGTCCCCTCCTGACAGGGCAAGGCCATCGGGCCGCCGTCTCCATCCGTGCAGGGCTGCCCTTCGGCGAGCGCCGGGTCGCACTTACGGGTCGCCGGGTTGCAGATCTGCGCCGCCCCGCAGCCGCCGCACGCGTCCGGCTCGGACTTGCAGGCGGGCAGGACCAGCGCGAGGCCCGCGAGAAGAGCTCCCATCCTACCCGCCATCGCCGCCTCCGTTCCCACCGGCGTCCGAGCCACCGGCGTCCGCGAATCGTTCGCCGGCGCCGCCGTCCTCCGAGCCCGCGTCGAGGATGACGCCTGAATCGGTCGGGCCCGCGTCCGATGGCTCGCCGCCATCGAGGCCGGCGTCCGGCAAACCCGGCTGGCCGGCGTCGCAGCCGCCGTCGAGCTCGCAGCCGTCCACGCAACCGCCGGCGAGGTAGACCGCGCCCGCGGGCGCGAAGGGGGCCACCGCCACGCAGACCTGGGTCGCCGGGCAGCTCTCGGAGCCGCCTCCGCCCTGGAGGGCCGCGTTGCATGGGGCCCGGCAGCGGGAGAGCGCGCAGAGCTCCCGCGGCCCGCACAGCGAACCGCGCACCGGAGGCCAGCCGCAGGGGTCGCCGAGGCCCGCGTCGGGATCGTCTTCGATGCAGAGGCCATGATCCACGGGCCGCGGGGTGCCCTCGACCCAGACCGGAAACGGCGTACACAAGCCCGGCTCGGCCCCCACGAGGCGGCAGGGCGAGAAGTAGTCGTTCTCCTGCTCGGCCGGCGTGGCCGGGAAACCCGTGCAGGGCGTGTCGCCGCAATGGCCGGCGGCGGCGTAGGCAGCGCCGCAGGACTGCCAGGCCAGCGGACAGTCCCGGTCGGCCGAACAGGCCTGCTCGCAGACGTAGAGCGCCTGTCCGCTCGGATCGGCCACGCAGTCCACCGGCACCGAGCCGTCGAGCGGCGCGCAGGGCGCCGCCGGGCCGCCGTCCGGACCGAGGGCGCCGGGATCGCAAGGGGCACCGAGGGGCTGGTCGAACCGGGGAGCCGCCCCCCCGTCACCGGGAGGATGGCAATGGAGATCCGGCCCGCAGGAGAGCCCAGGATCGCAGCCGGCGTCGAGCGTCGGGTCGCAGCCGCAGCCGTTCGCGAGGGGCTGCTCGCCGTTCGGGCAGGGATCCTGCGCAGGCTCACACCTCGCGCCATCGCAGGTCAGCCCGGGGCAGCAGAGGCCGCCGTCGGTGCAGCCCACGAAGAGCGCCTCGCAGGAACGGCCTGCGTCCGGGATCGCGCAGCCCAGGCATCCCGAATCCGTCACGACGGCGTCTCCCGCATCCCCGTTCCCGGGAGCTGGCCCGGAGCACGCGCCGAGAACGGCGGCGGTCGCCATGGCCGCCCAACTCTCGCCTCTCATGCCGGGAGACTCTAACCTCGCGGACCTCCCGGAGGCGAGGGGAGCAGCCTGGCTGCTTATGGGCGGAGCAGGGCCAGGCCGCCGTCGGTGCCCACGAAGAGCGCCGGAGGGCTCGTGCGGGGATCGAGGTACATGAGCTGGATCTGGTCGCCGGGCAGCCCCTGCGTGGTGGTGAAGGTCGCCACCGTCCCCGCGCGCGGGTCCCAGATGCGCAGGCCATCGTACTCGGTGCCGAAGACGAGGCGGCCGTCGGGGAGGGCGACCATGTCGACGAGGGCCTTCGTCCCGAAGCCCAGGGCGATCGGATCGTAGTAGGCGAAGGTCCCCGGGCCCGGCTCGTAGCTCGCGATCCCATACTCGGGGTCGCTGTCGCTCCACTCGGGCCCGCTCGCGAACCAGACCAGCCCGTCCGGCGCGACCGCGACGGCGCGAATGTCTACGCTGTCGCCCTCGGCGGGCGGATAGAAGACCGGCTGCCAGGGCGGGTAGGGATCGCCGAAGGCGATGAGGAAGGGATTGACGTTGTTGTCGAGCCAGTCGAGGAGGCCCGGCGTCCAGCCGAGCAGGCCGGCGGAGTACTGCCCGGCCATCCAGAGGTCGCCTTTCGCGTCGAGCGCGAGGCCGCGCCACTCGCCGATCATCTCGGGGTGGCTCGGGGAGGTGCAGCCGCCGATGCAGACCTCGACGTGGTCGTGGTCGGCGTAGGAGTCGCCGTTGACCCGATCGACGCCATGATTCATGCCGACATAGAGCGTTCCTGGGTGAAACGTGTGGTCGTAAAGGAACCGGCGGACCGAGCGGTTCTCCCAGTAGTTGATGCTGTCGGAGTCGTGGACGTTGAAGCGGGTGACCGCGAGGGCGCCGTTCGCGAGGAGGTCCACCCGATCGAACTTTCCCATGTCCTTCTCGGCCTGGGTGTCCGTGTTGGGAGAGCCGTCGACCCAGCCCTCGTAGCCGACGAAGGCCTGGTCCGACGCGCCGCCGGCGACGCCCGTGATGCCGGGCGGCTGCGAGAGGCCGACGTGCAGCCCGTCCGAGTCATCGAAGCGCGTGAAGGCCTGGTCGCCCGGGCGGAGCAGGTAGAGGGCCGCGTGGGTGACGAGCCAGATGTTGTTCGCCTCGTCGGGCTGGGCGGCGACGACCGGAAGCTCGAGGATGCCCTGGGCCGCGCCATAGACCGTGAGCTTGGCCGCCGGCCAGGGAGGGGGCATGCCGGCGTCGGCGCGGGTGGCGGTCCCCCCGCCAGCGTCCCCGCCATCCACGCCCGCGTCGCCGCCGGCGTTCCCCGCGCGCACCCCGCCGCCTCCCGCGTCGACGCCGCCGTCCAGCCGCCCTGTCGCCGGAAGCGGGTCGATCACCGGCTGCGTCCCCACGGGATGGGCCGCGGGACCCACGACCGTGCCTCCCGCGTCTGGCGGGTAGAGGGCGGCCATCGATCCGCCACCCGAACAGTCCAGCGCCGCCACCGCCACGGCCACCAGCACCCCCCGAAGCCCCTGCCCGTCCGAGATCATCCTTCCCCCCCCCCGAGGTCCGCCTGTCCCGGCAAAGGATAAGGCCGGCTGTCGCTCGACGGCGGCGACCCGCGCCGTCGAGCCTCGCGATCGTGCTAGGCTGAATCGTGGGCCGAATCCTCATTCGCGACCTCGCGCTCCAATGCATCATCGGGACAGAAGCGGATGAGCGCCGGCAGCGGCAGCCGGTGCTGGTGAGCCTCTCGCTGACGTGCGGGATCGCTTGCGCCGCGAAGAACGACGATCTCGTGCAGGCCGTCGACTACCGGGAGATTGAGCGCCGGCTCCTCGCGCTCGCCGACGAGTCCCGGTTTCACCTCCTGGAGGCGCTCGCCGAGGCCATCGCGGACGCCTGTCTCGCGACCCGTGGCGTGAACGAGGTGCAGGTGATCGTGGACAAGCCGGGAGCCCTCCGTTCCGCCCGCTCGGTCGGCGTCGAGATCGTCCGGCTGCGCGCCTGATCGCGCGAGGGTGACCCGGCGCGGCGTGGGAGCCCCGGCTGCGCTCGGGCGACATCCCCTCGGCCAGGCAACGGAGGCTCCGTAGCCTCCTTCGCCGTCATCTGGGCCGCCAACCCGCGGGCCCCAAGGCCCCGTACGGACGGATTGGGGCGCGGCCGAGAAAGCATGTCGCTTTGGGGCCGGTAGTGCTAGAGTACCCCGTTCCCAAAGACCGAGGAGGTCAGGTTCCCTATGGTGGACGAGAAGAATCCAGCCCCGAGCACCGAGGCCCCCAAGATATCGGAAGCGCCAGCCAAGCCGAAGAAGCTCACCGACGAGGAGAAGTACGGCGGCTCTGGCGGCAAGTTCGGGGGCGATGTCAAGAGCGGCCGCGGTGGGCCTGGGGGCCGGGGCCGCGGGAAAGGCGGCAAGGGCTTCATCGACCCCGGCCACCCCTGAGCAGGGAGCCGCCTGGGGCCGGAAGGAGAACGCGGGACCCTGTCTCGGTACACCGCCCGTAAGTCCACGACCCTGTGTCCGTCGGTCTGCCAAGGGCTCTGGCGATGGGATCGCGGTGACGAACGACCCGATTCGCCGGGATTGGACGCCGCAGGGGAGGTTCGTTCCGCACGGAGACGTCGAGCCCAGAATAAAGGGCCCCCGGGAGGCGGGTTTGATCCCGCGATCCCGGGGGCCGGCCTGCCGCTTTCGCGGCTGCCCTTATGTTCGCGAGGGGCTAGCTCGCGCTGCTGCCGTTCGCAGCGCCCGAGGCGTTGGTCCCGCTGGTCGATCCCGTCGTCGGGGGCTGGGTCTCCCCGGGTGGGGGGATGACGGTCGTCCCGTCCGGC
>JAKAPL010000012.1 GCA_021807105.1 Myxococcales bacterium | reverse complement strand
GCCGGACGGGACGACCGTCATCCCCCCACCCGGGGAGACCCAGCCCCCGACGACGGGATCGACCAGCGGGACCAACGCCTCGGGCGCTGCGAACGGCAGCAGCGCGAGCTAGCCCCTCGCGAACATAGGGGCAGCCGCGAAAGCGGCAGGCCGGCCCCCGGGATCGCGGGATCAAACCCGCCTCCCGGGGGCCCTTTATTCTGGAATGAACCAGCACCTGAAGCTGGGGCATGGACGAATCGTCGGGACGTACAAGGAACGCGGGCCTGACGGGAAATGGTTCCAGGAGTTCCACGACGCGGAAGAAAACATGCAATTCGCCTCTCCAGACCGCGGGTACGAATGGCTTTCCCAGAGTCTCTTCCAGCTTCACACAAGCCTCCTCGGGCCGCCAGGGCGACGAGCCTCGCGTTCTTGGGGCCCGCCGGGGGCGATCACAGCGGCAGCTTCCGCAGCCGCAGCGCGTTGGTCACGACCGAGAGCGAGCTGGCGCTCATGGCCGCGCTCGCGATCATGGGTGAGAGGAGCAGGCCGAAGGCCGGGTAGAGGACGCCCGCGGCGAGTGGGATGGCGAGGCCGTTGTAAAGGAACGCGAACGCGAGGTTCTGGCGGACGTTCTTCATGGTGCCGCGCGAGAGGGCGCGGGCGCGGGCGATGCCCCGCAGGTCGCCCTTCACGAGGACGATCGACGCGCTCTCCAGCGCGACGTCGGTCCCGTTGCCCATGGCGATCCCGACGTCGGCCGCGGAGAGGGCGGGCGCGTCGTTGATCCCGTCGCCGGCCATGGCGACGACCCGCCCCTTCGCCTTGAGATCCCGGACGAGCTCGCCCTTCTTGTCGGGGAGCACCTCCGGGTAGACCTCGTCGAGGCCGAGCTTCTTCGCCACGGCCTCGGCGGTGGCCCGCCCGTCGCCGGTCGCCATCACGACCCGGATGCCGTCCGCGTGGAGCGTCGCGAGCGCTTCGGGGGTCGTCTCCTTGACGGGGTCGGTCACGGCGAGGAGGCCGGCGGGGCGGCCGTCGACCGCGGCCAGGATGACGGTCTCGCCCTCGCGGCGGCGCGCCTCGGCCCGCGCCTCCAGGGCGCTCGGATCGGCGCCCAGCGCGCGCAGGAGCGCGGCGGTCCCGAGCGCGACTCGGTGTCCGGCCACCTCGCCCGCGATGCCCCGGCCCGGCAGCGCCTCGAAGTCCTTGACCTCGGCGAGCTCCAGCTTGCGCGCGATCGCGGCGTGGAGGATCGCGGCGGAGAGCGGGTGCTCGCTGCCGCGCTCGACGGAGGCGGCCAGGGCGAGCAGCGCCGCCTCGCCGGGCCCGCCGGTCCCGGCCGTCTCGATCGCGACGAGGACGGGCCGCCCCTCGGTGAGCGTGCCCGTCTTGTCGACGACCAGCGTGTCGACGCGCTCGAGCCGTTCGAGCGCCTCGGCGTTGCGGACGAGCACGCCCGCCGAGGCGCCGCGGCCGGTGCCCACCAGGATCGACATCGGCGTCGCGATGCCGAGCGCGCACGGGCAGGCGATGATGAGCACCGCGACCGCGTTGACGATCGCGAAGGCGAGGCGCGGCTGCGGCCCCCAGGCCGCCCAGACCGCGAAGGTCGCGGCGGCGACGGCGACGACCGCGGGGACGAACCAGCCCGAGACGCGGTCGGCGAGCCGCTGGATCGGCGCGCGGCTGCGCTGCGCCTCGGCGACGAGCTGGACGATCCGCGCGAGGAGCGTCCCGGCGCCCACGCGCTCGGCGCGCAGGACGAACGAGCCGGTGCCGTTGAGCGTCGCGCCGGTCACCCGGTCGCCGGGGGCCTTCGCGACGGGGAACGCCTCGCCGGTGATCATCGATTCGTCGACCGTGCTCTGCCCCTCGACGACGACGCCGTCCACCGGGACCTTCTCGCCGGGACGGACGCGCAGGCGATCGCCGATCTGGACCTCGGCGAGGGGCACGTCGTGCTCCTCTCCTCCGGTGAGCCGGCGAGCCGTCTTGGGCGCCAGGCCGAGCAGGGCGCGGATCGCGCCGCCCGTACGAGCGCGGGCCCGCAGCTCCAGGACCTGGCCGAGCAGGATGAGCACGGTGATGACCGCGGCCGGCTCAAAGTAGAGGCGCGGCAGGCCGTCCGCCCCGCGCGCCAAGGCCGGGAAGAGCGACGGGAGGAAGAGCGCGACGAGGCTGTCGCCGAAGGAGACGCCGACGCCCAAGGCGATCAGCGTGAACATGTTGAAGCGCCGGCGGGCGAAGGAGGCGGCCCCGCGGGCGAAGAAGGGCCAGCCGGCCCAGAGGACGACGGGCGTGGCGAGGGCCCCCTGCGCGAAGCCGAGCGCGCGCGGGCCGATGAGCCGGTGCAGCGGCATCCCCGGGAGCAGGTCCGCCATGCCCGACAGGAGGATGGGGAGCGTGAGCGCCGCGCCCACCCAGAAGCGGCGCGTCATGTCGGCGAGCTCCGGGTCGGGCGGGGCCTCGGCGGCGGGGGCGAGCGGCTCGAGCGCCATGCCGCAGAGGGGACAGGCGCCCGGTCCCTCCTGCCAGACCTCGGGGTCCATCGGGCAGCCGTAGCCGGTCGTCCGGCGGGGGGCGGGCGGCTTCATCGCTGGGCGGGGGGGCGGGCCTTGCTCGAGGAACGTCTCGGGAGCCGCCTCGAAGCGGAGGTGGCACTTCTGCCCGCAGAAGTAATAGGTCCGGCCGGCGTGGGCGAGGCTGCCGCCCTTCGCGCGCGCGGGGTCGACCTGCATGCCGCAGACGGGATCGGTTTCCATGGTGCCTTGGAGCCTCCTCATGGGCGATCGGGTGTTGGACCGCCGGGCAAAGAGCGGGTGAAGGAATCCCCGGCCCAGGGCGGGCCGTCGAGCCGGCGACGGGAGGGGATTGGATTACAGGCTCAAAGTCAAGGAGTTTCGCTGCCGCTGCCGGAGATGCGATCCGCCTCGGCCGCGGCCTTCACGATGCCCGGAAGCACGGCCAGCAGGCGATCGATGTCATCCTCGGTCGTCTCCGGACCCCAGGAGAAGCGGACCGAGTTGCGGGCGAGGGTCTCGGGGAGGCCCATGGCGAGGAGGACGTGCGAGGGCGCGAGGGTGCCCGAGGCGCAGGCCGGACCCGAGGAGGCGGCGATGCCGGCGAGGTCCAGGGCGATCAGGACGGCCTCGCCGGTCGCCTCGCGAAAGCAGACGCAGGTCGTGTTCGGCAGCCGGGGGACCTCACGAGAGGCGACGGTCCCGGCCCAGGACGCCGCCCGCAGGACGACCTCGAGCCGCTCCTGCAGCCGCGCCATGCGCGGGACGGCGCGCGGGCGCTCCGCCTCGGCGGCGGCGAGCGCCGCGGCGAACGCCGCGCAGGCGGGGACGTCCTCGGTGCCGGCGCGCCGCCCACCCTCCTGGTGGCCGGCGGCGAGCCCGAGGAGCGGGATCTCTCGCCGTACCCAGAGGAGCCCGGCGCCGTGCCCCGCGCCGAGCTTGTGGCCAGACAGGGAGAGAAGGTCGGCGCCGAGCGCCGCCGGCTTCACCTCGGCGCGGCCCGCGGCCTGGGCCGCGTCGCAGTGCAGGAGGGCACCGCAGGCGTGCGCCGCCTCGGCCACCTCCGCGACCGGCTGGAGCGCACCGGTCTCGTTGTTGGCGAGCATGAGCGAAACGAGGAGGACGTCGCTGCCCATCGCAGCCCGGGCGCGATCGAGATCGATCCGCCCGTCATGGCCGACGGGGAGCCGCTCGACGTGGGCGCCGAGCGAGACCAGCCGGTCCGCGGTGGCGAGCAGGGAAGGGTGCTCGACGGCGCTCAGGAGGACGCGCCGGCGCGCGGGGTCCCCGCCGAGGACGGTTCCCCAGAGGGCGAGCGCGTTGGCCTCGGTCGCGCCGGAGGTGAAGATCAGATCGGCCGGGCGCGCGCCCAGCACCTCGGCCGTCCGCTCCCGGGCGAGGTCGAGGGCCTCGCGCGCCCTCCGGCCGGCCCAGTGGATCGACGAGGGGTTTCCCGTTCCCGCGGCGGACGCGCGCGCCGCGGCCGCCTCCGGACGCTCGGGCGCCGACGCGTTGTGGTCGAGGTAGACGCGCTGCATCGCTACCGGAAGCGCTGGCGCGGCCCGAGCCTGTGGGCGCCGATCGGCGCCGAGGCGCGCGCCGCGCGGTCGAGGAGCCGCCGCCCGCGGCTGCCCGCGCGCACGCCGAGCGCGGCGAGGAACCGGCGCGCGACGGCCCTCCGGGTCCGGTCGGCCGCGACCGCCCCCCCCGCGGGAATCGGCACGCGCGCGCCGGCCATGCTCGCGTGGCCCCCTCCGGTGCCGCCGAGCGCCAGGCAGACCTCGCGGGCGAGCATGCCCGCGTTGAGGCTCCCATCCCCCGCCCGCAGCGACACGACGACCTCCCGCTGGTAGCTGCCCAGGGCGAGCGAGGCGCGGATCCCCTCGATGAAGAGGAAGTGCTCGGCGACCTCGGCGGTCAGGTCGGGCGCATAGAGGCGGCCCAGGTCGGCGACGAGGACGTCGCCGTGGCGTCGGGCTCGCTCGATCGCGGCGTGGAGAAACTGGAAATAGACGGCGGGCAGGAGCGGGTGCTCGATCCGGCCGAGCGCGATCTTGTCGACCCGGGGGAAGAGCCAGAGGTAGGCGGTCTCGTCCGCGGGCCCGGTCTGCCGGCCGAGGTCCCGGGTGTCGGACTTGATCCCGTAAAAGAGGGCCGTCGCGATCTGCGGCGGCGGCTCGATGCCGGCCGCGGCGAGGTAGCGCGCGAGCATCGTCGAGGTCGCGCCGCAGTCGGCCCCGAGGTCCACGAAAGGCGCCCGCACGCTCCGTTCCTGCGGCGGATGGTGATCGACGACCACGTCCGGGAGGTGGCGCGGCGGCAGGCTGTGGTTGCCCGAATCCGGTTGGGTGTCGACGAGGCAGATCCGGTCATAGTCGTCGAAGACGATCCGCGAGACGGGGACCAGGGGCAGTCGCAGCTCGCGGACCATCGCCTGGTTCTCGGCGCGGCCGATGACCCCGCCGTAGGCGACGCGCGCCTCCTGCCCGAGGGTCCGCCGCAGCAGGTAGGCGAGCGCGGCGGCGGCGGCGAGCGAATCGGGATCCGGGTTGTCGTGCGCGAGGACGAGCGGCCGGCGGCCCGTCCGCATGACCTCCTCGAGTCGGGCGAGCTTGCGGACGGCCTCCGGCGCCGCCCCGACCGCGGGAAGCTCGGGCCGCAGGCTTCGCAGGCTCATGCCTTCGCCTCGGCCCCGAGAAGGGCGCGCAGCGCCGCGAGGTTCTCCGACTGCCGGCCGTCCTCGGTCTCCAGGAGGCCTGGGATTCCGGCGAGGCGGGGGTCGCTCAGGAGGGCCGCGAACGCCGGGAGGCCGATGTGTCCCTTGCCGATGTCCTCGTGCCGATCGACGCGGCAGCCGAGCGGCCCCTTAGAATCGTTCAGGTGGAGCGCGCGGACGTGCGGCAGGCCGGCGATCGCATCGAACGTCTCGGCGACCTCACGCCAGCCGCCGGCGCTCGCGATGTCGTAACCCGCGGCGAACAGATGACAGGTGTCGAGGCAGTACCCGAGCCAGGACGGGCGCCCGGCCGCCCGCCGGATGGCCGCGAGATCTTCGAAGCGGCGGCCGAAGCCGTGCCCCTGGCCGGCGCTGTTCTCGAGGAGGATGTGGGTCCCGCCCTGGGGCGAGAGGCGACGGATCTCGCCCAGGGCGCTCGCGGCGAGAACGGCGCCGCGCTCGGGATCGGGGTGGCTGCCCGGGTGGACCACGAGGTCGGGGATGCCGAGCGCCTCGCAGCGCGCCACCTCCTCCGCCATCGCGGCGATGCTCTTCTCCCGCAAGACGGGGGCCTCGGCGGCGAGGTTCACGAGGTAGCTCGCGTGGGCGATCACCGGGATGCGCGCGGCGGCGGCCGCGGCCCGGAATCGGGCGCGCTCCTCCCGGGGGATCGGCGTCGCGGCCCAACCGCGCGCGTTCTTCGTGAAGATCTGGACGGCTTCGGCGCCGTCGGCGGCGGCTCGCTCGAAGGCCCGGGAGGGTCCGCCCGCGATCGATTCGTGCGCGCCGAGCCATAGGCGCCCCCGCGGGGTCATGGCGAGTCGACGGAACCCGGCAGGTCCAGATCGTCGTCCGCGCTCTTGCCGCCCTTCGGCTCCTCGTCGAAATGGACGCTGTATGTCGTCTTCCTGCCCGCCTCGAACTTGATCGGTTCTTCGCGCTCGTCGCCCTTGTAGACGAGCCGGATGACGTGCACGCCCGCGGAGAGGTCGATGGTCCTGCCCGCGCTCGCCTCGCCCATGTCGTGGTTGTCGATGTAGACGCGGGCCCCGGCGGGCTTGACCTGGAGGACGAGCTGGGCCTTTGCCTTCGGCTTGGCGACCGCCGGCCCCGCGGAGAGGGCCACCGCCAGCAGCAGGAGAGACCGAATCCATGCCCGCATAGATGGAGCGAGTCTAACGCCGCGAGCGTGGGCGTGGCAATGACGTCTTCCGGGGTCGCCGGCCCAGGTGGGTCGGGGAAGCTCCCCGTCCTCGCCCCTCGGTCCGGCGTGGCTATCTTCTCCGCCTACCCCACTCCGGAGGTCTCCAAAATGTTGTGCGAAGAGCTGATGAAGCGTGATTTCGAGTGCGTCTCCCCCCGTGATACGGTCGAGGACGCCGCCCGGAAGATGCGGGACGAGAACGTCGGCTTCCTGCCGGTCTGCGATCAGTCGAAGAAGGTGGTCGGGACCCTGACCGACCGGGACATCGCGATCCGCTTCGTCGCGGGCAAGAAGCCGGTGGCCAGCTTCGTGGAGGACGTGATGACCCGCGAGGTCGTCGGATGCAATCCGAAGGACGACCTGCGGGAGGCCGAGCAGCTCATGGCCAAGCACCACAAGTCGCGCATCATGTGCCTCGACGGCGGCGGCCGTCTCCAGGGCGTGATCAGCCTCTCGGACATCGCCCAGCGGGAGCAGGCGAACGCATGGCAGACGCTGCGCCAGATCAGCGAGCGGGAGGCGCGGATCTAGGAGGGTTCGGCTTTCGCAGCAGGCAGCCAGTTCACACCGAGCCTCCTAGGTCGTCTCGCGGGGGCACGGCCGAACGTCGTGCCCCCGCGTCACGAAGCTGCTAAGCTGGCGCTTTCCCGGTCGGAACCGCGAGGGCAACGGCATGCGGCTGCTCGTCTTCTTTCTCGTCGGAGGGCTCTTGGGAGCGGCCGCGGCCGCGGCCCTCTCCGCGAGGCTCATCCACTGGTGGGCCGTTCCGCCCTTCCCCATCGGCTGCGACGTGGGACCGGCCGTGAGCTGGTCGATCGCGCGGCTGCTGCTCTGGGAAGGGGTGGGGGCGCTCGCCGGCGCGGTCGCGCTCGCCGGGCTCTACCTCTATCTGCGGGCCGCCCGGGCGAGGCGGCGCGTGCCGCCGCCGGCCTCCCCCAAAGCGACTGCCTGAAAAGCCGCTTGCGACGTTCGGCGGCGGTAGGTAAGAGAACGCGCCGTGATCAACCTCGCGATCTCGATCGTTATGGCGGCGGCGGCGCTGCTCGTCTTCAAGCTGGTGACCGGATGGTCGCTCCTGCTGCTGATCCTGCCGGCCCTGGCCGCGTTCTCCGCCGTCTTCTACCTGCTCAACCGTCAGGTGAGCCGCCGTGTCCAGGCGCTCATGGACGGCGTCCAGAAGGATCTCACGGCCGGGCGGGTGGACAAGGCGGTCGACTCGCTGCGCCAGGGTTTCGCCCTCGCCGGCCGGCAGTTCCTGCTCGCCTCCCAATTCCACGGCGCGCTCGGCGTCCTCCTGTACGCGCGCAAGGAGTTCGACGACGCGCTGCCGCACCTGGAGAAGTCCTTCTTCCGGGATTGGCAGGCGCAGGCGACCCTCGGGGCGCTCTACTTCCAACGCAGGGATCACGCCCGGATGGTCGAGGCCTTCGAGCGGGCGGTCAAGGCGGGCAAGAAGGAGGGGTTGCCCTGGAGCGTCTACGCCTACTGCTGGCAGAAGGCGGGCGAGAACGCCAAGGCCCAGGCCGTGCTCGCGCGGGCCGTCGAGGTGAACCCGACCGACGACCGGTTGCGGGCAAACCTCACGGCGGTCCAGAACGGCAAGAGGATCAAGATGCGGGCCTACGAGCCCGCCTGGTTCCAGTTCCATCTGGAGAAGCCCCCACCCGAGCTGTCCGGCGGCCGCCGCGTCGTCTGGCAGCGCAGGTGAAGACCTTGACGCGCGGCCCAGGCGGGAGATACCTAGGAGGCTGGTGTCTCATGGCTGCCTACTGCGAAAGCCGAACCCTCCGCCGCGACGGACGGCCTCGTCGCTTCGCCGGTCAACGTGCGGCAAAGAGTACGTTTCCGCTGATCACTCCTCGGGCGTCCGTCTCGCTTCGGTCTCGGCTGTCTCGCGACGGCGCCCATGGGACATTAGCCTCCTAGACCTCTCGCGCGAGGGGCGAGGAGGATGCAGGTAGATGCGAGGCGCGTGGGGCGGGATCGTACATGGGGTACGGTGAGCCGCGCGGGAACATCCCGGCTTTGCTTTGAGCCTTGAGAAGCAGGTGCGTCGTCATCGGCAGCAGGAAGGCCCCCTGGCGGAATCGGTAGACGCAGCGGACTCAAAATCCGCCGGTCGCAAGGCCATCCCGGTTCGACTCCGGGGGGGGCCACTTGCCGTCCTCGTCGTGGCGGCGCTGGCGCTGGCCGGCTGCAAGCGCGCGCCGGCGCCGCCCGCGGCCCCGGTGGAGGCGCCGCTCGACTGCTCGCCCGGCCACCTCGACACGCTCGTCGCGGTGATGAGATGCCGGATGGCCCCGTTCGCGAAGGGGCGGCTCTCCGAGGTGGAGTTGCGCGAGACGCTCGTTCGGCTGCGCGAGCTGGCGCCCGACCCGGCCTGGAGCAACGGCGATTACGGCTGGCCGCAGATCGTCGACCGGATGCTCCAGGGCCGCGAGTACTCGGCGGGCTGCAAGGAGTGCCATCGCGCCTACCTGCGCCCGTATCGCAAGAGCTGGCGCGGGCGGCGGATCGCGCCGCCTCTCTAACCCGTCTTATTCACGGTCCGGCTGCTGCGGCGTCCGATCCCGCGCCTCCCGAAGGGCGTGCTCGCTCCTTCCTCCTGCGGCGTGCTCTACGCACGCCTCGTCGGTCGTCGCTCTCGCTTGCCCTTCTCGGCTCGCGGTCTCGAACGCCTCGCTACGCCGTCCCGTGAATAAGACGGGTTTAAAGCTCCACGACTCTTGTCCTCCCGGCGGTGGGCGGGAGGCTGGTCTACTGGGCGATCTCGGTGATCTGGAGGTTCGCGGCGCCGCCGTCGAGCAGGAGGTCGCAATCGCTGCCCTCGACGTCGACGGCCGCCGGACCTCCGTCGGGCGGCGGCGGGAGGTAGACGTAGCCCGTGCCGTGGCTGCCCGGCGGCAGCGGCGAGAGTCGCGTCCCGTTGAACGTCACCTCGATGAGCGCCGGATTCGCCGCCGGCGCGTCGAGGGTGAAGACGCAGCCGACCGATGCCGCGGCCGCGTTGACGACCGATTGGATGGCCGCGAGCAGGCCCTGCGGGCTCGTCGCCTTGTACGCGGTCGGGTTGCCGCCGCCCGCGTCGGCCATCTCGTCGAGGATCCCGGGGTTGCTCCCGTAATCGTATCCCATGCCGACGACGTAGGTCCGGATCCCTTGCTGGGTGTAAAGGTCGGCGATGGCCTGGACCGTGTTCACGTCGTCCAGGCATTCCTCGGTGGCGATCTGGGGGTAGGTGGCCGGGTCGTAGGTGCAGCAGTCGGCCTGGTTGCCTTCGAGGCTCTCGCAGGAGCCGTTCGAGCAGAAGCAGCCCGCGGCCGGGGTCGCGGAGAAACCTCCGTCGGTGAGCGACGCGAGGTACCTCGGGGACTCGCAGGCGTGGACCTGCCCGTCCGACCACGGCGCCGAGCCGCAGGGGTTCGTCCCGTTGCAGTTCGGCAGGCCGTCGGTGATCAGGATGATGAACTTTCGGCTGTTCGGGTCGGGGTTCGACATGAGGGGATCCGCGGAGACGACCGCGGACAGCGTCGCCGCCGTGGGCGTGCCGCCGTTCGGGGCCGCGCTGCCATAAAAGGAGACGATCTGCGGGATCGTCGTGGTCGCGTCGCCGACCGGGATGTCGATCTGCCCGGTGCCGCACTGGCTGTCGGAGGGGAACGAGGCGAGGCCGAGGTAGAGCTGACCCGCGACCTGGGGGAGATCGTTCAGCACCGTCTGCATGGCGTCGGACACGAGGGAGATCTTGGCGGCGCAGGCCGAGCTTCCTGTCGCGCAGTCCCCCGCGCTCGGCGGGGGGCCTCCGCCGGGGAGGCAGACGGAGCAGTAGCCCGCCTGGCCTCCGTCCGTCGCGAGGCACGACTTGCCGCCGGGGTCGGTCTGCTGGATCGGCTCGCACATGGAGCCGGAGAGATCCTGGACGATCAGGATGTCCGGCGGCGTGAGGTGCAAGACCTGCTGGTGGACGGTCTTGTGGATCACCTCCACCGGTACCCCGGTGACCTTCCGGAAATCGTAGGACTGGCAGGCGAGCGAGAACCCGAATGAAAACGCCGCCGCCGCTAGAAGGAGCCGCCGCAAGGAAAGCCTCCGACCCGCCCTAACGCGGGACCGGCCGATTGTAGCAGAGAGCCGCCGGACGCCAAACGCCGAAAAAAAGATTTGACCGGAGGGGCCCCTTCGGCTATTAGGCCGCACGTACGTATCGCCCTCGTCGCGGGGTGGAGCAGCCAGGTAGCTCGTCGGGCTCATAACCCGAAGGTCGTAGGTTCAAATCCTACCCCCGCAACCAGCCGTAGGAGGTTCGCCCCGATTTCCCCGGGGCGGGAGGCGCTCAGCTCCCCTGCACCCCATCCCACCGCAGCCTTCGTAGGGGCCCGCCCTGAATCATCGCGCGGTACGAACCTCCTCGGGAGCGGCCGATCACTGGGGAGCGGCCGATCAGTCGTTGGGGGCGCCGGCCGCGATCCACGTCTGGACCGCGTTCATCAGGGAGGCTGGGGTCGAGTGCGGAGAGGACATTGGCATCGGCTGCCCCCACTGGCTGCTGGCGGTGGAGAGCCCGAGCTTGATGTAGAAGAGGCTCTCCGAGGGGTCGCCGGGTGAAACCCGCAGGAGCGGGCCGCCGTCCGCCTGCTCGTGGACGCTGCCGTACCGATTGATCGCCGGGACGCCCACCAGGGCCCCATACGGATGGGTGACGAGGTCGAGGTTCCCGACCCCCGGTCCAGCGCTCTGGCCATGGCAATTGGTGCAGTTCTCGCCCTGGATGACGTTCTGTTCGACGAAGCCGAAGGTCACCCGGCTGCCGGCGTCGGCGACGGCGCAGGACTGCTCTCCGCGCGGGCAGGTCTCGCCTGCGTCGGCTGTACCCGCGCCAGGTGTCCCCGCGTCAGGTGTCGCCGCGTCGGCTGTACCCGCGTCGGGTGTCGCACCTCCATCCGGTGCGATCGTGGCGTCCGTGGCTCCCCCCGGTCCGGCCGCCCCGCGGTCGTCGATTGAGCCGGCGGGGGAGCTTGCGGGGGAGCTCGCGGGGCCGCCGCAGGCGGCGAAGTAGACGGCGAGCGCGGCGACGGCAGACCGGCGGTGGATCTGTGCATGACACGGGACCATGGAAGTGGAGCGTCTCCAGGTAACCTCTCGTTGCTGGAGGCGTCAAGCGAGCCCTCCCGCGACGGGGGGCGCGGGCGTAGGATGGAGGAATGGCAACGCACCCCTTCGTCGTGCTCTACGTGCTCGCGATGGTCGCCGTCGTGGTCGGCGTGGACATCCTGTTCTTCAGGAACCGGATCTACGAGCGGCTGGCGGTGAACATCGGGATCGTCCTGGTGTTCGGGGCGTTCTACCTCCGGTTCCTGAACCACCGGTGAGACCGGCTGATCCGGCTCGGCTCCCCGCGGGTTTCTTCGACCGAATCCTCGAGGGCAGCCGGGTCATTAGTCTGGACTGGAGGTGTCCGGGCTCCAACGAGTGGAGGCGGCGATAGGATTCGACGGTCGTGAGGCGGGGCCCGGCGTCTGGTCTGCCACCCCCGCGGCCGCTCACGGACCGGGATGCTTCTCCAGCCATCGGCAGGTCTGCTGGTCGCCGCCCCGACACGCCTGCCGGAAGAGGTGCGAGGCCCGTGTCGGGTCCCTGGGCACGCCTTTCCCTTCCTGGTACAGCGCGCCCAGGTTGTTGCAGCCGACCATCTCCCCGGTGTCGCAGCCCTTCGCGAAGAGGCCGGCAGCCTGACGGAAATCGAGGGTGGTGCCCTTCGCCTCCTCGTAGAAGATGCCGGCCTGGACGCAGGCCCAGGCGGAGCCACCCGAGCACGCCTGCCGGTAGAGCACCAGAGCCTGGCCGAAGTCTTGCCCCACGCCCTTGCCGTTCTCGTACAGCAGGCCGAGGTCCTGGCAGGCCAGTGCGTTCCCGCCGCGGCAGCCCTGGTCGTAGAGCTTGACCGCCGAGGCCAGGTCGACCGGCGTGCCGCAGCCGCGCTCGAAAAGGGAGGCGAGGTTCGTGCAGCCGGGCGGGTCGCCGCCGTTGCATCCCT
Organism: Myxococcales bacterium; assembly: GCA_021807105.1. Lineage (GTDB taxonomy): Bacteria > Myxococcota > Myxococcia > Myxococcales > JAKAPL01 > JAKAPL01. The sequence continues at coordinate 56,968 of JAKAPL010000012.1, read as the reverse complement.
TGGTGTACAGCGGGAACGCCGCCGCGCAGTCTCGCACGAAACCGCGCCCGAATTCGTGCAGGATTCCGAGGTCCGTGCAGGCGGCGCCGAGCCCGGCGCGGCAGACCTTCTCGTAGAGCTCCCCGGCCTTGCCGTAGTCACGGGCGACGCCCCGTCCGGCCTCGAAGAAGCGGCCGAGGTCGAGGCAACCCCAGCCGCTCCCGGCGACACAGCCCTTCGCGTAGCGGCGCGCTGCCCGCGCGTCGTCGCGGGCGGCGCCCCTTCCCTGTTCGTACATCAAGCCGGCCTCGACGCAGGCCCAGCTCACCTTGCCCGCGCAGGCGCGTTCGTAGAGCGTCAAGGCTTCGCCGTAGTCCTTCCCGACGCTCTTGCCCTGCTCGAAGAGGACGCCGAGGTCCTTGCAGGCAACGAGGTCGCCGAGCTTGCACGCCGCCCGGCAGGCGGCGAGGGACGCGCACGCGGCCGGCGCGGCGCCCGAAGCCGCCGGCCGCTCCGGGCGCGCGGCCGGGGAAGGGGACGCCGCCGCGTTCGAGGCGCGCGAGGAGCTCCTCTCCCGGGCCGCCTCGTCTCCCTTGACCCGAGCCTCGGCGAGGAGCTGGGCGGCGAGCTTCCGGTTCGGCGCGTTCGGCACCCGGGCGAGATAGCGCTCGAAGAAGAAGGCGGCCTTGTCCCAGTGGCGTAGCGTCCGGTGGCACTGCCCCAGATCGAAGAGCATGGCCGGCAATGGATCGAGGCGGTAGGCCTCCTCAGCGTCGCCGAGCGCGCGGTCGAAATCGGCGAGGTCGTACTCCTGCCTCGACTGCTGGAACAGCCGCTTCGCCGCCGCCACGTCCTGCGCGGAAACGGCGACGGCCACGGTGGCGATCAGCGCGGGAAGCGTCCGGCGAAACCCTCCGGGCCCGAGCGGGCCCAGAGGAGCGTCGCACGCGGCCCCCGGCCTGTCAACGCGCCGGCGAGGCCGCTGCCGGCGAGGCCGCCCTGGCGCTCGTCCGGCGCTCGCGCGAGCTGGTCGAGAGGACGTTCTCCACGACCGCCTGACGGTTGCCCGAACAGGCCGGCGAGCGGCGGTCCCCGAAGGGGCTCACCCGGACCACGCGGGGGGCGGCGGGGTCACTTGCCCCCCCCGCGTAGTCCGCTCCAGGATTCCACCCTGACGTCCGCCAACCCGGTGTGTTTGCAGGTGAAGTCAGCTATCCGTCACCACGCAAGCCCCGCGGACCAAGATTGGGCGATGGCATCGATCAACCCGACGGACCGCAGCTTCCCCCACCGCACTCCTGCCCTGGCGCACAGGTGTTGCCACAGTATCCACAGTTTGAAAAATCCCACAGCAAATCGGTACACGAGATCCCGCCGTCAGGCAGCGGACAGGTGAAGAGCGAATCTCCGTACTCTGACCCGCACGTCGCGATGCAATGCGCTGCAGAACATTGCTGGCCGGCTGCGCACCTCCTACTACATGCGCCACAGTTCGACGAATCGATCCTTGTGTATGTGCACCCAACGCCATCCGGAATCGGGCAAGCGATCCATCCGCGGGGACAACAAAGCCCCTGGGAGCAGTCCTGGCCACCGGTACAATGTCTTCCACATGTGCCGCAGATCTCACTCCATCCGCAGGGTATCGAACCCGAACTGTTTAGGCTACCGCCGCTCGCACCGCTGCTGCTTACGCCCCCAGAACTGCTCGAACCGCCCGGCTCACCACTGGTGCTTGAGCTACCCGCACCACCGGCGCCCGACGTCGTTCCCGATCCGCCGCGCCCAGGGGCCACCGACGCGTCGACGCCATCGGCGCCTTGCTCCCCGACGGCGTCGATGCACGAGACCGCAAGCCCCAGAATGCACAGCGTCAACACGCGAAACCTGAGTGTTGCTGTCCGCAGAAAACGCAAGGATACCTCCAGCTATTGGCAGACACCAAACCTGACGGCGGTCCTCCGCGGCGGCGGCGACCATGCCTTCGGCGGCTCCATCCAGCGGATCTGGGTCCCGGCCGACGGCACGAGTCCCGCGACCTCCTGGGGGTGAAGGTACTTCCCCCGTTCTCCGGCCGCCTTGTCGACCTCGGCGACGAACGGATGCCCCTTGGCATATGAATCCACGCGGACGCCGGTGACCTGCCAGGAGATCCTCTGGCCCGGTGCTCCGCCCGCAATCTTGAACTGGTTGTTTGATATCTCGTCGGCAACATAGACTGGCGCAAAGCGGCCGATCGGCGTGAGTTGGTACCGATACTCGGCATTCTCAGCCTGAAAGTAGTCTGGCATTGCAACCACCGCTTCGCCGTTGGCATCGAGCGTCGCCACTCCATCGTAGACGTTCTTCATTTCGGGTGACTCGACGAACGAATGATAAAGGTAGCGGTTCGCGGGATCGAGCGGATGGTCGATCAAGAACCCGCCCCCGGACTTCCAGAGGTAGCCGCTGACGTACACCTGCCCCGTAAAATAGCCTGCGTAGCCACTGCCGGCCGTGGCGTAAATGCCATATCCATTGTTGCTGTTGTTGGCATAAACGCCGGAGTTCGACGCGGACGCCGAATAGCCCTGTACGCCGTCCATGTTGACGCTCCGGCCGACCACGCCGGCGCCGTTATTTGAAGAGTATCCGTAAACGCCCGTGACGTTGTCGGCGACGCCAAGTACTCCGGAGTAGTTCGTGTCGGTGGCGTCGGTGGTGCCGTAAACCCCGTTCTGGGTCAAGCCGTAGCCGTCGACCCCGTCGTCCGAGCCCTGGCCGTAGACCCCGGGGAAGCTGTCGTTGGCAAAGCCCGAGACCCCGTAGTAGAGGTTCCCAGTGCCCTGAACGCCAACTGCGCCTTGACTGATGACACCTGCCCCGGTGGTACCGTGAGCATTGATTGCGGTGCCGGGCGATGACGCATTGACGCCGTAGCAGGTCGCCGGCGCCGTGCACGAAGAGTAAGCGACAGCGTCGACTGCCGTTCCGGATCCTGACCACGCGTAGAGGCCGTAACCGGAGGAGTCGTTAATTGCTGCAACGCCATTGCCTGCCCCGTCGACTTCTCCTTCGACGGCGACTCCTTGTGTTGTGGTATTCGCGGAGTAGCCGTAAACTGCTGGGGAAGTGTTCGAGGACGCTACGGCGCCGTAGACACCGTAGCCAGAGGTGCAGTTGTTCGGATCGCCACCAACGAGGCTCGCGAACCCGGAGGCGGAAGTATTGAGATACTGGTATGCCGCGTTGGAACAGGACTGGGTGTAATAGTTACATGACTGGGCGTTGGCGCGCCAGCTAACCATGAGAACGCCAAGGAGGAGGAAGCTCGCTGCTCTCAGTACTCGCCGGGGGGGGGGCATTTTGTGGCCTTTCGATAGTCGTGGAAGCAGCATTCGCTGGGGTGGCACATGGTGCTTGCTTTGTGGAAGATCGGGAGAGTACATCGCGCTAGTCATCGGTGCGGCGTCGAGAACACGCGGCACGCCCGAACCGGGGGCCGCTGAGCAGCTTGGGACCGGGGTGAGGCGCGCGCCGACGTCGAGCAGGCAAGGGAGGTGACCGAAGCGGCGAGGACCACGAGGGTCGGTCCGGTGGGTCGCGAGGGCCCCCCGGCGGAGGGTCTCGTCGGCGGAACCGCAGGACTCGCACAGGACCGCGCAGGCGGCGGCCGGCCGGGCAAACCTCGGATCCCCAGGAGTCCCCGCGATGGCCGGGGGTGCGGGGGCCTCGGGTTCGGGCGGGTGGCCCAATCGGGAGTCCGTAGGTCAACAGCGTCATCGAGAGCGAGGGTGCCGGCGGTATCGAGGCCACTCGGGAGCCAGACCGTCCAGAAGAAGCGCGAAATTCGCCGTACCGCCATGACCTCAACGTCCTAGGGAAACACCGTACACGAAGCGCCGGGCGTTGTCGACCGGCGGACCGCCGGCGGACCGCCGCGGACCGCCGCATCGCCGGCGAGCCCAGCGAGCGCCTCAGCCGCCGTTGCGCGCGCAATAGGGGACGCCGGCGAAGTCGGTCACGCAGCTCTGGCCGGTCGGGCACGGGCCGCCGCCGCCACAGAGCTGGACGCAGACTCCCTCGTCGCTGCGGGTGAGCGCGCTGCAGAGCTGGTTCGTGCCGCAGATCGCGCCGCCCCGGGAGAACGCGCTCCAGCAGGGCGTTGCTTGCGGCGCGGCGGGAGGCGAGCAGGGGCTCCATTCGGGGGCCGGCTGCCCGGCGGCCGGCACGCAGACCCCGGTGCCGGAGATCGGAACGCAGGTCCCGTGCTGCCCATCGGCGGCGGTGCAGTCGTGGGGCGAGGTGTCCGCGTTCGCGCAGGTGGTGGGCGCGCAGTGACCGGAGATGCAGGTCTCGTCGATCTCGCAGTCCTCGTAGGTGGCGCACGGCGGCTCACAAAGCGACCCGAGCCAGCAGACGTTGGGCGGCGGGCAGTTTTCGCAGCCGTTCCGCCAGTCGCCGCTGCAGGCGATGCCGCCGTCGGGTGAGCCGCCCGAAGCGCTCTGTCCAGAGGTGCCGCTGGAGCCGCCAGCGCCGGACGCGCCGCTTCCCGCGCTGCCGCTCGTGCCGGCCGTCCCGGTCGCACCGTCCGGCGGGCTCTCGTTCGGTGAGCCGCCCGGATCCGGGTTCATGCAGGCGGCGAGCCCCACGGCGAGGCCCACGGCGGCGAGTTTCGGCAAGTCCATCTCCACTCCTCCTTGGCGAGCGCTGAAGTCCGGATGGCCGCTCCGCTTCGAGCCGTCACGCGCGGCTCCATCCTCCCCCTTCGGTGGCCGGCGGGCGCGCGGGCGTTCAACGCCACTCGGCGCTCGCGGGGAACAGGAGCACCTCGTCGATCCGCTCCGCGCCGAGCAGGAGCATGAGGAGCCGGTCGAGGCCGATCGCGACGCCGGCCGACGGCGGCATCCTGCCCACGGCCTCGAGGAAACGCTCGTCGAGAGGATACGCGGGGCGGCCGGCGGCGCGCCGCTCGTCCTGCTCGGCGAGGAGCCGGCGGCGCTGCTCGGCGGCGTCGTTCAACTCGCCGAAGCCGTTCGCGAGCTCCAGGCCGGCGGCATACAGCTCGAAGCGATCGGCCACCGGCGGATCACCGGGGAGGATCCTGGCGAGCGCGGCCATCGAGGCCGGCCACTCGGTGAGGAAGACGGGCGAGGTCAGGGTCGGTTCGATGCCCGAGAGGAAGAGGGCAAAGAACACGTCGTCGAAGCGGTCCGCGGAGGCGGCGGGGAGCCCGCGGGCCGCCGCCGCCGCGGCTAGGGCGGCGCCGTCGCGACAGGCCGCGAGGTCGATGCCGAGCCGGGAGCGGAACGCCTCGCGCACGGAGAGCGTCTGAACGGGCTCCGCGAGCGCGGGCGCGCCGAACGCCGCGGCGGCCGCGTGCACGAGCGCCTCGAGGTCGCGCCGGATCTCCTCGGCTCCGCCCGGCGAGCGGTAGAACTCGAGCAGCGTGAACTCGGGGTTGTGCCGGGGCGCGGCCTCCCCGTTGCGGAACGCCTTGCAGATCTGGAAGACGTGGCCGAACCCGTCGGCGAGCAGCCGTTTCATGGCGTACTCGGGCGAGGTCTGGAGGAAGAGGCGCCGGGCGGCGGGCCCCGGCATCTCGGGGCGCCATTTGCTCTCGAACGCGGTGATCTGCGGCTCCATGCCGGGCGCGGGCAGCAGGCAGGGCGTCTCGACCTCGGCGTAGCCGCGCCCGGAGAGCTCCGCGCGGACCAGGGAGTAGAGGCGCGCGCGCGCCGCGGCGATCTCTCGGCGAGGGCGGGGGCTCATCGGTCAGCTTTCACCGGCGCTCTCGTTTCCGGGGGGACCGCTCCTCGGCGGCCGGCCGGCTCTTCCCGGTGGAGGCGTGGGGTTCATCGCAGGCAGGAGATCCCGCTCGCGCCGAGCGTAGCGAGGCCCCCGCCGAGGAGCACCCACAACGGGTTCACCCGGAAGACCATCAGCACGAGCAGCCCCGCCGCGACGATCAGGATGCTCACCGGCGAGGCCACCGACACCCGCGCGAGGCTGACCATCGCCGCGAGCAGCATCCCGATCACCGCCGGCCCGAGCGTGCGGATCGCTCCGCGCAGCACCGGGCTCTGCCGGAACTCACCCAGGCCGCGCCCGGCCAGCAGCGTCATCGCCATCGGCGGCGCGAACATGGCGACCGTCGAGGCCAGCGCGCCCGAGAGGCCCGCCACCCGGTACCCGATGAACGTCGCCGAGATCGCCACCGGCCCCGGCGTGATCTGCCCGAACGCGATCGCGTCCGAGAACTCCGCCGGCGTGAGCCAATGGCGCAGGTGGACCACCTGCTGCTCGATGGCCGGGATCATCACCAGGCCGCCCCCGAACGTGGCCGCGCCGATCTTCGCGAACACGTGGGCGAGGCTGGGCAGCGTGGCGAGCCCGGCGCCGACGAGCGCCGCCTTCATCCAGGGGAACAGCGCGACTCCCGCCGCCGGCGGTGGTCCCTCTCCCCCATGCCTGGCGGGCGGGCGGGCGATCCGGGCGGCCCGCGCCCGGGACTGCTCCTGCCAGATCGCGGTCCCCGCGCCCAGCGCCGCCGCGGCGAGCGCCAGCTCGAGGAGGCCGATCCCCGCCCAGGCCATCGCCGCGCAGCAGAGCAGGGCGAGCCCGACGTCGGCCAGGCTGCGCAGGGCGTCCTTGCCGATCTCGTAGACGACCGCGCCGACGATCGGCACCATCGCCACCCCGAGGCCGTCCAGGAACGCGCCCATGTCCGGCATGCGCCGGATGACCGGATAGAGCGCGCCGAGCAGGACCATCGTGGCAGCGCTCGGCAAGAGGAACGCCGCGCCCAGGAGGACGCCCGCGGCGGTCCCGTGCTCGCGCTCGCCGATCAACGTGAACAGGTTCGTCGCGCTCGTCCCCGGCAGGACCTTCGCCACCTCGAGCATCTCGAAGAAGGATTCGGCCTCCACCCAGCGGCGCCGGTCGACGAGGTCGCGCCGCATCTGCGCGAGCACCGAGAAGCCGCCGCCGAAGCCGGCGATGCCGAGCCAGAGCGCAAGCCGGACGAGCCCGCCGAGAGGTGGGCCCGCGGCCATCTGCCCGCCTCGAATGTCCAGGGATCGCCGCACGCTCGCGAGGAGTTCGATTACATCGATCGGCCGGACCGCGCAACGGTCCCCACATGGGAGCCACCCTCACGTTCTCGTGGGGCCGGCGATGGCGCGAATCGGGCTCTTCCCCTGGGCTGTCGCGTCCTTGCCCGCGGGCCCGGGGCCCCGCGGGTCGCCGGGAGCGGTTACCCCGTCTTATTCACGGTCCGGCTGCTGCGGCGTCCGATCCCGCGCCTGCGAAGGGCGTGCTCGCTCCTTCCTCCTGCGGCGTGCTTCAGCACGCCTCGTCGGTCGTCGCTGCGCTTGCCCTTCTCGGCTGCGGTTTCGAACGCCTCGCTACGCCGTACCGTGAATAAGACGGGGTTACTCGATCGCCCGCCGCGCGACGAGCAACGCTTCGAGGTTGCCCGCCGGGCCGCGCAAGGGGGAATCGATGACGCCCTCGACGACGAAGCGTCGCTGCTCCGCCGCGGCGGCGACCTCCCGGATGGCCTGTGCGCGGGCTTCTGGGTCGCGCACCACCCCACCCCTGCCGACCCTCGCGCGGCCGACCTCGAACTGGGGCTTCACGAGGGCGACCATCCGGCCGCCGGAGGCGAGGAGGGCCGCGACGGCCGGGAAGACGAGCCGCAGCGAGATGAACGAGAGATCGAGGGTGCAGAGCGCGACCTGCTCGCCCAGCTCCTCCGGGCGCAAGGCCCGGACGTTCACCCGGTCGTGGACGACGACCCGGGGGTCGCGCGCGATCCGGGGGTCGAGCTGCCCGCGCCCCACGTCGCAGGCGTGCACCCGCGCCGCGCCGTGCTGGAGCAGGCAGTCGGTGAAGCCGCCGGTCGAGGCGCCGAGATCGGCGCAGGCGAGGCCGGTGGGGTCGATCCGGAACGCGCCGAGCGCCGCCGCGAGCTTCTCCCCGCCGCGGGAGACGTAACGGGGCAGTGCGCCCTCCTTGAGCCGCAGCGGCGCGTCCTCGGCGAGGAGCTGGCCGGGCTTGTCGATCCGTGTCTCTCCGGAGACGACCTGCCCGGCCATGACGAGCGCCTGCGCCTGGGTGCGGCTCTTCGCGAGGCCGCGGGCGAGGAGCAGCCGGTCGGCGCGGAGCCGGGTCATGCGCGCGGCCGCCGCCCGCGGCGTGGGAGCGCGTGGATCACGCTTCCCCGGCCCATACGCTCACCCCGCCGAGAGGATCTTCGGCCGCGAGGCGCAGAGGGCCTCCGCGGCCGCGGCGATGCCCGCCGCGTCCAGGCCGAAGCGGGCCCGCTGCCGCGCGGGGTCGCCGTGGGGGACGACGAGGTCCGGCAGGCCGAGGCGCTTCACGTCCGCGCGGACGCCCGCCGCCTGGAGCGCCTCGAGGACCGCGGAGCCGAAGCCGCCCGCGAGCGCCGCCTCCTCCACCGTGAGGATGCGGCGGGCGGCGGAGGCGAGGTCGCGGACCAGCGCCTCGTCGAGCGGCTTGACGAACCGCGCGTCGGCGACCAGCGCGCGCAGGCCCCGGCCGGCGAGCGCCGCCGCCGCCGCCCGCGCCGGGGGGACCATCGCCCCGATCGCGAGGAGGGCCACGTCCGCGCGGGCGGGATCGCCGTGGACGATTCGTCCCTTGCCGGCGGGGAGGGGAAGCAGCTCCTCGTCGAGGGAGACGCCCACGCCGGCGCCGCGCGGGAAGCGGATGGCCGACGGGCCGTCGAGGGCGAGCGCCGTCCGGAGCATCCGGCGCAGCTCGTTCTCGTCGGAGGGCGCCATGACGGTGAGGTTCGGGACGACGCGGAGGTAGGCGAGGTCGTAGAGGCCCTGGTGCGTCGCGCCGTCCGCGCCGACGAGGCCGCCGCGGTCGAGGGCGAACGTCACCGGCAGCTTCTGGAGGCAGACGTCGTGGATGACCTGGTCGTAGGCCCGCTGGAGGAACGTCGAGTAGATCGCCACGATGGGTCGCAGCCCCTCGCAGGCGAGGCCGGCGGCGAAGGTGACCGCGTGCTGCTCGGCGATCCCGACGTCGTAGACCCGGTCGGGGAAGAGGCGCTGGACGCGGGCGAGGCCGGTCCCCTCGAGCATCGCCGCGGTGATCGCGACGACGCGGCGGTCCTTGCGCATCAGCTCGATCACCCCGTCGGCGAAGAAGTCCTGCCAGGGCTTGATCGCCGGCGCGAGGGCGGTGCTCTTGCCGGTCGCGATGTCGAACGGTCCCATCGCGTGGCCGCGGGTCACCGGATCCGCCTCCGAGGGGCCGTAGCCCTTCCCCTTCTCCGTCACCACGTGGACGAGCACCGGTCCGTCGAGCGCCCGGACGCGGTCGAGCGTCTCGAGCTCCCCCCCGACGTCGTGGCCGTCGATGGGGCCGACGTACTCGAAGCCGAGCCCCTCGAAGAGCATCCCGGGGGTCAGGAGCGCCTTGGTGGAGGAGAGGGCGTGGCGGACGGCGGCGATCGCCTTGTCGCCGCGGGGCAGCGCGGAGAGGGCGTCCTTGATGCCGCGCCGCCAGGCGCCGAACGTCCGACCGGTGAGCTTCTTGGAGAACCAGCGGGAGAGGGCGCCGACGTTCGGGCTGATCGACTGCTCGTTGTGGTTGAGGACGACGATCAGGTTGCGGCCGAGGTGGCCGGCATGGTTGAGCGCCTCGAACGCCATCCCGCCGGTCAGGCCGCCGTCGCCGATGACCGCGACGACGCGCCCGCGCTCGCCGGTCTGCCGGCGCGCCTCGACCATGCCGAGTGCGGCGCTGATGGAGGTCGATGCGTGGCCGGTGCCGAAGGCGTCGTGCTCGCTCTCCGCCCGGCTCGGAAAGCCCGACAGCCCGCCTTCCTGGCGCAGCGTCCGGAAGCGATCCCGCCGGCCGGTCAGGAGCTTGTGCGCGTAGGCCTGGTGGCCGACGTCCCAGACGATCCGATCGATCGGCGAGTCGAAGACATAGTGGAGGGCGACGCCGATCTCGACCGCGCCGAGCGAGGCGCCGAGGTGGCCGCCGCTCTGGGCGCAGGTCGCGATGATCTCCTCGCGCAGCTCGCGGGCGAGCGCCGGGAGGTCGGAGATGGACAGGCCCTTGAGCGCCCGCGGATCGTCGATGGTGTCTAGGAGCCGCGCCATGGGTCTTCCGTCATCGTCCCGCGGGCTTCGAGGATCCCTGACCGGCGAGCAGGAGGGCAGGGACGGGTGCAGCCGCGTCCGTTCCCGCGCTCCTGCCTCCCCGGGAGCCGGAGAGCCCGCGTCCTCCGGCGACGACCCTGTCTTTTACCTGGAACGGCCCGCCGCGTACAGCGCCAGCTCGATGAGCGGCGCCCGCCCCGGCAGGCCCGCCACCCACTCGCTCGCCGCGCGCGAGAGCTCCTCCGCCCGCGCGCGCGCCTTCGGGAGGCCGACGGCGGCGACGAGCGTCGGCTTCTGCCGCTCGGCGTCCCGCCCCACCCGCTTGCCGCGCAGCGCCGGGTTCCCGGTGATGTCGAGCAGATCGTCGGACGCCTGGAACGCCATCCCGAGCGCCAGGCCGTAACGCCGCATCCGCTCCACCCATTCCGCGGAGCCGTCGCCGCAACGCGCGCCGCCGGCCGCCGCGGCGGCGAAGAGCGCACCCGTCTTCCCCTCGTGGATGCGGGTGACCATCTCCATGGCCGGGGCGCGGTTGCCGGTCGTGGCCACGTCGAGGGCCTGGCCGCCGACCATCCCGGCCGCCCCGGCCGCCTGCGCCAGCTCCACCGTGAGCGCGGCGCCGATCTCCGGGATGGCGGCCGTCCAGGCGAACGCCTCGGTGAGGAGCGCGTCGCCGGCGAGGATGGCGGCGGCCTCCCCGAAGGCGCGGTGCACGGTCGGGCGGCCGCGCCGGAGGTCGTCGTCGTCCATCGCGGGCAGATCGTCGTGGATGAGGGAGTAACAATGGACGAGCTCGACGGCCGCGGCGAAGCGGAGGGCCGCCGGCGCGGGAGGCTTGCCCGAGACGGCTCGCGCGACGGCGAGGACCACCGCCGGGCGCAGCCGCTTCCCGCCGGGCAGCACCGCGTACCGCATCGCCTCCTTCAGGCCCACGGGGACCTCGCGCAGCGCCTCTTCGAGTCCGCGAGCCAACTCCGTCTCGACGGCCGCGCGCGAGACGTCGAGGATCTCCTCCGCGCTCACGGGCGCTCGGCCGGGCCGATCAGCTCGCTCACCCGGGCGAGCAGTTGCTCGACCTGGACCGGCTTGGTGAAGTAGTCCGCCGCGCCGGCCTCCAGCCCGCGCCGCTGATCGTCGGCGGACTTGCGGGCCGAGAGGAAGAGCACCGGGATGTCCCTGAACTGCTCGTTCTTCTTGATGGAACGGCAGAGCTCGAAGCCGTCGATCCAGCTCATCATGACGTCCAGGACGATGAGGTCCGGCTTGTCGACGTGGAGCGTCGAGATCAGGCGCAAGCCGTTGGCCGCCTGCGTGGCCTCGTATCCCTCGAGCTGGAGGGCCAGGGTCAACATGTCCCGCGTGTCGCGGTCGTCGTCGACGATGATGACCTTGCGCTTCGCCATGCCGAAAAGCTAACGCGGGGGCGTGTCCGCCGCCGTGATCCGGTCCTCGGGCCCGCCCAATCGAGGCCCGTCAAAAGGGGATGTCGTCTCCGCCGGCGCCGGGCTTCGGCGCGGAGGTCGCGAGCCGCGGCCCGCGGGGGGTCTCGGAGGGGGCGGCGGGGAAGGGCACCACGGTCTCCGTCCCGTCCTCGGCCCGCAGCAGCAGGTTCACCTGTCCCTCGGCCTCCTGCAGCCGGCGCTCGGCCGCCTTCACGAGGGCGATGCCCTCCTTGAAACGGTCGATGGCCCGTTCGAGCGGCAGCCGGCCCTCCTCGAGCTCCTTGACGCAGATCTCGAGGTCCGCGATCAGGTCGTCGTAAGGCCGCTCCTTGGCAGCGCCGTCGTTCGATCGATTCGCCATTCGCGGCTCCTCGCGCAGTTAAAGATCGCGGGCGCGCGGAAGTCAACGCGAACGTCGTTTGTGGTAGCCTTCGCTCGCGATGACACCGGAGCAGGGAGAGACGGCCCGGCGGCGGGCTCACCGGCCGCCGCCGCTCGGTCTGGCGCGCTAGGAGGCTGGGCTTCAATGGCTGCCGACCGCGAAAGCCGAGCCCTTCGCTCGCGACGGGCGGCCTCGTCGCTTCGCTGCAAAACGTACTGCAAAGAGTACGTTTGACGCGGTTCACTCCTCGGGTGCCCGTCTCGCCTCGATCTCGGCTTCCTCGCGACGGCGCCCGTGGGACACGAGCCTCCTGGAATCCTGATCGACTGCTTCCGAGAATGTCCGTGCCGCGCGAGGATTCAGCGACGCTCCTGCAAAGACGAGGTGGGATGGGGCGTGCGGGGGGCGCCCGGCTCCCCCCGCGGGGGACCGGCGTGAGGCCGTCCGGACGGTGCGGCGCGGCCGCGTTGGGTTTTCGGCCCTCCAGGGCCGCGCGGCGATGACGGCGAACGCCCCCGCCCACTTCCACTCTCACGCGCCCTCCGGCCGCGGGCGGGAGGCCCGGCCCCTCGCCGCGGCGCTCGCCGTCACGCTCCTCATCATGGCCGTCGAGGGCGTGGGCGGCTTCCTGTCCGGCAGCCTCGCCCTGGAGGCCGACGCGGGGCACATGCTCACCGACGCTTCGGCCCTCGTCCTGTCGCTCGTGGCCGTCTGGCTCTGCGGGCGGCCTCCGGACGTCCGGCGGACGTTCGGCTACTACCGCCTGGAGATCCTCGCGGCGGCGGCGAACGGGATGGCGCTCGTCGGCATCGCGGGCTTCATCCTGTTCGAGGCGTGGGGCCGCCTCCGCGCCCACGCGCCGATCGATCTGCGGGCGATGGCCCTCACCGGCGCGGCCGGCCTCGCGGCCAACGTCACCGGGTTCGTCCTGCTCCGCCGCTCGCCCGCGCGCACCCTGAACGTGCGGGCCGCGCTCCTCCACCTGCTCGGCGACACGCTCTCCGGCGCCGGCGTCGTGGTCGCGGCCGCGATCATGGGGCTCACGCGCGCGTGGTACGTCGATCCGCTGCTCTCCGCGGCGATCGCCCTGGCCATCGTGTACGGCGCGGTCCGCCTGCTCGCCGAGGCCATCGACATCCTCCTCGAGGCGGTCCCCGGCCACCTGGACCTCTCGGAGATCCTCGCCCAGATGGTGCGCGCGGAGGGGGTCCAGGCCATCCACGACCTCCACCTCTGGACGATCGGGAACGGGCTCTACGCGCTCTCGGCCCACCTCGTCGTCCGCGGCCACGACGCGGCGCAGAACGACGCCATCCTCGCCGCGGTCAAGACCGGCCTGCGGGAGAGGTTCGGGATCGATCACACCACCCTCCAGATCGAGAGCGAGGTCTACGCGCACGTGGGAGATGTCCACTGATCTGCGACCTCCGAGGACGCTCGTGCGGTGCGAAGATCTCTCCGGCGAGCACCGAAGACGTCGAGCCCGACAGCGGGTTCGCTCGCCGGATCGCCGGGCGGACCGCCCGCTGATCGCGAGGCGCGGGACGCCCCAGGATCGCCCCGGCCATCCCCTGCTTCCCCGGCGGCAATGCCCGAGCTGCCGCTCCCGCCGGAGCCCGCGCCCGTCCCGCTCGCCGACGCGCCCTGGACCTCCATGATCCCGTCTTATTCACGGTCCGGCTGCTGCGACGTCCGATCCCGCGCCTCCCGAAGGGGCTGCTCGCTCCTCCCTCCTGCGGCGGGCTTTAGCCCGCCTCGTCGGTCGTCGCTCTCGCTCGCCCTTCTCGGCTGCGGTCTCGAACGTCTCGCTACGCCGTCCCGTGAATAAGACGGGATGATGAGAAGGCGCTCCCTCGCGACGAGGGGGCGCCGGCCGATGCTCGGCCTCGCGCCATCCAGGCTCGGCCCCGTGGCATCCAGGCTCGGCCCCGTGGCATCCAGGCTCGGCCCCGCGACATCCAGGCTCGGCCCTGCGGCATCCAGGCTCGGCCCCGTGGCATCCAGGCTCGGCCCCGTGGCATCCAGGCTCGGCCCCGCGACCTCCAGGCTCGGCCCCGTGGCATCCAGGCTCGGCCCTGCGGCATCCAGGCTCGGCCCCGTGGCATCCAGGCTCGGCCCCGTGGCATCCAGGCTCGGCCCCGCGCCATCCAGGCTCGGCCCCGCGGCATCCAGGCTCGGCCCCGCGTCATCCAGGCTCGGCCCCGCGACCTCCAGGCTTGGCCCTGCGACCTCCAGGCTCGGCCCTGCGGCATCCAGGCTCGGCCCCGCGTCATCCATGCTGGTTCCCGCGCCCCTCATGCTGGTTCCCGCGTCATCCATGGCCGGCCCCGCGTCCCTCGACGTCCACCCTCGGTTCCTCGTCGAGGAGGTGCGGAGGCTGGCGATGGAGGGCCCGCTGCTCATCGTGGAGCACGCGAGGCCGATGACGGCGGGCTCGGCCCTCATGGACGAGCGCGTGCGGCCGATTCCGTGGGTGCGATCACCGCCCTTCTTCCCCCCGCCCACTTTCCTCTGCCGGCGGCAGTTGCGCGTTCCAGAGCGACTGCCGTAACGGCGAATGCTGCGACGACTCGACGGGTACGTGTACCTGCTCGCGACAGGTGGAGCGCTGGGAGAGCGCGACGCTCGCGGGCTGCTCGCGAATACGGTAGAGTCGCTTACGATGGCTCGCGGCAGGATTGCGACGAGGGCGATTGCGTGCGCGATCGGGATGTTCGGGCTCGCGGCGTGCGCCTTCCAGCCCGCCGGCGAGGGCCGCGACGGGGGGGGCGCGAGCGGGGACGTGTCGGGCAGCGGATCGACGGGCGGTGCCTCGGGAAGCAGCGGATCGGGGGCAGGCTCGTCGGGGAGTGGCTCGATCGATGGGGGACCGATGTTGGTCGCGCGATTCGACTCGAAAGTAGAGTCTGTTCGGGCGATGGCCGTGGATTCTACGTACGTTTATTGGGCGGTAGCGAGCGAGGGGACGAGTGGGTCGATCATGGCCGTACCGGTGGGGGGAGGGAAAGAGATCACCGTGGTCTCGGGAAGGAGCTGCGACTTTATTCAGGGATTGGCATCCGATGGCACGAACGTCTACTGGACCAGTCCTAGCAGCGGCCTGGTAATGAAGGCGCCGATAGCGGGCGGCGTGGCGACGACTCTGGTGTCGCGCGAGGCGCCGTTCGCGATCGCCGTTGCTGGGAACAGTGTGTACTGGAGCAATATGGGGCATCCATACCCCACGCAGACGCAGCCGGAGCCCGTGGTCTCGACGATCGAGAAGACTGCTGCCAGCGGGCAGGAGACCGAGACTCTTGCGACTGTCCCCGACGCCGGAGAGTCCGTCTGGGCAGTCGCGGCGGATGGCACGAACGTCTACTGGCTCGCGGCCGTGAAGGCGTGGTGGCAAGCCGGCCCGACCACGTTGATGCAGGCCCCGGCCGGCGGCGGGGCGCCGCTGGTTCTCGCGAGCGGCGACATGTTTGGCGCCAGCCTCGCGGTGGATACGACGAGCGTCTACTGGACAGAGCCGCTCCCGGACGCGGGACCGACCGCGGCGGCCCTCCTGAGGGTCCCCATCGGGGGCGGAGAGCCGGCGACGGTAGCCTCCAACCTCGGGAATTACCCTTTCGCGATCGTTGGAAAGACGGCCTATTACGCGGCGGGGCCTTCGGGAAACGTGATCTCGTCGGTTTCCATCGATGGCGGTTCGCCGGTCGTGCTCGCCGTGGCGGACGGCGAGGTGTCGGACTGGCTGCTCGGCAACGGGAAGAGCCTGTTCTGGTTGGAGCTAAAGGGCGGCAGTGACTTCGGGATCTATCGGCTGGACTTGAAGTAGGAGACGGCGCCCTCCCTCACGTGGCGGCCGGGCGGAGGCGCCGCGGCGGGTTGCGGCGGCTCACGGCTGCATCTCGTGGGTTGGAGCGACAAGCCGGGAGACGCTCGCGGGCCGCGCGCGAATACGGTAGAGTCGCTTACGATGGCTCGCGGCAGGATTGCGACGAGGGCGATTGCGTGCGCGATCGGGCTCGCGGCGTGCGCCTTCCAGCCCGCCGGCGAGGGCGGCGACGGGGGGGGGAGCGGGGACGCCGGGAATGCATCGAGCGGAAGTGCGTCGGGCAGCGGATCGACGGGCGGTGCCTCGGGGAGCAGCGGATCGAGCGGGAGTTCCTCGGGGATGGCATCGTCCGGGAGCAGCTCGGGCACGGGGGGGCCGGTCTTGGTCGCGCGATTGGATCCCGCAGTCGGGCCTGTCCAGGCAATGGCAGTGGATTCGACATACGTCTACTGGGGGGTAAACACGCGCGGGTTCAACGGCTTGATCATGGCTGCGCCGGTGGCAGGAGGGGAGGTGGTCACCTTTGCCTCGGGGATAGAGTGCCTGGCTCCCCAGGGGCTCGCGTCCGATGGCACGAACGTCTACTGGACGAGTCTGGGTGGAGGCGGCGTGTTAATGAAGGCGCCAGCGGCCGGTGGCGCGGCAACGACTTTGGTGTCTGGCGAGTGGCCGTACCAAGTAGCGGTGGCCGGGAACAGCGTTTACTGGGGCGATCTTGGCTACCCGGCTGATCGCCCACCACCCAGGGTGCCGCCGGCGTCGACCGTCGAGAAGACGGCTGTCAGCGGGCAGGAGACGACGACTCTCGCGACTGTCCCCGATTTTGATGGCGGAATTATAGTCTGGACGCTGGCAGCGGATAACCGGAACGTATACTGGACAACGGGCTGGGGGTGGGCCGGGGACAAGGGCCCGAGCACATTGATGCAGGTGTCGGCCGATGGCGGGGTCCCGGCGCTTCTCGCGAGCAGCGATGCGGGGTTCGGCGCCAGTCTGGCGGTGGATTCGACGAGCGTCTACTGGACGGAACGCATTCCCGGCGCGGGCTCGACCGAGCTTGCGCTGATGAGGGTTCCTATCGGCGGTGGAGCTCCGGTGACCGTGGCATCCGGCCTCGGGAGTTGGGCTTTCGCGATCGTTGGAGAGACGGCCTACTACGCGGCAGGGGCCTCGGCGGACGTGATCTCCGCGGTTCCCGTCGATGGCGGATCGGCGACCGTGCTCGCCACGGTGGACGGCGAGGTCTGGAACTGGCTTCTCGGCAACGGAAGGAGCCTCTTCTGGATGGCGCTCAAGAACCGACAGGAGTTTGGGATCTATCGGCTGGACTTGAAGTAGGAGACGGCGCCGTCCCTCACGTGGCGGCCGGGCGGAGGTCGGGGGCGGCCACGAGGCGGCCGTGGCGCGGGGGCGGGGTAGGTCGCCGTTGCATCGGGCGGGTCGCAGCCGCTGGTCACGCATCCGGGCGTCGCGGGGGCCCCCTCACGCGCTCGTGACGTGAGGGCGCGCCGCGCTGACCCATCTGGGTCCTTGGTTCGGGGGCACGCGCGCTCCACTCATGAAGCGCGGCCGATGAGCCGCTTCCCCTGGTGAGGTCGATATGCGTCTCTCTCCCGCTCGGTCCGCCGCCGGCCCCCTCGTCTTCTGGTGTCTCGCCGTCGCCGGGCCGGCCTTCGCCGAGGGGGGGACGGTCGCCGGCAAGGTCGAGGCGAATCCCGCGAAGGAGCTGAAGGAGACCGTGGTCTACCTCACCGGCGGGAGCCCCGGCGCGGGCACGCCGAAGACCGCGGTCATGAACCAGAAGCATCTGCGCTTCATCCCTCACGTCCTTGCCGTCACGGTCGGGGACAGTGTGAAGTACGAGAACAGCGACACGGTCTCCCACAACGTCTTCTCCCCGGACATCAGCCCCTACAACCTCGGGACGTTCAAGCCCGGCGAGAGCCGGACCCACACCTTCGACCAGCCCGGCGCCTACACCCAGCTCTGCAGCCTCCACCCCGAGATGCTCGCCTATGTCTACGTCGCGCCGACCCCGTACCACGCCGTCGTCCAGCCGGACGGCACGTTCAGGATCCGCGACGTCCCCGCGGGCGACTGGCAGGTCGCGATCTGGAGCGTGCACCTGAAGGCCGCCGCGCAGCCGGTCACGGTCGCGGCGGGGAAGACGGCCCGGGTCTCGTTCTCCCTGACGCGGTGAGACGCGGCTTGTCCTCGTGGCTGGTCGCGGCGGGCCTCGGAGCTTGCGGGTACCCGACCCCGCGCGCGCCCGTCCAGCCCATCCCGTTCAGCCACCAGCTCCACGCGGGCAAGTACGAGATTGGCTGTACGCTCTGCCACGCCTACGCGCGACGCGGGCCGGTCGCCGGCATCCCCACGACCGCGCGCTGCAACGCCTGTCACAAGTTCGTCGCCACGGACAAGCCGGAGGTGAAGAAGGTCAACGCGGCGTTCGCCGCCGGCCGGCCGCTCGTCTGGGACCGCGTCTGGCGGCTGCCCGATCACGTCTACTTCACGCACGAGCGGCACGTCGCGGCCGGCCTCGCCTGCCAGAAGTGCCATGGACCGGTCGAGACGATGGAGGTGACCGCCCGGACCCACCCGGTGACGATGGGCTGGTGCGTCGACTGCCATCGGGAGCGGGCGGCCCCCACCGACTGCCTGACCTGTCACAAGTGAGGACCCGTGGGCCCTGATCCGTCGATAACGGCCTATCCGCCGCGTTGCTCGGTCGCCGCGGTCCTCACCGTCCATCCATTGTACGGTTCCGGTCCTCGCTCCGTCGCGCCCGGCGTCTGCACCGTTCTCGACGGCCAGGGGCGCGCCTCGCAGGGTCCCCATTCCTCTCGGAGGGATTAGAGCGTGGGCGGCGACGACAAGCTCTCGATGCAGCGGCGGACCTTCCTGAAGATCGCCTCGGCGGCGGGGCTCGACGTCGGCTGCTCGCCGCCCCACGCGCCCGCGAAGCTCTACTCGTACCTGACCCCGCCGCAGGACGTGATCCCGGGGATCCCGGTCTTCTACCGGAGCGTCTGCCGCGAGTGTTCCGCCGGATGCAGCGTGACCGCGCGGACGCGCGAGGGGCGGGTGGTGAAGCTCGAGGGCAACCCGGACGATCCCATCAGCGGCGGGGCGCTCTGCGCTCGCGGGCAGGCGAGCCTGCAGCGGCTGTACGCGCCCGATCGCCACCGCGCCCCCGCGCGGGCGGATGGTCACGGCGGTCTCTCGCCGGCCGGCTGGGACGAGGTGCTGCGCGAGGTGGCGGGCGCGCTCCGGACGGCCCGCGAGAGGGGCCGCGCGGGCGCCGTCCGCTTCCTCACGCGGCCGGAGCCGGGGAGCGCGGGGACTCTCCAGCGGGCGTTCCTGGCCGGGCTCGGCGCGCCGCCGGAGGCGCGGATCGTCTACGATCCGCTCGACGTGCCGGCGCTGCGGGCGGCGGGGCGGCGGCTCTTCGGCCGCGACGAGCTGCCGGTCTTCGACCTCGGGGCCGCCCGGTCGGTCGTCGCCTTCGGCGCCGACTTCCTCGAGACGTGGCTCTCGCCCGTCGAGCTGACCCGGGGCTTCACCCGGGGCCGTGGTCGCGTCGGACCGGAGCGGACGCGGCTCGCCTGGGTGGGGCCGCGGCTGTCCGCGACGGGGGTGAGCGCGGACGTCTGGCTCTCCGCGCGCGCCGGGACCGAGAGGATCGTCGCCCTCGGCCTGCTCCGCTGGCTCCTGGACCCAGGCAACGCGGTCCCCGACCTCGCGCCCGAAGCCGGCGCAGTCCGGCGGCTCGTCGAGCCGTTCGACCCCGCGGCCGTGGAGGACCGCACCGGCGTCGCCGCGGAGGAGCTGGCTTTGCTCGGCAGAGAGCTCGCCACCCGCCGCCCCTGCGCGATCCTGGGGCCCGGCCTCGGCGCGACCGGCAGCGACGCGACCGACCTCGCCGCCGCCGTCCAACTGATCAACCACGTCCTGGGAAACGTCGGCCGCACCGTGCTCTACGGCCTCGACCCGCGCATCGACCCGCCGGCGCCGCCCTCCGCGCTGGCGGGGCTCGTCGCCGACATGGCGGCCGGGAAGGTCGACCTCCTCTTCCTTCACCACGCCGATCCGGCCGGGACGTTGCCGCCCCAGCTCGGCTTCGAGGACGCCGCCGGGCGCGTGGGCCTCGTCGTGAGCTTCGCCGATCGGCCGGACGCCTCCAGCCGCGTCGCGCGGCAGATCCTCCCCGACGACCATCCGCTCGAGGCGTTCGGCGACCTGACTCCCCGGGCCGGTCTCGTACAGATCGATCAGCCCGCGATGCGGCCTCTCTTTCAGACCCGGGCGGCCTCGCAGGCGCTGCTCGATCTCGCCCGCCTGCTGCCTCTCCCGGCGCTCTCGGGCACGACCGACTTCCACGACTACTTCCTCGAACAGACGAAGGATCTCGCCATGAGGTCGGCGGGGCCGAAGGGGGACCTCGAGGCGGCGCGCCGGGCGGCGCAGGAGCGCGGCGGCTGGCGCTTCCCCGCGAGCCCCGCGGCCGTGACGCTCGACGCGAGGGGGCTTCGCCCATTCCCGCTCCCCCCCCGGCCGCCGGAGGGCTTCACGCTCGTGCCGTTCGCGACGCCGCTGCGGGGCCCCGGGACCGCCGGCTTGCCCTGGTTGCGCGAGATCCCCGACCCGACGAGCGCGATCTCGTGGGAGCCGTGGATCGAGCTGTCGCCCGCGGCCGCGGCCCGGCTCGGGGTCGAGACCGGCGACGTGCTCGAAGTCGGCGGGGCGGCCGCGGTCGAGCTGGCGGCGTACGTCTACCCGGGCCTGCGCGACGACTGCGCGGCGGTCCCGTTCGGCCCCGAGCTGCTGCGGCTCCTGCCGGCGCGCTGGGAGAAGCCTTCGGGCGGGCTCGACTGGCTCGCGGTCCGCCCGGTGTTGCGCAAGACGGGGCGGAGGGTGGAGCTGCCCCGGATGTCCGTGGGCGCCGAGCCGGAGGCGGAGGCGACGTTCCTGCAATACGTCTCGGCCGCGTCGCCGCGCGCCCGGCGGCCCGAGCCCGCGGAGCAGATGTACCCGCCGCCGCCGGAGCCGGTGCACCGCTGGGCGATGGCCATCGACCTCGATCGCTGCACGGGCTGCCAGGCCTGCGTCGTGGCCTGCTACGCCGAGAATAACGTGGCGGTCGTGGGGCCGGCGCGCGCGATCGAGGGGCGGACGATGGCCTGGTTGCGCATCGAACGCTACTTCACGCCGGGGCGGCGCGGTCACGGCGCGGACTTCCTCCCGATGCTCTGCCAGCAGTGCGGCAGCGCGCCCTGCGAGCCCGTCTGCCCGGTCTACGCGACCTACCACAACCCGGAGGGGCTCAACGCGCAGGTCTACAACCGCTGCGTCGGGACACGTTACTGCTCGAACAATTGCCCCTACAAGGTCCGGGAGTTCAACTACCTGGATCCCGACTTCCCCTACCCGTTGAACCTCCAGCTCAACCCCGACGTGACCGTCCGGTCGAAGGGCGTCATGGAGAAGTGCACCTTCTGCGTCCAGCGGATCCGATTGGCGGAGAACCGCGCCCGCGACGAGGGGCGGCCGGTGCGCGACGGCGACGTGGTCACGGCCTGCGCGCAGGCCTGCCCCGGCCGGGCGATCGTCTTCGGCGACGCGAAGGACCCCGCCTCGCGCGTCTCCCGGCTCCGCTCCGATCCGCGCGGTTACGCCGTCCTCGGGGAGCTGAACACGCGGCCCGCGATCACCTACCTCGCCCGCGTGCGGGAGCCGGCGTGAGCGCCCCGGCGGAGATCCGGAAGGCTCAGGCGCTCGCGGTCGCGGTGCAGTCACGGCTCGGCCTCGGCCACCTCCTGCTGCTCCTCCTCTCGTTCGCCGCGGTCCTCGTGGGCGCCTACGCGTGGGCCTGGCAGATCCGCCACGGCATGGTCGGCACTGGCCTGATGCGGCCGGTCGCCTGGGGCGTCTACATCACGAACTTCGTCTTCTGGGTCGGGATCGCCCACTCCGGGACCCTGATCAGCGCCATCCTCTTCCTGTTCCGCGCCCGCTTCCGGACCGCGGTCTATCGCGTCGCCGAGGCGATGACGGTCTTCGGCGTCATGACCGCCGGCCTCTTCCCGATCATCCACCTCGGGCGGCCATGGTTCGCCTACTGGCTCTTCCCCTACCCGAACCAGCGCCATCTCTGGGTGAACTTCCGCTCCCCGCTCCTCTGGGACGTCTTCGCCGTCTCGACCTACTTCATCATCAGCGCGACGTTCCTCTTCGTCGGGATGGTCCCCGACGCCGCCGCGCTGCGCGGTCCGGCGAAGGGGTGGCGGCGGACCCTCTATTCGCTCCTCTCGGTAGGCTGGCGCGGGACCACCGGCGAATGGCGCCACTTCACCCGCGCCTACCTCTTCTTCGCCGCCCTCGCCACCCCGCTCGTCATCTCGGTCCACAGCGTCGTCTCCTGGGACTTCGCGGTCGCGATGCTGCCCGGCTGGCACTCGACGCTCTTCCCGCCGTACTTCGTCGCCGGCGCGATCTTCTCGGGGGTCGCGATGGTGGTGACGCTCCTCGTCCCGTTGCGAAAGGCGCTGGGGCTCGAGGACGTCATCGGGCCCCGCCACCTGGACATGCTCGGCCGCGTCATCCTGCTCACGAGCCTCATCGTCACCTACGCGTACATCCTGGAGTTCTCGCTCGCCTTCTGGGGCCCGCCGTCGGCCGAGCGCGCCACCCTGATCTATCGGGCGACCGGACCGACCGCGTGGCAGTTCTGGATCATGATCGCGGGCAACAGCGTCGTCCCGCTCCTCCTCTTCGCCCCCCGGATCCGCCGCAGCCCGGCCGCGCTGCTGCCGATCGCCGTCGGCGTCAACGTCGGCATGTGGCTCGAACGGTTCGTGATCATCACGGCCTCTCTCGCCAACGACCGCCTGCCCTATCTGCGCCGCGTCTACCACCCGCGACCGGTGGAGTGGGCGATCACGGTGGGCGCGTTCGGCTGGTTCTTCTTCTGGTTCCTCCTGTTCGTGAAGCTGCTGCCGGCGATCTCGATCTCCGAGTTGAAGGAGGAGGCGGGGCACGCCGGCACGCCGGCGCAGATGGGGCGCTCCGGTGACTGATCCGCGCGGCGTCTTGGGCTACTTCGACGACCCCGCGCGCGCCGCCCGGGCCATCCGTGCGCTGCGCGCGAGCGGGCTCTCCGACGTCCGCGCCGCGATGCCCGCGCCGTTCCCGGCGGTCACCGAAGCCCTCGGACATCCGCGCAGCCGGCTGGGGTTCGGCGTCTTCTTCGGGACCGTGGCGGGGGTCATCGCTGGATACGGGCTCTGCGCGTGGACCTCGACCGACTGGCCGCTCGTCACCGGCGGCAAGCCGATCCTCTCCTGGCCAGCCTTCACGGTCATCGGCTTCGAGGTCGCGGTGCTCGTCGGCGGCCTCACGACGCACGGCCTGCTCGCCCTCCAGACCGCGCTCAGCCGGAGCCGCGAGATCGTCCCGATCCGCGATCCCCGCTTCTGCGAGGACCGGATCGGAGTCTTCACGGCCGGCGACCCGGCCGTCGCCGAGCGGGTGCTGCGCGAGGAAGGCGCGGAGGAGGTCCGGTATGTCGGCTAGGGTCGTCCTGCCGCTCCTCCTGCTCGCCGCGTGCGAGAACGATTGGCGAACGGACATGTGGTACCAGCCCGCGGTCCAGCCCTTCGAGGCTCCGGCGCGGCCTCCCCCGGCGGATTCCGTCCCGCTCGGCGCGCCGCCGGTGCTGGCGGACCGCGACGAGGCCGCCGGGCTGCGAGACCCCGTCCCACGCGCCTCGGGCTCCGTGGCGAACGGGGCGGCGATCTTCGGCGAACGCTGCCTCTGCTGTCACGGGCCGAAGGGCCGGGGAGATGGCCCGGTCAGCAAGGTCTTCCCGCAGGCGACCGACCTGACCTCCTCGACGGTGCGCGCTCGCACCGACGGCTACCTCTTCGGGACGATCACCTTCGGCGGCCGGGCCATGCCTCCCTACCCGGAGGGACTCACCCGCGAGGAGCGCTGGGATGTCGTGAACTTCGTCCGAACCCTCCAGGCCGGGGGTGCGCCGTGACGTCCGATCGACCGCCGGAGGCAGAGGTCCGGGGAGGTGGGGGCCCGGCGGGCGCGACGCCACGGAGCCCCCGGAAACGCGGGATGTCGCGCGGCGGCGCGCTCCTCGCCGTGGCCGGCGGCGTGGCCCTCGTCCTCGGGCTCGCGCTCGGCCGCGGCCGCACTACGCTCGGGGTCCTCGACGCGGGGTTCCTGTTCTTCGCGGGCGTCGCGGCCGGCGGCCTCGCGGTCTCGATCGCGATCCGACTCGCGCTGGGCGGGTGGGCGGCCAGCCTCCTCGCACACGCCGAGGCCCCCTTCGGGTTCCTCCTGCCCGCCCTCGTCCCCCTCGCCCTGCTCGTTCTCATGCCGCACGCGTGGATGCCCGACCTCGGCCGCCCCTCCGCGCCCCGGGCGGCCCGCGACCTCGCCGGCGCCGCGCTGCTCCTCCTCGCCGGCTGCGCGTACCTGCGCCGGCGCTCGGCCGCGCTCGGGATCGTCTACGAGCTTCTCTACGTGGCGGTCCTCTCGTCCTGGGCGGTCGACCTGGCGATGGGGCTCGGCCCCTGGGCGCCGTCGACCGTGATGCCGGCCGTCTACTTCATCAGCGTCTTCGTCGCCGGCCTCTGCCTCGCGACGCTGCGGCTCGTCCTCGCCCCCGACAGCGACCCCGCCGTCCGCTACGACGCGGGCAAGCTGGTCTTCGGCTTCGTCTCGTTCTGGGGCTACCTCCTCTTCGCCGAGTTCCTGCCCACCTGGTACGAGAACATCCCCGACGAGACCGCGCTGATCTTCGCCCGCTGGCACGGTCCCTGGCGATCGCTCCTCCTCGCCGTCCTCGGGACCGTGGGCGCCGTCCCCTTTGGAGTCCTGCTCACCGAGTGGGCCAAGCGGCAGCGCGTGCTGCTCGGGATCGCCACGGCGAGCGCGCTTTCCGGTGTGTTGCTCCAGTGCCTCGTCCTAGTCCTGCCGCCGCTCCACCTGCCCGGCGGGGTCCCGGACTTCGTCCTCGGCGCGGTCCTCCTCGCCGGCTTGGCTGGTCTCTTCGCGACGGCGGCGGCCCGCGCCTGATCGACGGCCTCCGACCCTCTCGCACCACGCGAAGAGAGGGCTCCTCCCGAAGGCGGGGCAGGCGCGGCGCCCGGTCCGGCCCCGGCGGCTAGGAGGCTGCTGTTTTTCCGCGGGGACGCTTCACACCGAGCCTCCTAGAACGGGATGTCGTCGCCCGGCGTGGCCGGGGCGTCCGGAGCGTCGGGCGCCCCGTTGAAATCGGGCGGGGGGCTGTCGCCGTGCCGGGGAGCGCCTTCGCGGGCGCCCAGGAACGTCACCTGCTCGGCGATGATCTCCGTCGTCCAGCGCTTCTGGTTCTCCTTGTCCGTCCACTCACGGGTCTGGAGCCGCCCCTCGACATAGACCTGCCGCCCCTTCGCGAGGTACTGATCACAGAGCTCCGCGAGCTTGCCGAAGGTCGCGATCCGGTGCCACTCGGTCCGTTCCTGGGAGGCCCCGTTCTTGTCCTTCCACTTGCGGGTGGTCGCGATCCGGAAGTTGCAGATGGGTTCGCGGTCCGGGCTGCGGCGGGTCTCGGGGTCCGCCCCCAGGTTGCCAATCAAGATCACCTTGTTCACGCTTCCTGCCATGACGACCTCCTCGTCGTTTGCCGATCGAAGCCTCCAACCAGCGTGCCGATCGGAACCTTAACAGACGGGTCTGACGGGCGCGACGGCTCAGGGCCGCTCGAGGAGGAGCCAGCCGCGCGCGCGGGCGACCTCGCGCCAGGGCGGGTGGGGCTCGGCCTCGCCGATCGAGAGGAGCGCGATCGTCGCCGCGTCCGGTCCCGGACCCGCCCGATGGGGACCGTCGGGCAGGCGCGGCACGGGCCAGGCGTCGAGCCGGCGCTCGGCGGAGAGGCTGCCGAGCATGTCCCAGGGAACGGACCGGGCGACGACGAGGACCGGCGTCCCGGCGGCTGCCCCGTCGAGCTCCTTCGCGAACTCGCGTGAGGCGACGCAGGGTGGGGGCAGGAGTCGCGCGCCGAAGCCCGCGGCGGAGGATGCGGCGGCGGTGAGGGCGACGAGCCAGAGGGCGGCCGCTGCCCATCGCTCCCGTCCCGCCCGAGCGTCGAGCCAGCGGGCGAGCGGCGGTCCGGCGCCCGCGCCGGCGAGCAGGGCGAGGGCGGGGAAGGCGATCAGCTCGTGGTTCCAGCACTTGCGACTCGGGATCGAGAGTCCGGCGAGCAGGGCGACGGCGAAGACCCCGAAGAGGAGCGCCGCCGGCGGGTCTCGCGCTTCTTCCTTCCCGGGCTGGCGCAGCAGGGAGTAGCCGCCGAGCAGCACGAGCGGCAGCCCTGGCCAGAAGCGGCCGGCGGCGATTCGGAGGGGATACCACCAGACGAGGTGGCCGTCGGCGCGCGCGCCCGAGGCCGAGGCCCAGAGCTGTGCGCGCGCGTAGCCCGCCCACCAACTGCCGTCGCCGGCGAACCGGTCGGCGACCAGGAACCCCGCGACGGGGAGCGCGGCCGAGAGCGCCGCGACGGCCCCGAGGAGGGCGCGCCGGCGGTCCCGGTAGGCGATGGCGGCGGCAAAGGCCGCGCAAGGCAGCGGGAGCAGGCCGAAGGGACCCTTGACGAGCCCACCCGCCGCGGCGAGCGCCGTCGCGAGGAGCCAGCTCCCCGCGCGGGGCCTCGGGAGCAGGACGGGCACGGCCGACGCGAAGCCGAGCAGCACGAGGAGGGGATCGAGGAGCATCCGGCCTCCGTAGCGCCAGAACGACTCGGTCGCCCCGAGGACGAGCACCGCGACGAGCGCGGCCCGGCGCCCGGCCTGCCGGGTCCCGAGGAAGCCGACGAGGGCGAGCGTCGCGAGGCTCTCGATCGCGGCGAGCGGCCCGAGCGCCCATTCCCCGAAGACGCGGGCCGCGAGCGCCGCGGGCCAGAAGCCGAACGGGAGGTGTTCGCGGAAATGGTCGTAGGCCCCGGGGAGATACCGCAGGTCGAACCAGCCCTCCCCCCCCGCGATGCGGCGCACGACGACCTGGTAGAGGTGGGCGTCGGCGTCGTCGAGGTGACCGCGCCAGGGGAGGGTGAGCAGCGCGGCGCCGAGCAGGAAGGCGGCGCCCCACTCGGCTGCGGCGAGGCGGCGAGGGCTCATGGCTCACCCTCCGTGGTGCGCGGGCAGCGCCGGGATCGCGCGGTTCACGATCTTGCCGGGCGGCGGCGCCTCCGGCCCCTGGGCGAGCGCGGCGGCGACGGCGCGGGCAAAGCCCGCCAGCGGAGACGCGGAGGAGCTCGCTTCGGTGAGCACGCCGGAGAAGCGCGCGGCCGCGTCGGGGTTTTCAGCGAGCCCCGCGGCGAGGCGCCGCACGTCCCGCAGCGCGCGCGCCCGATCGCCGGAGGCGAGCGCGTCGAGGAGCTGGCGGGGCATCTGCTGGGCGATCTCGGCGAGCCCCGCGGCGAGGGCGAGGTTCCACGCCTGCCGCCGCGAGTCCCCGTCCTCGCCGGCGGCCAGGTCGAGCAGGGCGCGCAGGCCGCGGGCATTGCCGTCGCCGGCGAGATCAACGAGGGACGACACGAGCGGCGGCGGCAGGGCGAGGTCCTGCGCGAGCGCGAGCAGCCGGTCGAGATCCGCGGGCGAGGCGGGCATGTCGTCGGCGAGCGCGTCGGCCGCGTCGGCGTCGTCGGGGGCGCACCGCCAGAGCGCCTCCGCCGCGAGGGCCCGGAGCGCGGGGTCGCGCTCGCGCCCGAGCGCCGAGACCAGCCGCGGCACGTCGTCGGGGTCCGCCCGCTCCGCGGCCTTCGCGTAGTCCTCGGCGCGCCCGCGGCGCGCGGCGGCGTCGTCCGGGAGCGCGCCGGCCGCCGGCGGCGCGGGGGAGCCGCCCGCGGCGAGCGCCTCGGCGACGGAGTCCTCGGCGGCGATGGCCTGGTGGAGCGAGGAGGGGTAGTCGTTGACGAGGATCGCGAAGGCGTACCGCCGTCCGTCGAGGCTGTCCACGTACCCCGAGAGCGCGGAGACGTCGTCGAGCGTGCCGGTCTTCGCGCGCACCCGCCCCGCGGCGGGCGTCTCCTGCATCCGGAAGCGGATCGTCCCGTCGCGCGCCGCGATGGGCAGCGACGAGAGGAACTCGGGCGCGAGCGTCATCCGCGGATAGACGTAGGCGAGGACCCGGACGACCTGGTCGGCCGAGAAGCGGTTCACGTCGTTGAGGCCGCTGCCGTTGCGCATCACGTACGTGCCGCGCGGGATGCCCACCTCCTTATCGAGGAACTCCTCGATCACGTCGATCCCGCTCTCCCACGTCCCCGGCGGGCCGCGCTCCTGCGCCCCCAGCGTCTTCACCAGCATCTCGGCCACGAAGTTGCTGCTGTGCTTGTTGAGTTCCTTGAGGACGAGGTCGAGGCTCTCGCTCTGCGCCGCGAAGAAGAGCCGCGCCCGCGGCGGGCAGACCGCGCGCCGCACCCGGCCGCGGATCGGGATGCCGCGCGCGGCGAGCATCTGCCGGAACGTCTCGCCGGTGTAGCTCGTCGCCTCGCCGGCGTGGCGCCAGAGGACGAGCGTCCCCGCGTGGACGCCGAGGTGGCCCGAGACGCGGACGCGGTAGCCGCCCCGCGCCGCGGCCCCGCTCGTCCGGATCCAGCGCCGGCGATGGTCCGTCGTGACCACGCGGTTCTCGAGCCGGAAGTAAGGGCTCATCGGCTCCAGCTCGACGCGCGCCCTCGCGCCTGGCCGATCGCCCGGCGAGACGTAGATGGCGAAGCTCCCCCAGTTGCTGGCGAGCGCGCTCACCGGCGCGAGGTAAGACCGATCGGTCTCCTCCTGCTCCCAGCCCGGCCCCTGCTCGACGTCGTCGAACCAGGAGTCGTCGAGGACGAGGTCGCCCTCGACTTGGCGCAGGCCCCGGTGCCACAGCTCGCCCGCGATCTCCCACATCCGCTCGGAGGTCAGCGTCGGGTCGCCCCGGCCGCGAAGGTAGAGGTCGCCCTGGACCGTGCCGCCCGTCATCGGCGCGCCGAGCAGCACGTCGGTCGTCCAGCGGAAGTCGGGCCCGAGCCGCGCGAGCGCCGCGGCGGAGGTGAAGATCTTGGAATTGGAGGCGGGGTTCAGCTCCTCGAAGGCGTGGCGCGCGTACACGGCGCGGCCCGTCGCGAGGTCCACGACCTCGATCCCCGCGCGGCTGCGCGAGAGCGGCCCCTTCGCGACGAGCGCGCGCAGCTCCCCCGGCAGGTCCGGCGGCGGCGCGGCCGCGGCGAGGGCGAGGGCGAGGGGCAGGGCGGGCCGCATCGGGCGGGACGATACCAGAACGCGCCCACGCGGCGAACACGGCTCGCGGTGGGCCTGCCGCGAAGACGAGCTCCCCGGTGGATCAGAAGTGGCTGAAGCCCCCGGCGGGGAGCGGACGCGCCGCGGCCCCCTCGGCGCGGGCGAGGCGGAGGCCGCCCGTCGTGGCGCGGCCGATGAGGGCGATCGGGGTGCCCGTGGCCGCCACGCGCCGGCGGAGCTGGGGCCAGTCATGCTCGGCGACGCCGAAGAGCAGCTCGTAGTCCTCGCCGCCCGAGAGGCAGAGATCGAGCGCGTCGGGACGGCCGCGCACGCCGCGGGCCATCGGGAGCCGGTCCTCCCAGACCTCGGCGCCGCAGCCCGACGCGGCGCACATGTGGCGCAGGTCGCCCGCGAGCCCGTCCGACAGGTCGATCGCCGCGCGGGCGATGGCGCGGGCGGCGAGGCCGGCGGCCACGCGCGGCTCGGGACGGCGTTGCGCTCGCCCGGGGCGGGCGCGCTGGAGCGCGAGGGCCGCGGCGCCGAGCGTCCCCGTGACCGCGAGCAGGTGGCCGGGCGCGAGGCCGTCGCGCCGCAGGGCCGTCCCAGCGGCGACCTCTCCCAGCGCGGTGACGGTGACGGCGAGGCCGGGCCCGCGGCTGAAGTTCCCTCCCGCGAGCACGCAGGAGAAGCGGCGCGCGAGCGCCGCCATCCCCCTCGCCAGGCCATCGACGAGCCGCGGGTGGGGCCCGGCGGGCAGCGCGATCGCGACGAGGAACCAGCGGGGCCGCGCCCCCATCGCCGCGAGGTCCGAGAGGTTGACCGCGAGCGCCTTGTGGCCGACCTCCTCCGGCGTGAAGGCCGGCCCGAAGTGCACCCCTTCGACGACGGCGTCCGTGGTCGCGCACAGGTCGCGGCCTGGCGTGGGGGCGAGGAGCGCGCAGTCGTCGCCCGGCCCGAGGCGTAGTCCCGCTCCGCCGCGGAAGCGGCCGGTAAACCGTCCGATGGCCTCCCACTCGTCCATGGCTGCGCATCCGACCACGGCCCGCGCGCCGAGCGCAAGACGCCGCGAGCCCGGCTGCCCTGATGTCGAGCTGACCCAAGTTTCGCCCCCCCCCCCCCCCCCCGCGTGTCGTTGCCCCCCAAAGGGCCGCCGAGGCCGGGAACCGGGTCTCCGATCGAAAGCTTCCAGGGCCCCGTCCGCAGCCTCCAAGCCTTCCGTCGCAGCCTCCAAGCCTTCGATCGCAGCTCCCAGGGCACCGATCGCAGCTTCCAGGGCTCCGATCGGAGGGCAGGAAGGGGAGCCGGAACGGGTCCAGGGATCGAGCGGATGGCTCAAGAAACATGGCGTGGCTCCTCGCCAGGGCCCCGGCCAAGTCGTGCAGCGAGCGAAACTTGGATGAGGAAACCAGGAAGGCAGGAAGAAAACCTCCTGGTTTCATGGATTCCTCATAGCCAGGTTCGCGCGCCGCGACTTTGCCCGTGGCCCTCGGGCTCCTCGCCCTGATCCCTTGACGCGTTCTGCCCCTTCGCCGTACAAACTCTTCGTCCCATGGCGACGCGACGACCGTCCCGAGGGTGGCCGAAGCCGGAAGGACTCCGGGCCGTCCCGGCCATCCCGCGCGCGACCGATTCCTGGCGGCCGACCTGGCCTTTGGTCCGCAACGTCGCCGCCGCCCTCGTCGCCCTCTTCGTCGCCTACAAGGTCGTCACCCTCTTCAGCGGGCTGCACGACCGCCTGGGGGCGCGCAACGCGAGCCTCACCGGCCGCCGGACGGTTCTCTCGCAGCAATTCGAGCTGGCGGAGGGGGACGTCGGGGACCACGCCTTCACGCTCGTGCAGGCGGCGCACGTCGAGGTCTCGCTGACGGCCTCGCCCAGGCCGGTCAACGTCATGGTGATGACCCCGGCACAGTGGGACGGCTACCAGGCGATCAAAGGGCGCGTCTTTGGCGGGCGGACCGCCTGTACGCCGTCGCTCGCGGAGGATGGCACGACCCAGTGGGTCGGGGTGGGGGACCTCGCGGCGGGTGACTACCGGCTCGTCGTCGAGCGCCCTCGCGAAACCAGGGTCAAGGACGCCACGGCCGCCTCCACCATCGTGCAGGCGGTCGTCACGGCGCGCTAGCCCAACTTCCGCAGTTCGGAAGTTGGCTGGCCCGTCGCCCCTGGAGCGTGGAGAAAAGACGGGGCCTCTGGATTCGCGGCCTTCCGTGCGCGTGCGGCCTTCTGCGTGCGCGATTGCATCCGTCTCGCGGGCGGGCAACTCGTTGACAACTCCCGGAACAATCGAAGGGAACCGGACGCGGACCCTCCGTGGGACCGGGCGTTCTCGACGGCGGATCAGAACCGCAGCACGAGCTTGCCGAAGACCTCGTTCTTGCCGAGCAGTTCGTGGGCGGCGCGCACCTGGGCGAGCGGGAAGACGCGGTCGACGACCGGCCTGACCCGGCCCCGCTCCAGGAGCGGGAGCCCCTCGCGGGCGAAGGCCTGCGTGGCGGCGATCTTCTCCTCCAGGGGCCGCCCGCGCAGGGTCGTCCCGGCGATCTGCAGCCGGCGTGAGAGCAGCCGGCCGAGGTCCACCTCGCCCCGCGCCCCGCCGAGCAGGCCGATGACCACGAGCCGCCCGCCTTGGGCCAGCGCGTCGAGGTTCTCCTCGAGGTAGGCCGCGCCCACGAAATCGGCGGCGACCGCCACGCCGTGCCCAGCGGTCAGCTCGAGGACGCGCTTCGAGAACTGGCCGCCCGCGACCACGAGCCCGTGGTCGAGCCCGAGCGGTCGCGCGCGTTCGATCTTCGCGGGCGTCCGGGAGGTGCCGATCGTCAGGCACGAGGCCGCGCGCGCGAGCTGGATGGCGGCCGTGCCGACGCCGCTGCCGGCCGCGTGGATGAGGACGGCCTCCCCGACGCCGAGGCCGCCCAGCCGGAATAGCGCGTCGTGCGCGGTGATGAACGCCTCCGGGACGGCGGCCGCCTCCTCGAAGGAGAGCTTCGCGGGGATCGGCAGCAGCATTCGCTCGTGGCAGATGCAGAGCTCCGCCTGGGCCGCGCCCGACGTGATGGCCATCACCCGGTCGCCGATCTTCCACGCGCGGCTGCCTGGCCCCGTCCGCTCGACCTCGCCCGCGAACTCCAGGCCGAGGACGTCGCTTCGCGCCCCTGCCGGGGCCGGATAGAGTCCGAGCCGCTGGAGGAGATCGGCGCGGTTGAGGCCGGCCGCGCGCACCGCGACCCGGACCTCGCCCGCCGCCGGCTCGGGTGGCTCGATCTCCGCGAGCCGCAGGACCTCGGGGCCCCCGGCCTTGTCGAACACGACCGCGCGCATGGCGGGAGTCTACGCAGCCCGGCCCCCGAAGGCCATCGCCCGGCGCCGCCTCGCCGCTCCCCCGCGCCACGAGGTCCGGACGGCCTCGCGGCGGTCCCCTGGCGGGGGGCTTCGCGCCCACCTTACGGCGTTACCCGGCTCCCGGAGGTCGCCGGCCGTCGATCACCGGGCGTGGTCGGGGTGCGCGGCGCGCCACTCGCCGACGAGCGTCTCGATCCGATCGAAGAGATCGGCGGGGATCACGCGGCCGCGCAAGGAAGGCCAGCTCCGGGCCGCGAACCCCTGCCAGTCGGCGACGCTCGCGGGCTCGTCCACCGTGAGGCCCTGGACGCGCATCTCGCGGACCGCCTGCTCGTCGAGGGCGAGCGCCCGCTCGGACATCCGCCGCCCGGCCAGGACGGCCGCCCGCGCGAGGGCGGGCCGCAGGGCGGCCGGGATCCGCGCCCAGGTCTCCCCGCGGACGACCGTCGCCCCCGAGACGAGCGCCCAGTCGAAGTCGAGCATGTGGTGGGTCCTCTCGAACGAGCGCGAGACGAAGGGGAAGAGCGGCGGCTCGGCGACCGCGTTGATCATCCCGCTGGCGAGCGCGGGCAGGATGTCGGACGGGGCGAGGACGACCGGCGAGAAGCCGAGCGCCTGCCAGGCCCGGGCCATCCCGGGGTCGCCCTGCCAGCAGTAGATGCGCGCCTTGGCGGCGTCGGCGGGCTCGCGCAAGGGGAACGTCGAGAAGAACCGCGCCGTCCCGACCTCCGCCCAGCCGATCGCGACGAACCCGCGGGCGGCGAGCGCGGCGTTGAGGCGCCCCTGCACGTGTGCGAGCACGTAGTCGAACTCGCCGGGCGTGCGGATGAGCCCGGGCACGGTGAGCGCCTCCGGCTCGGGCGCGATGTCGTGCATGCCGATCGTGGTCAGCGAGGCGGCCTGAATCTGGCCCACTCCCATCTTGCGGACCATGTCCTCCTCGCTGCCGGCGACGCCGTCGAGGTAGAGCCGCAACTCGACCGCGCCGCCCGAGAGGGCGCGAAAGTCCAGCGCCATCTCCTCGAGGCTCTCCGAGTACGCCGACCCGCGCGGCGCGAGGCTCGCGAGCTTGATGACCACGGTGGCGCGCGCGGCCGGCGCGATGAGAAGCCCGAGGATGGCGAGGGCGGCGTTCGCCCGCATGGGGATCTCCCTCGCCCGCGAAGCTATGCACCGCGCCCGAAGGCCGAGGGTCAGGCGCAGCCGCCGCAGCCGCCGCCGCAGCCGGAGCCGCCGCAGCCGCCGCCGCAGGAGCCGGCCGAGCCGCACGCAGGCCCGCCGCCGCACGAGGGCGGAGGGGCGGGGCTGCAGGAGGGGAGCGGCGTCGTGACCGGGCCGCAGCCGCAGGAGGCCGGAGCCACGTAGCCACATCCGCAGCCGAGGACGACGATGCCGGGGCCGCAGGCCACGGGGGCGTAGGATCCGTAAGCGACCGCGGTGGGTTGTCCAGAGACGGTGACCGTGCAGCCCGTCTTCTCCTTGCACTCGAAGCTCTTGCTCCCGCCGCCCCTGCTCCCGCTCCCGCCGCCGCCGCTCATGGCCCCGACCGGCGGCCGCACGGTCGAGACGGCCGGGGCCGCGGGAGGACCGCAGGCAGCGACGGCGAGGAGGACGAGGGCGATGGGGCGCATGGCGGCCGAGGGCGAGGCGAGTATACCCCATCGGGCACGGGACCTCGGGAACGTTGCTCGGGAAGGGAACAGGAACGGATCCTGCCGCGCAGGGGCTCCCGCGACGTTGTCCGAGGCCCGCCGCCGCGCCGCGGCGTCCGGACCGCCGGGAAGGGGTCGGTCCCGCGCGTCAACCCGCCGCGAGCGCGCGCAGGAGCTCGTCGTGCAGGGCGCCGTTCGAGACGAGGGCGTCGCCCTGATCGAAGCCGGGGTCTCCGGAGAGCGAGGTGAAGCGTCCGCCGGCCTCGCGGATCAGGATGGCGATGGGCGCGAAGTCCCAGGGCTTGCCGCGCGGGTCGATCATCGCGTCGGCGTGGCCGCGCGCGACCTCGAGGTGGGCGATGGCGTCGGAGAAGCCGCGGCAGGCGAAGGCGCGGCCCATGAGCCGGAAGGCACGCTCGCCCCAGGGGAGGCCGGGGAGCAGGTCGAGCGAGCCGATGGAGAGGACGGCGTCCTCGACGCGCGCGCGGTCGCTCACCCGGATGGGCTGGCCGTTGAGCCACGCGCCGCCGCCGCGCCAGGCGACGGCGAGCTGATCCAGCGCGGGCGCGTAGACGGCGCCGACCGTCGGCTCGCCGTCGACGACGAGGCCGACGAGGGTCGCCCACGCACAGAGGCCGCGGCAATAGCTGCGCGTGCCGTCGATCGGGTCGAGCGTCCAGCGGTGGCCGGGGTCGCCCGCGCGCTCGCCGGTCTCCTCGGTGAGGATGGCGTGGCCGGGATGGAGGCCGCGCAGCACGGAGAGCGCCGCCTCCTCGGCGCGCAGGTCGCCCTCGGTCACGGGCGTACCGTCGGCCTTGGTCTCCACCTGGAGGTTGGGATCGCGGAAGTGGGCGAGCGCGACCCGCCCCCCGGCCAGGGCGGTCGCGATGGCGCTCTTGACGAGATCGTCGAGGGGCATGGGGTAGGATCGGGCCGCGCTCAATTCCGCGGATGAAGATAGGGCGCAGCCGGCTGGCCGGGCGGTCTCCTCGTCCGCGGTGAACCAGCGTACCACGGCGGAAGGGGTGCGCGCCGGGGTTCCCGAGACGGGGGCATCCCCCCTCCGTTCGGGCGGCGAGGAGCCGATGGGGAGGGGATGCCTGGTCCCGGGCTCCGGCGGCGGGACGTCTCCTCCCCGCGGCCGGCGACACGATTGCGGTTCGCCCGACAGGCAGGCTAGTTTAAGCGATCATGGCTCGGTCGTCTCGATGGCCCGCCTGGCTGACGTTCGCCACACTCCTTGCCTGCGGGTCGCCCAAGGCGGGTGCGCCGCTCCCATTCGCCGGGGAGACCGGCGACGCCGGCAGCGACGCCGGCAGCGACGCCGGGAGCCCCGGCGCGCCGCGGGGGCCGCACGCGCTCTGGAGCGAGGACCCCGAGAGCCTCGACAACCCGTTCCCCGACGGCCGGCTCGCCTCCCCCGACGGGGGCAACGGCGTGCGCCCGCGCTTCTGGACGCCTTTCCTCCCCGCGTCGGACGAGACCGAGGGCGATCCGCTGCTCGACGGCTACTTCGGCAGGCTCGGGCAGACGTTCGCGACGGTCTCCGGGTTCGGAAACTACGGCGGACAGCTCGTCCGCTTCTCGGGGCCCGTCGACGCGGCGAGCCTCTCGGCGGCGTTCGTCTTCGTGCGGCTGGCCCCGCTCGCGGCGGCGGAAAAGGCCGCGCCCGGGGTGACCTACGACGCGGGCCTCGACTACGCGCTCGTCCGGCCCGGAGCGCCGCTCTCACCCGCGACGCCCTACGCGCTCGTCCTGACCTCGGCGGCGCTCGCGGCGGGAGCGCCGCTCGTTCGCGCGCCGGACTTCGACGCCTGGGCGCAGGGCGGCGGAGCGAGCGCGGTGAAGGAGGTGGCCGCGGCGCTCTCCACGGACCCGGACACGATCGTCTTCGCGAGCTTCTTCACGACGGAAGACGTCCGGCACGATCTCGCGGCGCTCGCCTCCTGGGTGGCCAAGCCGCTGCCGGGAGCGCTCCCCGTCACGGTCGCCGCGACGCCGGTGACGGCTGGCTGCGCCGGTGCGTCTCTCTCCCAGCAGTGCCCGCGGGGCGTCTTCGACGCGGACGGCGGCGTGGCGAACGTCCTCGCCGGCTGGTTCTACTCGGAGGGATGGGAGGATCCGCCGGCGGACGTGGGCACGGTGGTCATCGGCGACGTCACGCTCGCCGACGCGCGCGATGGCGAGCAGGGCCACTTCACGGCCGCCGCGGTCGCGGATCCCGGCGCGGGCCGGCAGGTGGCGCGGCAGTTCGTGCTCGCCGTTCCCGATCCGGCGAAGGTCCGGATGCCGGAGGCGGGCTGGCCGATGGTCGTCGCCGGCCACGGCCTCGGCGGCGGCAACAGCATCCACGAGGACGGGAACGGAGATGTCCTGCCCACCTTCTGCCTCGCGATGGCCGAGTTCCTCGCCCAGAACGGTTACGGCTGCATCGGCATCGACGCGCCGAGCCACCAGAGCCGCGGCAGCCCGCTCGCGTTCTTCGACCTCGACGACATGTCCGTCACCCGTGACTACGTCCGCGAGATGATCTTCGACGAGATGCAGCTCTCCCGGCTCCTCGCGTCCTGGCCGCCCGGTCGTTACGGCGTGACGATCGATCCCTCGCGGGTCTCCTACGTCGGGCAGAGCATGGGGAGCGTCGAGGGCGCATCGCTGCTCACCCTGGACCCGCGCCAGAAGGGCGGCGTCCTGCTCGTCCCCGGCGGCGGCCTCACGGACATCGTGCAGTCGCCGGTGCTCGGCTCGGAGGTTGATCTCCTGCTCTCCGCCGAGCTGGGCCTCGGCTACGTGGGGGCGGACGGCGGGCTGGAACCGGGCTTCTCGGCGGCGCTGCCGATCGTGATGGTCCTCGCCCAGGCGATCGTCGAGTCGGCCGACCCGATCAACCACGCGGCGTTCTTTCCCGCGTCGGCGCACGCGCTCATCGACGAGGGGCTCGAAGACACGATCATGCCGAACGCGACGACCGACGCGCTCGCCGCGGCCCTCGGCTTCCCGGCGCTCGCGGCGCCTTCCCAGGACCCCGCCGGCGTGAACGGCATCTGGAAGTGGGATCTCGCGAAGTATGGCCTCGACCCGGCCGTCGATCAGCCTCACTCCCTGTTCGGCTACCTCCCGCCGGCGCGCGCACAGGCGGGTGCCTACCTGGCGAGCTTCGAGACGAAGATTCCGGGACCGTAGCCTGAGTCCTGAGTGCCTCGCGAGGTTCGAGAGGTTCCCTAATCCCGTCTTATTCACGGTCCGGCTGCTGCGGCGTCCGATCCCGCGCCTCCCGAAGGGGGGGCTTGCCACCCCTACAACGACATGGGGGGGCTGCTCGCTCCTTACCTCCTGCGGCGGGCTTCACGCGACGCCTCGTCGGTCGTCGCTCTCGCTTGCCCTTCTCGGCTCGCGGTCTCGAACGTCTCGCTACGCCGTACCGTGAATAAGACGGGCTAATAGGAGCGCGGCATGCCGAGCTTGTGCTCGGCCACGTAGTTCAGGATCATCTCCTCGGTGATCGGCGCGGTCTTCAGCAGACGCACGCTCTCCCAGTAGTAGATGATCCCCATGTCCTCGGAGAAGCCGCCGCCACCGTGCGTCTGGATCGCCCGGTCCACGGCGTGGAGGGCGAGCCGCGCAGCCTTGAACTTCGCGCAGTTGGCGTAGTAGCCGACCTCGCCCGGCTCCAGCCCCTTGTCGAACGCCCAGGCGGCCTCGTACACCAAATTTCTCGTCGCCTCGATCTCGATCTGGATCTCGGCGAGCGGGTGCGAGATGGCCTGGTGGGTGGCGATGGGTTCGTCCCCGAATACCTTGCGGTCCATCGCGTAGGCGGCGGCCTTGTTGTTCACGTGCTGGGCGAGGCCGACCGCGAGCGCGCCAGCGAGGATCCGCTCGGGGTTGAGCGAGGTGAACAGGGCGATGGCGCCCCCGTCCTGCTCGCCGACGAGCGTGTCGGCGGGCACGAGCGCGTCCTCGAAGACCACGCTGAACTGCCGGAAGCCCTCGATGCCGCGGGTCGGCAGCGGGGTCAGGGTAATCCCGGGGCCGTGCGGGTCGATGAGCAGCAGCGAGAGGCCGACGGCCTTGGGCAGCCCTGCGGCCTTGCACTCGGCCAGCGTCGTCGTCCGGACGACGAGCAGCATCCGGTCGGCGACGTCGGCGCCGGTGATGAAGGTCTTCTCCCCGTTGAGCCGGTAATGCTTGCCGTCCGCGGTCTTCTTGGCCGTGGTGGTGATCCGGAAGGTGTTCGAACCGGCGTTCGGCTCGGTGACCGCGAAGCAGAGCTTGAGCTTGCCCGCTGCCACCTCGGGGAGCACCTCCTTCTTCATCGCCTCGGTCGCGTTGCGCACGAGGCAGGCGGTGTCCATCGCCGTCAGGATGAGGAGCGCGGACCCGAAGCCGTGGGCGCCCATCTCCTCGAGGGCGATCGCCATCGACAGGAGTCCGGCGTTGCTGCCGCCGTACTCCTCGGGGACGAGTGCTCCCAGGATGCCGGCCTCGGCGAAGGCGTCCCACATCTCCTGGGGAAACCTCTGCTCCTTGAGAATCATCCGCTTCAGTTCCTCGCGGCGCGACTCGAAGCGCCGCAGGAGCCGCTCGGTGGCGGCGCGGGTCTGCTGCTGCTCCTCGGAGAAATCGAAGCTCAAGGCCATGGCGCGGCCTCCTCTCGGGCGAGGGGAGAGCGGACGCCCGGCGGTTCGCCCTGCCGCCGGGCGCCTTCGCCCGGCCGTCTAGCCGCGGCCTGCGGCGAGGACCTTCGAGAGCTTCGTCGCCAGGGCGATGTTCATCGGCTTGAACTTGATCTTGCCGCTCATGAACGCCATCTGGCCGTTGAGCTTGCCGGTGACGATGGCGATGAAGTTCTCGTCGGTGACCGAGATGGTCATCGCCGGGGTCGGCGCCTCGCCGACGGAGACCCACTTCTCGGCCTTGGTCAGATCCAGGACCCACTTGCCGCCCGCCGGGCCGGCCACGTCGAACTGGAAGACCGCGTTCACGTCCTTGGCCAGCGCGGGGTTCTTCCCGATGGCCTCGGGGATCCTCTTCTCGAAAACTTCCTGCGGGGTGATTTCCATGGCGTTCTCTCCTAGTCGAGGCGTCCGTCGACCGGACGTTGACGCGTTCCTACCGCGGGACGGTCGAAGGAGTCAACGTCGTTCGTGCTTCCCAGCAAGTGGCACTTGCTACTATACTATTCCCCCATGTCCAACCGCCGCGATCGAAGTCCGGCCCGCGAGCTTCTCAAGATCGGCCAGCTCGCCCGCCGGGCGGGCGTGGCCCGCGGGACCATCCAGCACTACGTGCGGGAGGGGCTGCTGCCCCGCCCGGTGAAGACCCACCGGAACATGGCGCTCTACGACGCCGCCTGCGTCGACCGGATCCGGCTCATCAAGGATCTGCAGCGGCAGCGCTTCCTGCCGCTCTCGGTGATCCGGCGCCTCGTCGCCGGCAAGGGATCGGGCGCCCAGGCGAAGGCGGCGCTGGAGGTCCAGCAGGCGGCGCTCGGGACGCTCGGCGCCCCCGACCAGGCCGCCTCCATCGGCGCCGAGGACGCCGCCCGGGCTTTCGGCCTGCCCCGGGCGCTCGTCGCGAAGCTCGAACGGCTCGGGTTCGTCTCCGCGCGGCGGGAGAAGGACGGACCGAAGCTCTTCTCCGGGCCGGACGTCGAGGTGCTCGCGGCGATCGGGCACTTGAAGCGGCTCGGCATCACCGAGCGCGCGGGCTTCCGGCCGAACGATCTGCTCATGTACCGCAAGGCACTCGAGGGTCTGCTCGCGTTGGAGGTCGAGACGTTCCTTCGGGTGGTCATCGGGAAAAAGGGACCGGACGAGGCGGCCAAGCTCGCCCGCGCCGGGATCGACGGCGCCACCTCGCTGCTCGTCGCGCTGCGCAAGAAGCTGATCAATGACATGCTCCTGCGCACCGCCCGGACCGATGCCCTCGACCCGCTGCTGGGTCGGTCACACGCGGCGTGACTGGGCGCGCGGATCGGCCGCCGAGGCCTTCGCCCAACGTACGACGAGGATCACGAGAGGAACGCCGACCCAGACGGGGATGACGACGAGCAGGCCCCAGAGCACGGAGGACGACAGGAGGTTCGGCGGGGCGCCGGCGGCGAGGCTCGCCCGGGTGCCGACGTGCAGGAAGCGGTCGTGCCAGATCGCGAGGACCACGGCGGTCGGGGCGAGGAGGATGGCCGGCAGGGAGAGCGCCGCCGTGTCGGCCCCCCTTCGGATGAGCGCGTGGACCGCGGCGAAGCCGAGCGCGAAGGCGGCGAGCACGAGGACCGCGGCGACGGCCACGAACCAGCCGGGCAGGGTCGGTCCGTCGAACCAGTACATCGTGTCCCAGGACGGCCAGGTGCACAGGAAGAAGAGGAGGCCCGGCACGAGGAAGAAGGCCGCGAAGATCGTGGCCGCCGCGAGCGGCCCGTTGTGCCAGAGGCGAGGCTCGCGGCGCAGCCTGCCGCGGGCGGCGTTCGCGAGGGTCGCTCCCACCGCCGAGGACATCAGGACGTCGATCTGGACCATGGTTTCCTCCTGAAGGTCGCCCGCGGATCTCTCCCCCTGGCCCGCTCACCGGGGCAGGAGCGAGGGCCTCGGTCTCGGGGTTGCTGGGTCAAGCCGCGCTCGCCGCGGCCGACGCCTCGATGACCTCCGCGGGGGCGGGGGTCGCATAGAGCGATTCGATCTCCGCCGCGAACCGCCGGGTCATCGCCTTGCGCCGCAGCTTCATCGTCGGCGTCAGCTCCTCGCCTCCGAGCGGGAGCTCCTCTTCCAGGATGCGGAAGCGACGGATCTGCTCGAAGCGGGCGAGGTGGGCGTTGGCTTTCTCCACTGCGACGAGCGCGCGGCGGCGGACCTCCGGATGGCGCGAGAGCTCCCCGACCGACGCCGAGGGCGCGCCGGCCGCCTCTCGGGCCCCCTCTAGATCGAGGGTCAAGAGGGCGGTCAGGTAGGGTCGTGCCTCCCCGACCACCAGCGAGGGCCCGAGCACCGGGTCGCTCCCGAGGATCGCCTCGATGGGGGCGGGCGCCACCTTCTTCCCGCCGGAGGTGACGATCAGGTTCTTCTTCCGGTCGGTGATCTTCAGGAACCCGTCGGCGTCGAGGACCCCGATGTCGCCGGTGTGCAGCCAGCCGTCCGCGTCGATCGCCTCCGCGGTCGCCTCCTTCCTGTTCCAGTAGCCCAGGAAGACCGACGGCCCGCGCAGGAGGATCTCGCCGTCGTCGGCGAGGCGCAGCTCCATGCCCGGCACGGGCCTGCCTACCGTCCCGAAGCGCGGGCGCTCCGGGCTGTTCACGGTCGCGATGCCGCAGCACTCGGTCATCCCGTAGACCTCGACCACTCGCATGCCGCAGCCGTCGAAGAACTCCAGGATCTCGGGGTCGATCGGGGCCGCGCCGGAGACGAAGTACCGGACCCGCCCGCCGAACGCCTCGCGGATGCGGCGGAGCACGAGCCGGTCGGCGAGCGCGTGCGAGAGCCGCAAGGAGAGCGGGGGCGGCAGACCGCCGAGCTGGTGGCGCGACCAGGCGCGGCCCGTCCGCTCGGCCCAGGCGAAGATCGCCTGCCGCCGCGGGTTCGCCTCGGCGACCGTCGCGCGGATCTTCGCGTACGCCTTCTCGAAGATGCGCGGCACCGATCCGAAGAGGGTCGGGCGTGTCTGTCCCACCGCGCCGAGCACCGCCTGGCTGTCGAGGCTCCCCACGTATCGGGCGGCGTAGCCCGCACTGATCCGCCCGTAGAACCCGATGACGTGCTCGGCCACGTGGGCCATCGGCAGGAATGAGACGGTGACGTCGGCGCCGGAGACGTCCGCGGGCAGCAGCTTCTTGAGCTCGGAGAGGAGGGAGAGGCAGTTCCCGTGCGAGATCATCGCGCCCTTGGGGACGCCGGTCGTCCCCGAGGTGTAGATGAGCACGGCGAGGTCCTCGGGCTTCGCGCGGGCGCGCAGCTCGGTGATCCGGCCCGGCTTGCGGGCGAGCAGCTCGCGGCCGCGCGAGATCAGCGCGGAGAGGCCGAGGACGCCGGCCTCCCCCTCCGCCTCGCCCCAGCCGATCACCACCGGCGGTTTCTCGACCTCGGTGAGCGCGGCGCGCAGCGTAGAAAGCTCGGCCTTCCCGCCGGCGACGACGAAGCGCGCGGCGCAGTCGGAGAGCAGATAGGCGACCTGCGCGGGGGTGAGCGTCGGGTAGATGCCGACCGACACCCCGCCCGCTCCGAGGATCCCGAGGTCGGTGGTCGCCCATTCGCCGGTCGTCTGCCCGATGACGCCGGCGCTCTCTCCGGGGCGGAGGCCCAGCTCCTCCAGCGCGAGCGAAAGCGCGTCGCAGCGCTGTTTGAACTCGGACCAGGTGGCGCGGTCGGAGCGGCCGTTGACCGTCTGCTCGAAGGAGAGCAGATGGGGCGCCTCGGCGGCGCGAGCGTCGAGCAGCTCAGGGATCGTGCGGACCATCGGGGACCCCACGGGCCGGCCGGTACTGGTGGACCCAGATGCCGGGGGCGATCTGTAGGAAGCCTACGGCGAGGCGCATGCCGATGGCAAGCGACTCGAAGGGCGCGTCGATTCGCGACAGGAAGTGGCCGACGCCCTGGACCTCGACGAGGCCGATGACATCCGGGGCGAGGAAGCGGAGGCCGCGCTGCTGCTGCGTGAAGGCGTAGAGCGTCGCCTCCTTGGGCAGCTCGATCCACTCGACCTCCCGGCCGTGGCAGTCGGGGCAGAACTCCCGCGGCGGGAAGGCGACGGCGTGGCACGCCCGGCAGCGTGTGCTGCACAGCCGCCCTTGCGCGAGCCGGCGCTGGAACTCCTCCGTCGCCCGGCCCCCGAAGACGGAGAGCGCATCCTTCGTCGCCGCGTCGATGATGTCCTTCACGCCGGAGCCCCTTTCATCGCCGGGGGGACCCCCCGCGACGCGGGAGAGGTTGGCCGCGCGGAGGGAGGCAGAAGAAGCGCGGACGCGGTCCCGGTCCTCCGGCGTCTCCGGGGGAAGTCCCGTGGGTTCGGAGGCACGGTCACCCCGCCTCCAACAGGCCGACCAGGCTCCCATTGAGCATCCCGTGCTCGGCGTGGAAGAGGCCGACCACCGCGTCCTTCACCTGCCGCGCCCCCGCCGTCCCGCGAAGCTGCTCGACGATCTCCACCACGCTGTAGAGCGGCGTCGCGCCCGCGGGATGGCCGAGCGAGAGCCGCCCGCCGGAAGGGTCGAAGACCGTCGACCCCGTGCCGCTCGTCAACCCTTCGCGGACCGCGGCCGCGCCGCGCCCCTCTGGGAAGAAGCCGAGGCTCTCGTAGAGCATCAGCTCGGTCGCGGAGAAGACCCCGTAGACCTCGGCCACGTCCACGTCCCCGGGGGCGAGACGCGCGCCGGAGAACGCCTCGGCCGCCGCGGCCCGGGCCGAGGGGAAGGAGGAGAGCGGCGCGCGCAGCGGGGCGAAGTGGGCCGCCTCGTGCGCCTCCCCGAGGGCGCGCACGAACACGAGCGGCCGGCCCGCCTCCCGCGCGACCTCCTCGCGCGCGACCACCACCGCCGCCGCCCCGCTCGCGAACGCCGAACAGTCGAGCAGGCCGAGCGGCGGGCAGATCATCGGGGCGGCGAGGACGTCCTCCACGGAGATCGGCTTGCGCAGCTCGGCCCGCTCATTCTTCTCGGCGTTGCGCCGGAGCGCCACGGCGACCGGCGCGAGGTCCGCGCGCGTGAGCTCGTGCTCGTGGAGATAGCGCTGGGCGCTCATGGCGTAGTAGGGGATGGGCGCGGCGATTCCGTAGAGCGCGTCGTAGGGGCCGTAGAGGCCGAGCAGGTCCTCCGTCATGTTCCGGATGAAGAACTCGAAGTCCTCCGCGCGGTCGTCGGCCCGCACGTCCATCGCGATCACCAGCGCCGCCGAGATCCGGCCGGCACGCACCTCCTGCACCGCGAGCTTGAAGGCGACCGCGGCGGTCAGGCCGCCGCACTCGACGAGCGCCTGCGACCGCGTCGCGAGGCCCAGGTGGTGGGCGAGCGTGCAGCTCCACATGAAGCCGGGGACCCCGCCGAGCGCCGGCGGCGAGACGAAGAGCCCGTCGATCCGGGAGAGCGGAAGGCCCGCGTCCGCCGCGGCC
Organism: Myxococcales bacterium; assembly: GCA_021807105.1. Classification (GTDB taxonomy): domain Bacteria; phylum Myxococcota; class Myxococcia; order Myxococcales; family JAKAPL01; genus JAKAPL01. The sequence continues at coordinate 12,858 of JAKAPL010000012.1, read as the reverse complement.
GCGAAGGCGAGCTCCGCCGCGGTGTCGCGGACCGGCCGTTCGAGCTTGCGGCGCACCGGGATGGCGGCGGCGCCCGCGACCACGGCCTTCATGATCGGCGCCCGTCCGGCGAGTGAGCTCTTCTCTCCCCGGAAGGCGCGAATGTGGGGCCCTCGCGTTTCCCTCCTCCTGCCATCCCGTGCTCCTTCGCGATCATCTCTCTCGGTCGAAGATCAGGGCGTCTCCACCGCCCGCGCCGCGCCCGGGGCCGCGCTGTCCGGCGCCGGGAGCCAGCCTGCGCCCCGGTACCACTCGACGACGCCGCCGATCGAGCGGCGGAAGTCCGGGTGTTCCCACGAGAAACCCAGCGACGCGAGCCGCCGCACGTCGAAGACGAAGTCGCCGCTGAAGTAGCCGATCCAGTCGCGGTCGAGTCGCGGCACGAGCCTGTCCGGCAGGCCGCGGGAGACGAGGATCTCGTGGCCCTTCTGGAGCCGCCGGTTGAACTCGCGCAGGACTCTCGCCGGGAGGTGGGCGAGGACGAAGAGGGTCGCGCCCCAGAAGAGCCGCCCGGAGAGCTTCGGCGCGGCGGTCATGCCGACGGCCCCGATGAGCGCGCCGAAGGTCTCCCCGAGGCCGAGCGGCTCGCGGTCGGCGACGTTGAAGGCGCGGCCCGCCGCGTCCGGGTGGGTCGCACAGAGGACGGCGGCGCCGGCGACGTCGGCGACGTGGACGTGCTGGCCGAGCGGACCGCCGGCCAGCAGCGGGAAGCGGCGCCGGCCGAAGGCGCGGAGCTGGGCGAGCAGGGCGACGAAGAGCGCCTGGCCGTAGCGCGACCGCGGCCCATAGACGAGCGTCGGCCGGAGCACCGCGACCTCGATCCCGCGCCCGTGCCGCTCCTGAACCGCCCTCTCCCCCTCGAGCTTGGTGATCTCGTAGAGGTTGCGGGGATGGAACGGCCCTTCCTCGTCCTGCGGCGAGCGGGCGGGTTTGCCGTAGACCGAGGCCGAGGAGAGGTGCACCAGCCGCCCGACTCCCGCCTCGCGCGCGGCCTCGGCGAAGGCGACCGCGGCGGTCACGTTGGCCGCCCGAAGCTCCTCCTCGGTCGCCGCGAGGTCGAAGAGGCCGGTCCCGTTGACCGCGACGTCGCAGCCCGCGAGCGCCTCGCGCAGCTTCCCGGCCTCGCCGAGGTCGAAGGAGAGCGCCTGCGCCCCCGCCGCGCGGGCGGCGGAGAGGTCCGCTCCCGGCCGGTCGATCGCGCGGACCGCGTGGCCCGCCGCCCGGAGACGCTCGACCACGTGCGACCCGATGAAGCCGGCCGCGCCGGCCACGAGGACCGTCCGCCCGCCGCCGGAGGAGACCGAAGGAGGCATGCATCCGTACCTACGCCGCCCCCGCCGGTCGAGTCAAGGCGGCCAGACAGTAGCAAGTGCCACTTGCCGCACCTCCCGCACTGCGGCCAGCCCCTTGGCGCATTGAGTCGTGGCGATGATGGGCCGCGCTGCGAAGCCGTCGAGCAGACCTCCGCGGGCGGCCGCGCAGGGAGTCGCCGCCGAGGGCAAGTCGGGCGTCGCGCACGCCGCCCGGTCCAGCGGGACGACCATGGGCCTTCCCCCGACCCAGCCGGGAGGCGGCGCGGGGGCAGGATCACGCTTGCGCAGGAGCTTGCCGACTTCAGCTCTGCGGCTTCTGCGGGGCGATGAGGGCCATGTTTCGCTCGATCACCGCCTGGGAGAGGAGCGTCTTGCGCCAGCCCCCCATCAGCTCGATCTCGGCCTGGCGCTGCGCGTTCTCCCGCAGCTCGTCCTTCTTCTTCGCGAACTCCTTCATGTCCGGCGCGTCGTGCTCGGCGAGCTGGACGACGACCCAGTTCTCCCCGACCTGGAACGGCTGCTTCGCCGCCGTCCCGGGAGTCGCGAGCGCGAAGGCCGCGGTCTGGAGCGGGAGGCTCTGGCCGATCTTCGGGACGTAGCCCACGGCCGAGCGCGCAAAGAGCCCGGTCGTCTCGGTCGCTGGATGCTCGGGCGGAGGCGCGAACTTCGCCGGCTCGTCACCCACGGGCCCCGCGGCGGGGGGGAAAAGATCCGACAGCTTCGCCCCGGCGGCGAGCTTCGCCTGCGCGGCCTCGGCCGCGGCCTTGGCCAGAGTCCCCTCGCGCTGCCGGGTCAGCATCTCCCGGGCGAGGTCGCCGCGGACCTGATCGAGGCTCTTGTTCTCGGCGGGGAGGACCTTCTCCGCCTGGACGAGCTCCCAGCCGTGCGCGCTGCGAACGGGCTCGCTCACCTCGCCCTCGGCGAGTGCGAGGGCGGCTTGTTCGAGCGCTGGGTCGAAGAGCCGGTCGTGCTCGCGGATCTCCCCGAGCTCGCCGCCCGAAGCCGCGTCGCCGGCCTGCGAAAGGCTCTTGACGAGCGCGCCGAAGTCCTCGCCCTTGACGGCACGGGCGCGCGCGGCGAGGGCCGCCTCCTTCGCCTTCGTTCCATCCGTGGCCGCGGCGACTCTGAAGAGCAGGTGGCGCGCCTGCACACGCCGGGGGAGGTGATAGCGCCAGGTCTCCTTGCCGTACTCGGCGGTGATCTGGTCCGCGTGATCCTTGATGAACGCGCCGACCTCCGCGTCGGAAGGCGAGGCCTGGCTCGCGTAGAACGCGGGCGCGAACCGGACGAAGGCGAGCGAGACCTTCTCATTGTCGTCGCGGAACTGTTGTTCGAGCTCTCCGTCGGTGACCTTGGCGGTCTGCCGGACGAGGGCGGACATCTTGCCCACGAGCATGCCCCGCCGCATCTCGTTCTCGAAGTCCTGCTCGGTCAGGCCGAGGGAGCGCTCCAGCATGAGCCGGTATCGCTGCTCGGAGAACCTGCCATCCTCCTGGAACGCGGCGTTCTTCGTGATCGCGTCGGCCAGCTCCCGGTCCCCGACGGCGACGCCCTGCCGGCGCGCCTCCGCCGCGACCAGGCGATCGGCGATCAGCTCGTCCAGGGCTCGCGAGCGGGGGAAGTACTGGTCGATGAGGTTGCGGTCCATGTCGCCGAAGCGCCGGACGGTCCGCCAATAGTAGCGCTCGAACTCCGGGACGCCGATCGTCTCCCCGTTCACCTTGGCGGCCCACTGGGGGCCTGAACCGGAGCCCGTCAGCCCGCGCCAGCCGGGCCCGAAGCTGATGCCGAAGGCCACGGCGAGCAGAGAGAAGAGGAACGCCATCACGAACTTGCCCGCCGTCGAGGCGCTGGCGGTTCTCATGTTGTCGAGCATCTCGTCCTTGCCTTTCCCCGGCTGAAGGCTTGACTACGTAGGGGAAACAACGCGACAATGCAAGTATCCGAGCGGGGTCGAGAGCGGCTGGCCGCCGGAGCGAGCGACGTGGGTTTCCTGCGCAAGTATCGCGAGGTCTTGGCCCTCCTTGCGCTGCTCTCCGCGGCGGTGCTCTCGTTCCTCGCGCGGCGGGATCGAGCGGATCCGCGAAGCCGGCTCGACCGGGCGGTGGTCTTCCTGACGGCGCCGATCGAGCGGGCGGTCGTCGGGGCGGCGGGCGGCGCGATTGACCTGGTTCAGTCGTACCTCGCCCTCCACCACGTGCGCGAGCGGAACGTGGTTCTCCAGCGGCGGATCGCCGCGCTCGAGGTCGAGAACGCGCGTCTCTCCGCCGCCGCCGAGGAGAACGCCCGGCTGCGCGACCTGCTCTCCCTCGCCCGGGCGCAGCCGCTCGATCTCCTCGGCGCGCGGGTCATCGGCGACAGCCTCGCGCCGGGCGCGATGGCCCACGTGATCCGGGTCGGCGCCGGAGAGGACCGCGGCGTACGGCGCGACATGGCGGTCGTCGCCCCGTCCGGCATCGTGGGGCGGGTGCTCGCGGTCTTCCCTTCCGCCGCGGACGTCGAGCTGCTCGTGGACCCGGACAGCGCGGTGGCGGCGCGCGTCGTACGCTCCCGGGCGCGGGCGACGGTCTCCGGGACGGGCGCCGAAGGCCGCTGCCGGCTCGACTACGCGCTCCGGTCGGACGACATCGAGGAGGGCGACGCGCTCGCGACGAGCGGCACGGACGGCATCTTCCCTCCCGGGCTGCCGATCGGGAAGGTCGCGAGCCTCGCCCGCAGCAGCTCGGGCATGTTCCTGCGGGCGTCGGTCGTGCCGGCGGTCGATGTGCGCCGGCTGGAAGAGGTGATGATCGTCCTGGGCACGCGTGCCGGTCCGGATGCGCCGGCGGCGAGCCGGTAGATGCCGAACGCGCTCTCCGCCGTCGCCGCCTGCCTGCTGCTCCTGCCCGTCGAGGCGGCGCTGCTGCCGCTGTTCGGAGCGCTGCCCGCCGGGGCCCTGGCCACGGCGCGGGCGGACGTGCCGCTCGCCGCGGTCCTCTGGCTCGCGGTGGGGCCGGCGGGCGTCATCGAGGGGGCGATCGGGGCCTTCGCTTGCGGTACGATCGCGGACTTCCTCTACTGGGTCCACCCGGGGCTCTTCACCCTGCTCGCCATGGTCCTCTTCGTGCTCGCCCGCGTCGGGGCGAGCGCGTTGGACGTGCGGGGAGCTGCCTCCTTCGCGGCGCTCTGCGCCCTCGGGTCGCTGGTCGAGGCGCTCTTCGCCCGCATCCTTCTTTACGCCGTCGGACGGCCGGAGCCTCCGGTCGTCTGGGGCGGCGTCCTCTGGGGAGCCGCCCTGACCGCGGCGGCCGGCGGGCCGCTCTTCCTCCTCCTCGGCCGGGTCTCGCTCGCCCTGCGGCGGGAAGAGCGGCCGCTCGGCGCGGGCGCGGCGCTCCTGCGCGCCCCGGAGGGGCGGCGGCGGCGGCCGGGGCGGGGCAACCGCCGGCGGCGGTGATCCTTGGTCGAAACTCTCCCGGAACGGACCTCCGCCCGCGACTTCTGGCCGCGCCTCGCCCTCTTCGGGGCGCTCGTGGGCGCGGCCTTTCTCCTGCTGCTCGGCCGGCTCTACCGGCTCCAGGTCACCCAGGGGAAGGAATACTATGAGCGGTCCGTCAACAATTTCGTCAAGGACCAGAAGATCCCGGCGGACCGGGGGCTGCTGCTCGACCGGCGCGGGACGGTCCTCGCGGACAGCCGCCCCTCCTACGATCTCTACCTGACCCCTTACTTCTGCGGAAGGAAGTGCGACGAGGTCGTGGGGAGGCTGTCAGCCTACCTCGGTCTCGACGGCGAGACGCAGGCGAGGGTGCGCGAGCGACTCGCGGCGAGCAGGGGACTCTCGCGCTTCCAGCCGTTCCTCGTCGAGGTGGACATCGGCCGCGACGCGGTCGACGTGTTCGAGGCGCGCAAGACGGAGCTCGACGGCGTCGACCTCGTGCCGACGCCGCACCGCGCCTACCGGCTCGGGACGCTCGCGGGCCACCTGCTCGGCTACCTTTCCGAGGTCGGCCCGGCGGAGCTTTCGGCGCTCCAGGCGGCGGGCAAGGACTACCACGAGGGCGATTACATCGGCCGGCGCGGCGTCGAGCGGGCGTTCGAGCCGTACCTGCGCGGCGTGGACGGCGCCGAGCGGGTAGCCGTGGACGCCAAGGGACGGCGGCTGCCCGGCCGAACCGATCTCATACCGGCGGCGGACCGGATCCGGCTGCCGAGGCCGGGGGACAATGTCGTCCTCTCGATCGACGCGCGGCTCCAGAAGGTGGCCGAAGAGAGCTTCCCGGGGAAGGCGGGGGCGGTGGTGGCGCTCGACCCCCAGACCGGCTTCGTCCTCGCCCTCGTCTCCCACCCCGAGCTGGACGGGAACCTCCTGACGGGCCGGGTGACCCGGGCCCAGCTCGCCGCGCTCGCCGCGGACCCCTACAAGCCCGAGCTGTTCCGGCCGCTCCAGGGACAGTACCACCCCGGCTCGACCTTCAAGACGGTGACCGCGCTCGCCGGACTGCGCTACCACGTCATCACGCCCGCGAGCCACACCGTCTGCACGGGCGGCTACACGCTCGGCCGGCGCCGGTGGCGCTGCTGGAAGGACCAGGGACACGGGCTGGTGGACCTGCATCGCGCGATCGTCCACTCGTGCGACACGTTCTTTTATTGGGTCGGCGACCGGCTGGGCCTGGATCGGATCGCGGCCGAGGCGCGCCTGCTCGGGCTCGGCAACCCCACCGGGATCGGGCTCGACACCGAGAGCCCGGGCGTCATCCCCGACGAGGCGTGGCACGACCGCGTGACGCCGGGCGGCTACCAGCGTGGCTTCGCGCTCAACGCGGCCATCGGGCAGGGCGACGTGAACGTGACCCCGCTCCAGCTCGCGCTCGCCTACGCGGCCGTCGGCAACGGCGGGACGCTCTGGAGGCCGCAGGTCGTCCGGCGGATCGAGGACCCCGAGGGCAAGACGATCCAGCTCTTCGAGCCCCGGATCCACGCGAAGCTCTCCATCGACCCGAAGGATCTGGCGGTGGTCGTGGACGGCCTGACCGGCGTGGTCAACGAACCCGGCGGGACGGCGTACCCGCACCGGCTGCCGGACGTGGTCGTCGCGGGCAAGACGGGGACCGCGGCGGTCGTGGCCTACGGCGCGGACCTGCACGCGAAGCTCGATTACTGGCGCAACGACCACGGCTGGTTCGTGGCGTTCGCGCCGGCCCAGGACCCGCAGATCGCCGTCGCGGTCCTCAACGAGCACGCCGGCCACGGCGGGAGCGCCGCGGCGCCGACGGCGATGGCGGTCATCCAGGCCTTCTTCGAGGAGAAGAAGCAGGACCAGGCGGACCCTGAGCCGCTGCCGCCGCCGGCGAGGCCGTCCCACGACGACCAGGCGCCGCCCGCGCCCCCGGGCAAGAAGGAGGTGGGCGCGATGCCTCCACGGCCGCCTCGCCGGAAGGCGGGAGCCTGGGCTCTCGGGAAGACAGGAGGACGGGGAGCGGCTCGGGTGCGGCGGGCCACGCCCGCCCGCCGGTCTGCCTCCCCTGGCGATCCGCCGCTCGCCCGGACCCGGCTCGCGGACCGAAGGGAGCCGCGGTGGAGCTGACCGCGCCCACCCGCCGCCGGCTCTTCGCGCGCTTCCCGCTGAGCCCCCTCCTGCTCACGTGCGCGATCACGGGGCTGGGCGTCTGGAACCTAGCCTCGGCGTCTCGCAACGTGCAGGGCAGCCTCTGGCTCTCGCAGCTCCTCTGGTTCGCCGGGGGGCTCGCGGCCGTGCTGCTCTTCGCGCTCTGGGACTATCGGCACCTGGCGTGGCTCGCCTACCCGGCGTACGCCGTGGTGATCCTCCTGCTCCTCGCCGTCGCCGTGCACGGGCGGACGATCATGGGTGCCCGCCGCTGGCTCGACGTGGGGCCCGTCCACCTCCAGCCGTCCGAGCTGGCCAAGCTCGCCGTGCTCCTCGTCCTCGCCCGCCACTTCCACGAGTCGCCCCCGCCCCGGCGCGGGCTGCGGCTGCACCAGCTCCTGCTCCCCTTCGCGTTGATCCTCCTGCCGGTGGCGCTCGTCGTGAAGCAGCCGGATCTCGGCACCGCGCTCATCGTCGCGGCCGTCGGGCTCACGCTCTGCGTCTTCGCCGGGATTCGCCGGACGACGCTCGTGATCTTGGCCCTCGCCGGCGTCACGGCGGCCGGCGGCGCCTGGCAGCACTTCCTCAAGGGATACCAGAAGCGGCGGATCGAGACGTTCCTGAACCCCGCGGGCGACTCGCTCGGCGCCGGCTACCACGCGGCGCAGTCGATCATCGCGGTTGGCAGCGGCCGGGTGACGGGCAAGGGCTGGGGCCAGGGCACGCAGACGCAGCTCTCGTTCCTGCCCGAGCAGCACACGGACTTCATCTTCTCGGTCTGGGCCGAGGAACACGGCTTCATCGCCTGCGCGCTCCTCGTGCTCCTCTACCTCGCCCTGGTCCTCTGGGCGCTCTGGGTGGCGGGCGTCGCCCGGGATCGCTTCGGCAGCTACCTCGCCGCGGGCGTCGCCGGCCTCGTCGCCTGGCATGTCTTCATCAACATTGGCATGGTCAGCGGCCTCCTGCCGATCGTCGGGGTCACCCTCCCCCTGATGAGCTACGGCGGGTCGAGCCTCCTGACCCTGTTGCTCGCCGTCGGGCTCGTCATGAACGTCCAGATGCGGCGGTTCGGATAGGGGATCTTCGGCTCGCTGGGCCCTCCGCGCTCTCGCGCTGGCCGCTGGTCAGCGCGAGGAGCACCTGGTCGCCCTCGCGCGTGGCGCGAGCTCGAAGTCGCCGCGCGCCAGGCCATGCAAGTACAGCTCAACCCGTCTTATTCACGGTCCGGCAGCCGAGCTCTGGCATGAGCTCTGCGTCCCTGCTTAAGCAGCCATGCCGAGCGCGCTTCACGAGATCCTCAAGGAGCGACCAGGTGCAGGAGGCGCTGATGCAGTCGGGATTCCAGACCTCCTGACCTACTGCGCGCGATCTCTGTAGCGAGGCGGGTCGGCTCAGCGGAGGGTCGAACCTATAATGTGTCCGCTTTTCTGACGGCGACGGCCTGGGGCCGCGCGATTCCTGGGATTTTCGGCAGCGGAGCTCGAACCCAGAACCTGTCCGCTTTTGGGCTCGGCCTCGTGCGGGCGTTGCGGTTCGATGGCGGCCATGACCGCGAGCACCGAGGCGCCGTCGCAGCGCGAGCTGTTCGCAGCACGACCCCGAGACGATCAGGAGGCCGTCGTCGTCAACGACTGTGTTGCGGTCCGCACGCACGCCGGGCAGCGCGTGGTCATCGTCGCGGGTCTTCCGGTGCACCACTACGCCGTCGGCGACCGCGCGGCCGAGGCATACGCCATGCTGAACCTTATCGAAGCGAAGTTCGCCGACCAGAACGATGTGGCGCGCGCCTTCGGGTGCAGCACACGCACGCTCCGGCGCCATGAGGCGCGGTTCGACGAGGGCGGGATCGAAGCGCTCGGGCGGATAGCGGGACGCCCTGTAGGGGTGCGGCCTCGCGGGAAGCCCGGCGGGCGGCGCGATCGGGTCGCGCGCGGCATGAAGGCTGAGGGGCTCAGCAACTGCGAGATCGCTCGGCGTCTCGGGATTAGCGAGACGGCGGTGCGAAAGCGGCTGAAGCGGTCTGGGTGGATCGCACCGAACCTGCAGCGGGATCTGTTCGAGAGTGAAGCTGCCGCCGAAGCTTCGCCGGCCGAACTGACCGCGCCCTCACCGATGCCGTCCGCATCTGCCACCGAGACCATCCATCCGACGCCAAGCGTCGCCCTGGACCCGCTCGACCGGAGCGGCGATCGTCTCTTCGCACGCCTCGGCCTCCTGGACGACGCGACGCCTATCTTCGCGCCGGCTGCGAACGTACCGCGCGCCGGTGTCCTGCTCGCAATCCCGGGTCTCGTCGAGAGCGGCGTGGTCGAGGCCGCTCGCGCCGTCTACGGCGAGCGAGCTCTCGCCCCCGCGCTCTACGGCCTGCGCACAACCGTGGTCGCGTTCGTGCTCCTGGCCCTGCTCAGGATCAAGCGTCCGGAGGCGCTCAAGGAGCATGCACCCCCGGATCTCGGAAGGATCCTCGGGCTCGACCGCGTCTTCGAGGTGAAGACGCTCCGCAAGAAGCTCGCCCTTCTCGCAAGTCAGGGCGGCGCGGAGCAACTCGGGTGCGATCTCGCCCGGCGCCGAGTCGCCCAGCGCGGTCGCATGCTCGGCTTCCTCTACGTGGACGGCCACGTCCGCGTCTACCATGGGAAGCACAAGATTCCGAAGGCGCACGTCGCACAGCTACGGCTCGCCGTCCCGGGTACGACGGACTATTACGTCAACGACAAGCACGGCGATCCTCTCTTCGTGGTCACCGCCGAGGCGAACGCGGGCATGGTCAAGATGCTCCTTACCCTCGCGCCAGACATACGCGCGATCGTCGGGAAGAAGCGACGGCCGACGATCGTCTTCGACCGAGGCGGCTGGTCCCCAAAGCTGTTCACGCGAGTTCCTCGCGCTTGGTTTCGACGTGCTCACCTATCGAAAGGGGCGCGTCGAGGAGATCCCGAAGAAGCTGTTCCGCATACACCGGGCTCGGATCGATGGACGCGCGGTCAAGTACCGCATGCACGACAAGCGAGTCCCGCTCCTCCAGGGTCACCTCCGCCTGCGGCAAGTGACGAGGCTCTGTGACGATGGCCACCAGACGACGATCCTCACGAGCCGGCTCGACCTCGAGACAGTCGAGGTCGCCTACCGCATGTTCGAGCGCTGGCGGCAGGAGAACTTCTTCAAGTACATGCGCGACGAGTTCGAAATCGACGCGCTGGCTGAGCACGCCGTCGAGCCCGACGATCCGACCCGAACCGTCCCGAATCCGGCTCGTCGCGACCTCGACACCCAGCTCAAGGCCGCACGCGCCGAGGAGACGAAGCTCGCCCAGAAGTACGGCCGCGCGGCGCTCGACAACCCTGAAGCCAAGCGCCCGACGGCGCGAGGCTTCAAGATCGCCCATGGCAAGATCGGCAACGCCCTCCGCAAGGCCACCCAACGAATCGCGGCACTCCGGCAGCAGCGCGCCGCCCTCCCCGAGCGTGTCCCCGTGGTCGAGGCCCTCGGCGGCAGGCCTGTCGTCAAACTCGCCGCCGAACGGAAGCACCTGACGACCGTCCTCAAGATGGTCGCCTACCAGATCGAGAGCGACTTGCTCGGTCTCCTCCGCGACGAATACGCCCGCGTCGAGGACGAGGGGCGAACCCTCGTCCAGACTGCCCTCCAGTCGGCTGCCGCGCTCGCGCCCACCGACCACCGCCTTCGCGTGACCCTCGCGCCGCTCAGCTCCCCGCATCGCTCTCGGGCGATTGCCACCATCTGCCAGGCCCTCAATGCCGACGCGCCGCCCTTCCCTGGGACGGACAAGATCCTGCACTACGAGATGGCCGAGGCCCCGATGCCGAACGTGGAAGCGGACACATTACACGATGGGTAGGTCAGGAGGTCTGGATTCGGGGGCGCGCTGGAGCTCCTTGCCGGCGAGTCGCTCCTCGGGACCGGGCGCCGCGTCGGGCGGCAGCGCCGCGCGCGTCGCCGCCTCGTCGATCGACTTCTCCTCGGGCGGGGCGAACTTGCTGCGGCGTCGCTTCTTGATGCAGAAGCTCCGGGCGATCGTCTAGGCCCAGGTCGACATCGACGAGGCGCCGCGGAAGTCCCGCACCGAGCGCGCCATCGCGATCAGGGTCTCCTGAAGGACGTCCTGGGCGTCGTCGACGTTGCCGCACATCTTGCGGCCGAAGCGGAGGATCTGGGCCTCGTACCGCTGCAGCAGCGTCTCGAGGGCCGAACGGTCGCCGCGGCGGGCGGCTTCCAGGAGGTCGTCGTCGCGGTCGTCGCTCACCCGGCGGGAATTACCCCACTGGGGGCGCCGGCCGCAACAACGGCGTGGATCACGTCCTCTTCGGCGCGGGGCAGGTCGAGACGCCGATCAGCCGGTAGAGCGGGCAGAAGCCCCACAGACCGGTGACGAGCGGGACGAGGCCCAGCCAGCCCCACGGCGTGCGCGGCCCGACGAAGACCAGCGCGAGCAGTCCAAGACCCACGAGCAACCGGATTCCACGGTCCCAGCCGCCCTCACATCCAGCTTTCTTTTCCATGGCGCGTCTCCTTTGGCGGTATGCTCGTCAGAGCCCCGGACGGTCGGAGACGGTTCTCGGCAACGTTTCCGCGCCCCGCGGCTCCCACGATCGACCCCCTCCGGAGAGCCGTCCATGCCCCACCCCCACGCCCACGGCAAGGTCTTCGACGCCGCCCGCCGCCACCTGCTCTTCTCGCCCGAGCGGATCGAGCGCTTCCCGCCCGCCGCGTTCCTCGCAGCCCTCGCGCCGTGGAAGGGGATGCGCTACGTCGACCTCGGCGCCGGGACCGGCTACTACACGCTGCCCGTGCTCGACGCCCTCGGCGGCGAAGGGATCTTCACGGCGGTCGACCTCTCGGACGAGATGCTCATCGCACACGATGGGTAGGTCAGGAGGTCTGGATTCGAAGGGTACGAGTACCAGAGCGAGTTTGCCCGCAAGTACGTCGCTCAGCCCGTCTAATTCACGGTACGGCGTAGCGAGGCGTTCGAGACCGCAGCCGAGAAGGGCAAGCGAGAGCGACGACCGACGAGGCGTGCGTAAAGCACGCCGCAGGAGGAAGGAGCGAGCACCCCCCCCCATGTCGTTGTAGGGGTGGGGACGGACGATCGTCCAAATTCTGGACACGCGAGGGTCTCGAGGGGCGACCGCGGGGGTGTCGTCGGGGACAGAGATCGGCGGAGGTGGGAGGATCGACCAAGTAGACCGCGCACTCGGCCAAGTAGACCTTGCACTCGACCAAAGAGACCTTGCACTTGACCAAGGAGACCACGCACTCGACCGAGGAGACCGCGCACTCGACCAAGGAGACCGCGCACTTGACCAAGTAGACCGCGCGATCGACCGAAGAGACCTTGCACTCGACCGAGGAGACCGTGCAATCGACCAAAGAGACCGTGCAATCGACCAAAGAGACCGTGCGATCGACCAAAGAGACCGTGCAATCGACCAAAGAGACCGTGCAATCGACAAATGAGAGCTTGCACTCGACCGAGGAGACCGTGCACTTGACCAAGTAGACCGCGCGATCGACCGAAGAGACCTTGCACTCGACCGAGGAGACCGTGCGATCGACCAAAGAGACCGTGCAATCGACAAATGAGAGCTTGCACTCGACCAAAGAGACCGTGCAATCGACCGAAGAGACCGCGCAATCGACAAATGAGAGCTTGCACTCGACCGAAGAGACCGCGCAATCGACAAATGAGAGCTTGCACTCGACCGAGGAGACCGCGTGATCGGCCGATGAGAGCTTGCAACCGACCAAAGAGACCGCGTGATCGACGATTTGTCGCGGCTGCTCGATCGTTTGTCCCGTGACATCGATCGATCGCGAGCTCTGATCGATCTCTTGTCGGCGCTCTTCGACGATGGGTCGCGGCTGCTCGATCGTTTGTCTCGTGACATCGATCGATCG
>JAKAPL010000011.1 GCA_021807105.1 Myxococcales bacterium | reverse complement strand
CGCGACGCACAGGCGGTTTTCGTCGAAGACGTACTGAAGTACGTCGAGACGAAAACCGCCGAGCACCGAAGCGCCGGCCGCGCCGGACCGACCGCGAGTAGGCGGGGAGAGGGCGAAACCCAAGTCTGACCCCGTCTTATTCACGGTCCGGCTGCCGCGGCGTCCGATCCCGCGCCTCCCGAAGGGGGGGCTTGCCACCCTCCAAACGACTTCGGGGGGAGGTGCTTTACGCGACGCCTCGTCGGTCGTCGCTCTCGCTTGCCCTTCTCGGCTCGCGGTCTAAGAACGCCTCGCTACGCCGTACCGTGAATAAGACGGGCTGACCGCCGGTTGACAGCGGCCCTTCGCCGCCGCGAGAGTGGTGCGCGATGACGGCGACCCCATCGGCGCGACCGATCGCCCTCCGCGGGCGGGGATTGCTCGCGCTGCTCGCGTTCCTTTACCTCTTCCCCTTCCCTTACTTCCCGATCCTGCGCAGCCCCAACGAGGGATCGCGGCTCTACCAGGTCCGGGCCATCGTGGACGACGGCACGCTCTCCGTGAACGGCCCGCTCGCCCGCTTCGGCCCGATGGGCGACCTCGCCGAGGCCGGTGGCCGCTACTATCCGAACAAGGCTCCCGGGATCTCCTTTCTCGGCGCGGCCGTCTACGCCGCGGCGAAGGCGCTCGTCCTCTGGCGCGCGGACCGGGTGAGCAACGAGGTGCTCCTCTGGCTCCTGCGGGCGACCTGCTGCGCGCTCCCGACGCTCCTGCTGCTCGCGGCGCTCCGCGCGAAGATCCTCGCCTGGACGGACTCCGAGGAGGCGGCCGACGTGACGATCCTCGCTTACGGCCTTGGCAGCCTCGCCTACACCTACGGCCTGCTCTTCTTCAGCCACCAGCTCTGCGCGGCGCTCCTCGCCGGGGCGTTCCTCGCCTTGGAGACCGCCCGCGAGGAGGACCGGCTCGCCCCAGCGGCCTGGGCGGGCGTGATGGCCGGCGGCGCCGTCCTCGTCGAGTACACCGCCGCCCTCGCCGCCTTGCCCCTCGGCCTCTACGCGCTCTTCGCGATGCGCCGCAAACTCGCGTCGGCCCTCTCCTTCGGCCTCGCCTCGCTGCCGCCCCAGATCGCGCTGCTCTTCTACCACCGGATCGCCTACGGCGGCTTCTTCGATCTCGGATACCGGCACAACGTGAACCGGCAATTCCAGGCCTGGCACGACCAGGGCTTCATGGGGGTCACGACCCCCACCCTCCGCGGCCTCGCCGGCAGCTTCTTCTCCCCCGCGCGCGGCCTCTTCGTCTTCTCGCCGTTCCTGATCCTGGGCGTCGCCGGCATCGCCCTCCTCTGGCGCCGCCGTCGCGCCCCGGCGATCGTCCTGGCCGTCCTCCTGGGCCTCTACTCGCTCTTCACGGCCTCTTTCATCTACGAGGCCTGGGGCTGGACGGTCGGTCCGCGCCACCTGGCGCCGCTCGCCGCCTTCCTCGCCCTGCCCGCCGGCGTCGCGTACGCCCGCGCGAGGGGGGCGGGCGCGGCCTGGGAAGGGCTCGCCACCGGCGCGGCCCTGCTGTCCATGCTCGTGACGGGACTGGCCACCGCCACCTACCCCCACTACCCCGAGGTCTTCACGAACGGCTTCTCCCAGCTCACCTTGCCCCTCCTCCGGGGCGGCTACCTGCCGCGGACCGCCCTCGGCCTCTTCGCCGGTCTCTCCCCCTGGAGCTGGATCCTCTACTTCGCCGCCTTCGCCGCCGTGCTCTTCCGGGTGCTGCGCGCGAGCTCCGGTCGCGGCGCGCGCCTCGCCGCCGCCGGCACGGCCGCCCTCGGCCTCGTCCTGCTCGCCTCGCTCGGCCCCGCCGCGGGGCCTGCGCAGGAGCAGGAGCTGGCCTGGGTGGAGCGGACGTACCGCGCGCCGTGATAGAATCCAGAGCGACCGATGGCCGGCCCGAAGATCCTCGTCGTCGACGACAACGGCGAACTGCTCGCGCTCCTGTCCGCGATGCTCGAGGAGGCGGGCTACACGCCGATGGCGTTCACCCGGGGGAAGCCGGCCATCGAGCGGGCGCGCATCGAACGGCCCGCCCTCGCGCTGCTCGACGTCCTCCTGCCGGACATCATGGGCTACGAGGTCGCGGCCGTCTGCCGCAAGGAGCTCTCCGTGCCGGTCATCTTCCTGACCGGCGTCTTCAAGGGAGGGCACCACGCGCTCGCGGCGAAGGCCCGCTACGACGCGCTCGGCTGGTTCGAGAAGCCCTTCGAGGCCGCGGCGCTCCTCGACGCCATCCGGAAGGTGGTCGAGCCGGCGCGGCCGCCGCCGGTCACGGTCGCGCCCGGTCCAGAGCCCGGCGACATCCCCGTGGACGACGAGGCGACCGGCGAGAGCGCGCGCATCGAGCTGACCGGCCGCGTCGCCCTGCAAAAACCCAGGGGAGCGTCCGAGACGATCGAGGGGGCCGCGCTCACCGCCCAGCCATCTCGCCGCCCGCCGCGACGCGCCCCGCCGCCTCCGCCGCCCGAAGCGCTGGTCGTCTCCCCGCCCGGGCGATCCGGCGCGCTCTCCGACAACCTGCCCTCGCTTGTCACCGCGTTCTACCAGGCCAAGGAGACCGGCGAGCTGCTGCTCGCCCGCCGCCGGGCCCGCAAGATCATCTTCTTCGAGCGCGGCCAGCCCGTCTTCGCCCTCTCCAACGTGGCCGCCGACCGCTTCGGCCAGTTCCTCGCCCGCGTGGGGAGGCTGCGCGACGACCAGCTCGTCTCGGTCCTGGACAAGGCTCGCGAGACCGGCCGCCGCACGGGGGACGTGCTGATCGAGATGGGGCTCCTAGAGGAGACCGAGAAGCTCTACTACCTCGGCCAGCAGGTCAAAGCGATCATTTACAGCCTCTTCGCCTGGGAAGAGGGGAGCTTCCAGATGACCTTCCGGGACCGGGCGACGCCGCGGGCCATCAAGCTCGACCTGCCGCCCGCGACGCTCATCCTGCGCGCCGTCAGGAAGCTCTATCGCCCCGAGCGGCTCCACCGGATCGTGCAGCCGGGCGATCGCCTCCGTCCCGCGCAGGGGCCGCCGTACCAGCTCACCCAGATCACACTCGAACCGTGGGAGGCGCAGCTCCTCGCGAGCCTCGACGGGAAGAAGACGGCCGGCGCCATCGTCGCCGCGGCCGGGCGGCCCGAGAACGCGCTCTACGCGACGCTCGTCGCGCTGCTCTCGCTCGGGTTCGTCGAAAAGGGATAAGCGGGTCGGAGGACCGCCGGGCCGACGAGCCTCCGCGATCACGCGGCCAGGGACCTCGTCGCGCGCCCGCGACCCGAGATCGCGGGGCGCATGCGCCCGTTCGGCCCCCCATCCGGCGGATCACCCAAGGTCATGGACCTGATCGGTCCGTTCATCCGGCTGATCAGCAGGGTCCTGCGGCTGATCGGTTCGTTCATCCTCCCTCGAGCTGGAGATCACCCGCATGAAAACGGATTCATCGGCGATGAATGGGCTTTCATCGCTGAGGTCGCTCCATTCATGGACCATGAAGTCACGTTCCAGCCGGAGGATCGTGTTTTCATGGAGGCTGCGCCTCCTTCCATGTTGGATGAGTTTCCTTCCCAGCCGAATGAACCCTCGCACCAGCCGGATGAACCCTCGCCCAGCCGCTGCTCCTTTGCCTCCATCGAGGATGAACCCCGGGCCATCCGCCCGAGCCTGCCTCCCATCCAGGACGGGAGGGAGTCCATCGAGCCGAGCGCCTTCCTCTTCGAGCACGAGGCCGCAGCCGTCCTCGATGAAGCGCCGCCGGCCCGCACGCCCCGACGCTCCCGGGCGCCTGCCCGCGCCCCTGGCACGCTGTTTACCCCCAACCGTGCCGGACCGCCGCTCGCGCTTGCCCCTGCCGCGCGCCGGACCGTCCCATGGACATCGATCGCGGGCGGCAGAGTGGGGGGAGTTCCAGGAGCAAGGGCCGTTCGCCGGCGTTCCCGCGGGGCGCCCGCCGCAGGCCACTCGTCACGAGGCAGCAACTGGACCGGCGCCGCCGGTTCCATCCCGACCGTCCGGCTCCATCCCCTCGCCCGCCTCGCTTCCGTTCGACGGCCGGCCGGGCGAGCGTGTAGACTGGGGGGCGATGGACGCTCGCGGTTACGTGCTTTCGATCGATCAGGGCACGACGGGGACGACCGTGCTCGTGCTCGACCGGCGGCTCTCCATCAAGGCGCGGGTCAACCAGGAGATCCGGCAGATCTTCCCGCGGCCGGGCTGGGTCGAGCACGACCTCGAGGACATCTGGGGGTCGGTGAACCGGACGATCGCCGAGGCGCTGCGCCTCTCGGGCGTCCGGCCGGCCGAGATCTCCGCCATCGGGATCACCAACCAGCGCGAGACCACCTGCCTCTGGGAGCGCGACGGCGGCCGGCCGCTCCACAACGCGATCGTCTGGCAGGATCGGCGCACCGCGGACGCCTGCACGAAGCTGCGCGAGGCCGGCCATGAGCCGCTCTTCCGCGAGCGGACCGGCCTCGTCCTGGATCCCTACTTCTCGGGGACGAAGCTCGCCTGGCTCCTCTCGAACGTGGAGCACGCGCGGGAGCGGGCGGAGAAGGGCGAGATCGGCTTCGGCACGATCGACAGCTTCCTCCTCTTCCGCCTCACCGGGGGACGGGTCCACGCGACCGACGTGACGAACGCGAGCAGGACCCTCCTCTTCGACATCGGCCGGCTCGCCTGGGACGAAGATCTCTGCCGGATCCTGGGGGTCCCGGAGATCGTCCTGCCCGAGGTGTGCGGCTCTTCGGAGCTCCTGGGCAAGACCCGCGGCCTGTCGGTGCTGCCGGACGGCATCCCGATCGCGGGGATGGCAGGCGATCAGCAGGCGGCGCTCTTCGGACAGGCGTGCTTCTCCCCCGGCGAGAGCAAGTGCACGTACGGCACCGGGGCGTTCCTCCTCGTCAACACCGGCGGGACGCCGGCCGTTTCCAGGAGCGGCCTGCTCACGACCGTCGCCTGGCGGGTCGGCCCCGAGGTGGCCTACGCGCTCGAGGGGAGCGCCTTCGTCGCCGGGGCGGCCGTGCAGTGGCTGCGGGACGGGCTCGGGATCATCGAGAGCGCGGCCGAGATCGAGCCGCTTGCCCGCAAGGTCAGGGACACCGGGGGCGTCACGTTCGTCCCCGCGCTCGCCGGGCTCGGCGCGCCCCACTGGCGGCCGGAGGCCCGGGGGCTCATCACCGGGATCGACCGGGGGACGACCGCCGCGCACCTGGCCCGCGCGGTGCTGGAGGGGATGGCGCTCCAGATCCACGACCTCGCGATCGCGATGAGCGCGGACAGCGGCCGCCCGCTCTCTGCGCTCCGGGTGGACGGGGGCGCCTGTGGCAACAACCTGCTCATGCAGATCCAGGCGGACGTGCTCGGGGTCCCCGTCGAGCGGCCGAAGATGATCGAGAGCACCGCCCTCGGCGCGGCGTTCCTCGCGGGCCTCGCCACCGGCCTCTGGAAGAGCCGGGACGAGGTCGCCAAGGCCCACCGGATCGACAAGCGCTTCACGCCCCGCCTGGAACCGGCGGCGCGCGCGGCCCTGCTCGATCGCTGGAAGCGCGCGGTCGAGCGCGCGTGAGCGCGGCGTCCCCCGGGGGCTTGTCGCCGTTCACCGCGCGAAGAAGCCCGACACACGGTCGAGGAGCTCCTCGCGCCCCTCGCCGGAGCGGATGTCCAACCGGGTCACGTCCAACGTCAGGCAGTCCATGCCGTACTTGCTGCGCAGGACCATGGGGAAGGTCGCGTAGTAGCCGTTGAGGCCCCGCAGGAACTGGCTCTGGATGCCCTTCTCCTCCTCGCGGCCGCGGCTCTTGATGCGGCGCAGGAGCACCGAGACGTCGGGGACGTCGAAGCAGATGACCTTGTCCGGCTGGTGGATGTCGCGCGAGAGACGCTGGAAATACTCGAGGTAGAGCTGGAGCTCGGAGTCGCCCATGTGGCCGAGGCCGTGCAGGTACTTGGCGAAGATCTCGGGGTCCTCGTAGAGGGTGCGGTCCTGGACGCACGACTTCTCGACCGTCCGGATCAGCTCGTGGTGCTCGACGCGCCGGAGGAGGAACTCGAGCTGGAGGGTGAAGGACCAGCGCCGCATGTCGGCGTAGTAGGAGGCGAGGAAACGGTTGTCGATGACCGGCTCGTCGAACAGCTCGAAGCCGAAGGACTGGCTGATGAGCTTCGCCGCGGTCGTCTTGCCGGCGCCGATGTTGCCGGCGAGGGCGACGAAGAGCTTCTTCTTGGGCGCCGCGCGCGGCTTCTTCTTCGGGCTCACGGGGTCCTCCTCCTAGGAGGCTGGTGTGAAATGGCTGCCTGCTGCGAAAGCCGATCCCTTCGCTGCGACGGGCGGCCTCGTCGCATCGCTACAAAACGGACTGCAAAGAGTACGTTTGACGCTGCTCACTCCGCGGGCGCCCGTCTCGCCTCGGCCTCGGTTTCCTCGTGACGGCACCCATTTCACACGAGCCTCCTAGAAGGCGAGCGCGCCCCACACGTTCACGGCGACGCCGGCGAGCGCGAGGGCCCAGAAGACGCGGCCCATCCTCCGCCCGCCGATCGCGACGAGCGCGATCAGGTAGGGCGTGTAGTCGAGGCTGAAGCGGAATCCGAACTGCCGCCAGCCGGTGTTCTGGTAGAAGAAGCCGGGTAGGCTCACGGCCGCGGTGGTCAACCAGAGGAGGCGGTGGAGCCGCGGCCGGACGACCGGCCAGAGCAGGAGAAAGAAGAGCGGGGTCGTGACGAAGAGGCTCATCCCGGCGGCGTCGAACGAGAGGTGGGGCGCCTGCCCGGAGGGCCAGATGAGGATCGGCAGCCGGGTGAAGGCGGCGTGGAGGTTGCGCTCCAGGTAGTGGTAGTTGAAGAGCCCCCAGCGGGCGACGTCTCCGTTGACCCGGTTGTCGAAGAGGAAGCGGTGGCCGAACTCGAAGGGGCTGCCGAAGCGGACCTCGTTCATCCAGAGCGCGGGGAGGATCGCGACCGCGGCCAGGCCGGCGAAGATCGCGAGCTTGCCGGCGCCGGCCTGGAGCCGGCCGGCGAGGGGCGCCCGGTCGAACACGCCGTCCGGGGCGAGCACCTCGAGCAGGAAGTAGATTCCGGAGAAGGCGAGCGGCGCCCGGGTGATCGCCGCGCAGCCGAGGGCGAGGCCGGCGAGCGCGGGGTGGGCCGCCCGGTGGGCCGCGATCAGGTAGAGGCAGGTCAGTGTGACGCCCACCACCTCCGCGGTGAACCAGACCTCGCCGCGGATGGAGCAGTAGAAGGCGAGGGTCCCGAAGGCGAAGAGGAGGGCGAGGATCGCGTTCTCCCGCTCGCTCCGGGCGCTGTCCCCGCAGGCGGAGAGGCGGCGCAGGAAGAGGAAGAAGAGCGCGACGTTCGCCGCGGCGAGCACCAGGGTGAAGAAGACGTCGTTGAACTGGAAGCCGGCGACGGCGACGAAGGGGACCATGAGCAGCGCCGGGAAGGGCGGGAAGCTCACGTACCAGTGGGAGCCGTTGCGCGCCCAGTCGTTCAGATCGGGGGGGGCTGCCGTGAGGGCGGCCTGGCCGTGGAGGAACGCCTCGGCCTGGTAGATGAAGTGGGGGGCGCCCGACTGGTGGAAGATGCGGCTGCCGGAGAAGATCGCGAGGACGAGGAAGCTCCCGGCGAAGAGGGCGAGCGGCAGCCGCCATCCGGCGCCGGCGCCGGGCGCAGCGACCGGCGCGGGACCCGGCTCCCGGGTGGGCGCCGGCGCGATCCGGGGCTCTCGCGACTTGTTGGCGTCCGCTTTCATCTTGGGCGACCCGCTCACGCCGCGGGATCGGTTCAGCCGCGAACGCTTACCACGAGAGTTCGTCGATGAGAAAGCGGCGCAGCCCCTCGGCCGTGGCGCGGGCGGCGAGCCGCTGGACGCGGCCGCGGTCTCCAGGGAAACGATGGCGGGTGACGCGCGTGACGCCCTTGGCCGCGACCGCGGTGAAGACCGTTCCGATGGGTTCGGCCGAGCCCGCGGTCCCTGGACCGGCGAGGCCCGTGCACGAGAGCCCGAAGGTGGCACGGCCGAGGAGCCTCGCCCGCTGCGCCATCGACGCGGCCACGGGGCCGCTCACCGCGCCGTGGGCCGCGAGCAGGTCGGCCGGGACCCCCAGGACCTCGCGCTTGGCGTCCTCCGTGTAGGCGACGATCGAGAGGCGCAGCCAGCCGCTCGCGCCAGGATCGGCGGCGAGGAGCGCGGCCGCGAGGCCCCCGGTCAGCGACTCGGCGAGCGCGACCGTGGCGCCGTGAGGGACGAGCAGGCGGGCGAGCGAGTGGGACAGCGTCGCGCCGCCCGCACCCCGCCGCTCAGGCGAAGTCGTCGTCGTCTTCGTCGTCTTCGTCGCTCTCCACCGTCTCGTCGCCGAGCGCCGTGAGGGCGATGCGCGCCCTCCGCCGTTCGACGCGACGGCGCCCGAAGACGACGACGCCCTCGGCGAGGCCGGAGGCCACGTAGGCCATGATCAGCGCGGCGACCACGACGGCCGGCTGGAACTCCGCCGCCGAGACGATCACCGCCCCCATCGCCAGGAAGAGCAGCGCGGTCCGGCGGCGCGTGAGCCGGACGGTCTTGAAGGTGCGGTACCGCACGTTGGAGACCATGAGGGCGGAGACGACGAGAGCGAGCATCGCCACCGGCCAGGCGGGCGGAGCACCGCCCGCGACGCCGTGCGAGAGGACGAGCGCCACGACGACGCCGGCCGCCGCGGGGATGGGAAGGCCGACGAAGAAGCCGGGCGTCGGGCGGCGGTTCGCGAGCACGTTAAAGCGGGCGAGCCGGAGCGCGCCGCAGGCGACGAAGAGGAACGCCACGAAGAGACCCGGGAAGCCGAGCGGCGCGAGGGCCCACCGGTACAGCAGCAGCGCGGGGGCGGCCCCGAAGCTCACCACGTCCGCCAGGCTGTCGAGCTGCATCCCGAACTCGCTCTGCGTCTTCGTCAGCCGCGCCACCCGCCCGTCGACCGCGTCGAAGATGACGGCGAACAGGATCGCGATCGCCGCCTGGTAGAACGCCCCCTCCCGGTCCGACGCGGCGAGCGACAGCGCGTAGAGACCGCAGAAGATCGATGAGACCGTGAAGAGGTTCGGAAGGACGAACAGGGCTTTGCGCAAGCGCATGGGCTCTCCCTGCGGGCGTCTCGCGCCCGAAGCGGCCTCACAGCCTACCACACTCTCCAAGAACATCAACCGCCGCCGGGCCCGGCTGAATCCCGCGTCCGGGTGGGCCTCCCTTTGCAACGTGAAAGCCTCGCCGCCCGTTCAGGAGAGGATGGGCCCCCTCTGTGAGGCTCGCGGTTTCTCCATGGTCAGCCCATCCTTCGATCGCGATCGGGAGGCACACATGAAGCACCTTCTCGGAGTGATGGGGGCGACGGCGTTCTGGATCCTCGGTGGCTGCGGAGGTTCCACCGGGCCGAAGGGCCCGGCGGCGGCGAACGGGGACGCCGGCGGCTCCGCGGGAACGATCTCCGGGACGGTGTACGTCCGCAAGGGCGTCCCGGCCGCGTCGAGCCCCATGCCCGGGGCCTCGGCCTGCGTCGAGGAGAGCGCGACCGACGGTGGCGCCCGCCGATGCGCCACGACCGCGTCGGACGGCACGTACACGATCACGAACGTTCCCGCGGGCCCCGTGTTCATCGAGGCCTCGGCCGCCGGCTGGCTCCCCGGCGAGACCCTCGCGGCGCTCCACGTGACCTCCGGCGGCACGACGAGCGGGGTCGAGGTCACGCTGTCCGGGAGACCCTCCAACACGGCGACCTACGTCGGCAGCACGGCCTGCATCGGCTGCCACACGTCGATCCCCTCGATGAAGGGGCTGGTCACCGCCTGGCAGGGTTCTGGCCACCGGGCCTACGTGACCGAGGGGCTCTCGCGCGTCGATCTCACGGGCTGGCCCGCCGAGCCGGCCGATTGCAGTGGACCGGCGACGAAAGACACCGGCGTCCAGGCGAGCGACCCGGACCCGGTCGTCACCCCGATCGACGGGGGCTACCCGAGCCGGAAGGTCTGGCTCGTCCGCTGGAAGGCGGGATGCGGCCACCCCCAGTTCGGCCAGGCGCTCGACACCAACGGGAACGGCGCGATCGACGCCGCCGATACGTTCATGCCGGTCGACGTGACGATCGGCGGCGTCGCGAGCGCGGCCGGCCAATGCTCGACCGGCGGCATCCTCCCGGAGGGGACCGCCTGCTCCGCCGACTACCTCGACGGCGGAGCCACGACGGCGCGCGGCTGGTGGCAGCAGGAGTTCGCCTACTACGTTGCCGGCAACGGAAGCGCGGAGCCGAAGCCCACCTGGGTGACCTGGAACATCACCGGCACACCGGGGGATCTGCTCTTCCTGCCCGCGGCCTGGAATCAGCGCGCCCAGGCGTGGGCCAACGCGCCGGACTACCTGGGACCGCCGTTTCAGGGGCATACCTACGCCCAGACCTGCACGGGCTGCCACGACGTGGGCGCCACGCTCGCGACCGACGGCAACGGCATCGTGACGTCGTATAGTTTCGTCGAGAGGCAGATCGCCTGCGAGAAGTGCCACGGCCCCGGCTCGGACCACGCGAACGCGGGCGGCGACGCGAAGGCCATCGTCAACCCGGCCTATCTGACCGCGCAGGCGGTGAACGAGGACTGCGGGCAGTGTCACGTCAACGGCGGGGCCTCGGTGAGCCCGGCCGGCGCCTTCGACTTCGCCTGGAACAGCCAGGCCGACGGCGGCGCCGGAGGGAACTTCGTCCCCGGCGTGGACCTGCTCGTAAACTATGAGACCGTCCCCGAGTACGGGGATCCTTCGCTCTACTACCCGGCCGGCTTCCCCCTGACCGACCACACGCAGGCCATCGACCTCCAAGGGAGCGTCCACGCGAACAACTCGTCCGAGAAGATCACCTGCATCGATTGCCACGACGCCCACTCCGGCTCCGGCGGGCCGTACCAGATCACGCGGACCGATCCGGACGGCGGCACCTACGTCTTCTCGGGCAACTCCGGCGCGCTCGCCGACGACGTGGTCTGCCTCTCCTGCCACGCGACTCACGGCGACTACGCCTCGGTGTCGCTCCGGAACGTGGCCGGCTACCACGTCCTCGCGGGCGGCAAGGTGACCCTCGGCGGGACGGCCTGGACGCCTTCGGCGGGCGACCAGCAGGCGGACGCGACCGCGGTCGCCTCGGCGGTCGACGACCACATGAAGAGCCGGGCGGGGATGACCGCCTACTTCGATCCCACGGCCCAGGCCGGCATCCCGGTCGGACGTTGCGCCACCTGCCACATGGCGAAGACCTCGGATACGGCGGTCCTGTACTTCGGCCCCGGCGAACAGAGCAGGAACGCGCCCATCCTCGGCGACGTGACCTCCCACACCTTCAACGTCGCGACGCCGGACGAGACGATCGCGACGCTCGCGGGCGCGAAGGCCGGGGACTACGGCGGCACGCCCATGCCGAACGCCTGCGGCTCCTGCCACGAGAAGTACCGGTTCGGCCTGTAACCGTGACGGGCTCGCGCACCGGCCGGCGGCGTGACCTCGAGAAACGCCGGGAAATCTGGAGGGCGTCCATCAGCGCGAGGCGGATTCCGGTCCCAGGCGGCGCCAGAGAGTCACGGCCGAGAGGCCGAGGATCTCGGCAGCGCGGACCCGGTTGCCTCCGCACGAGGCCAACACCTCCTTGATGTAGTCCAGCTCCATGTCGCGCAGCGATCGGTAGGTCCGTGAGCCCGGGGGCCCGGGCAGGACGGTTTGCATCTCTCGCGGGAGGTGATCGAGCCGCAGCGGCGTGCCCGGTTCGGCGAAGATCACCGCCCGCTCCACCGCGTTGCGCAGCTCGCGTACGTTGCCCGGCCAGTCGTACTGCCGGAGCGCCTCGCTGGCCTCGACCGAGAAGCCGGGGACCGACTTCTTCTGGTCGCGGCAGAAGCCCTCCAGAAAGTAGCGGGCGAGGGGGAGGATGTCCGCGCGCCGGTCGCGGAGGGCCGGCACGCGGAGCTGGACCACGTTGAGCCGCCAGTAAACGTCTTCGCGGAATCTCCCGGCCCGCACCTGGTCCTCGAGGCACTGACTCGTCGCCGCGAGGATCCGGACGTTGAGGGAGACGTCCTCCCCGCCGTCCACCCGCCGGATCTTTCGATCCTCGAGGGCCCGGAGGAGCTTTGCCTGCGTCTCCATCGGCATCCCGGCGATCTCGTCGAGCAGGAGCGTCCCCCCGTTCGCGAGCTCGAAGCAGCCGCGCCGCCCGGGGGCGGCGCCCGTGAAGCCGCCCGTCTCGCGGCCGAACAGCTCCGAGTCGATGAGCGTCGGGGGGATGGCCGCGCAGTTGAACGTGACGAGGGGCGCCTGTGCGCGGCTGCTCTGCTCGTGAATGAAGCGGGCCACGACTTCCTTGCCGGCGCCGCTCGGCCCGGCGAGGAGAACGCTGGTGTCGGCGGCGGCCACCGCGCGCGCGGTCGCGAACAGCTCCTGCATGGCCGCACTCTCCGCGATGAACGCCCGCTCCCCCGCCGTGGCCCGCGTGAGCCGGGCGCGCAGGCTCAGGTTCTCCGCCCCCAGCCGCTTCTCTTCCAGGACCCGGGCGACCCGGTGGCGGACCTGGTCGGCGTTGAACGGCTTCGGCAGGTAGTCCGAGGCGCCCTGACGAATCGCCTCGACCGCCGATCGGATCGAAGCGTGTCCGGTGATCACGACCACCCGGGCGTCGGGGTGGCGGTCGCGAATCCGCGGCAGCAAGTCGAGGCCGCTCATCCCCGGCAGCCGCACGTCGCAGAGGACGAGGTCCACCGCGCTCCGCGCGAGCCACGCCGCCGCCGAATCGGCGTCGCCCGCCGTGGCGACCGCGTAGCCGCTTTGTTCCAGCGCTTGCTGGATCGACTCCCGGATGCTCGGCTCGTCGTCCACGACGAGGAGTGACGCCTTGGGCTCACTCACGATGTCGTCTCCTTGAACCCGTCTTATTCACGGTACGGCGTAGCGAGGCGTTCGAGACCGCAGCCGAGAAGGGCAAGCGAGAGCGAGGACCGACGAGGCGTCGCGTAAAGCACCTCCCCCCCCAAGTCGTTTGGAGGGTGGCAAGCCCCCCGCGAGGAGGTACGGAGCGAGCACACCCCCCCCATGTCGTTGTAGGGGTGGCAAGCCCCCCCTTCGGGAGGCGCGGGATCGGACGCCGCAGCAGCCGGACCGTGAATAAGACGGGTTGAATGCGACCGCGAAGAGCCGGAGATCCCCCCCCTGCCGGAGGGGCCTATCTTTCGCCGCCGGCTCGGCCGATCGGGAGACGCCGCGAGGCTTCTTCCCCGCGGTCATTTGCGTGGCGAGCCTGCTCCAGTGCATCCGCTTCACGTGAACCTCGCGGCCTCGCGCCCGGAGATCCTGGGAAAGCATTCGCCGTGCCACGGCCGCGGCGGGCGCGGGCGGAGCAGACGCGGGGCGCTTGATTCTTGACGCGCTCCGTCATAGGTTCTCGAACGTTTGGGGGCGAACACGAGGTCCAGGAGAAGACGACATGGCCGTCAACAAGGAGAATGCCCCCGCCGCCGATTCCATCCCCGCCGGAGGAGCCTTCCTGGTCGCACCGCTCGGCGCCACCCGCGTCCACGCGCCGGAGAGCTTCACCGACGATCAGCGGATGTACTACCAGACCGCGCAGCAGTTCATGGTCCGCGAGGTGCTGCCGCACATAGACCGGCTGGAGAAGAAGGACTACCCGTTGCTCGTCTCGCTCCTGCGCAAGGCCGGCGAGGCGGGGTTGCTCTCGATCGAGATCCCGGAGGCCTACGGCGGACTCGATCTGGACCGGACGACCTCCATGCTCGTCGCCGAGGCGATGACTCTCTACGGGACCTGGTCCGTCTCGATCGGTGCGCACACCGGCATCGGCACGCTGCCGATCGTCTTCTTCGGCAACGAGGCCCAGAAGGCCAAGTACCTGCCCAAGCTCGCGACCGGCGAGCTGATGGCCTGCTATGCGCTGACCGAGTCGGGCTCGGGCTCGGACGCGCTGGGCGCGAAGACCAAGGCGGTCCTCTCGCCCGACGGCAAGTCCTACATCCTCGACGGCAACAAGCAGTTCATCACGAACGCTGGCTTCGCCGATGTCTTCATCGTCTTCGCCAAGGTGGACGGCGAGAAGTTCACGGGCTTCATCCTCGAGAAGGGCATGCCCGGTCTCGTCGTCGGTAAGGAGGAGCACAAGCTCGGCCTGCGCGGCTCGTCGACCTGCCAGCTCTCCTTCGAGGAGTGCCGGGTGCCGGTCGAGAACGTCCTGGGCGAAATCGGCAAGGGGCACCGGATCGCCTTCAACATCCTCAACATGGGCCGACTCAAGCTCGGCGTCGGCTCGGCCGGCGGCGCGAAGAACGCGATCAACCTGGCCTGGGTTTACGCCCGCGACCGCAAGCAGTTCGGAAAGGCGATCCTCGAGTTCGGCCTCATCCGCGAGAAGCTCGCCCGCGCGGTCGCGCGCACCTACGCCGTCGAGTCGATGGCCTACCGCACCTGCGGGCTCATCGACGATCGGATCGCCTCCCTGGGCGGCGAGAGCGCGGCGGCCCACGAGCAGGTCATCCGCGTGCTCGAGGAGTACTCGATCGAGTCGTCGATCCTGAAGGTCTACGGCTCCGAGACGCTCGGCGTCGTCATCGACGAGGCGCTCCAGATCCACGGCGGCTACGGCTTCATCGAAGAGTACCCGATCGAGCGCGGATACCGAGACCAGCGGGTCAACCGGATCTTCGAGGGCACCAACGAGATCAACCGGATGCTCATTACCGGGATGCTGCTCAAGAAGGCCGTCAAGGGCCAGCTCCCGCTGATGGAAGCGGTCTCCGATCTGGACGCGCCGCTCCCCGAGGCCCCCGCGGGGCCGCTCGCCGACGAGTGGCGGGCCGCCGAGTTGATCAAGCGGATGGCGCTGCAGGTCATCCAGGCGGCGGTCACGACCTTCGGGATGGAGCTCGAGCACCACCAGGAGGTCCTCGCGGCGATCGCCGACGTGGTCATGGAGGCCTACGCGATCGAATCGTCCGTCGCCCGGACGCTCGCCCACGACGCAGCGAACCCCGTCCGCCACGCCATCGTCCGCCTCTTCACCGCCGAGGCGCGCGAGCGCGCGTTCTCGCGGGCGCGCTACGCCCTCGCCTGCACGCTGAAAGGCGACGACCAGCGGCAGGCGGCCGCGGCGCTCGCCAAGCGGGACGAGTTCGTGATCACGGACCCGGTCGCGGACCGTGAGACGATCGTCACGGCGATGGAGCCCACGGCCGGCTATCCGATCCGCTGATCTGCTGGCCACCCGCGGCTCGATCGGCGCCGGTCGGTCCGCCTCGCCCCGGGCGGGCGCGGCCCGCCTGCCGAACGTCCGCTACGGCTCCCGCGCCGCCTGCGCCGGCAGCCCCACCCTCTTCCAGACCCAACCGATGTCCTGGTTCCCCGCCCGCTCGGCGTGAACGACTTCCCAGCCCGGTCCCGGGCCGGCCTCGTGCGCGAAGCCGAAGTCGTTCGCCACGATGTAATCGGCCTGCGCCGGACTCCAGACCGCGCGCAGATCGCCGCGGAAGCGGGGGACATCGAAGCCCGGGTACAGCTCGGGGTAGATCCTCGCGCCCGGCGGGAGCGTCGCGTTCATCCATTCGACGAGCGGGACGATCCCCTCGCCCCACCAGGAGAGCTCCATTGTTCGTCGCCGTTCTACGCCCGCCGGTCCGCCCAGGATCTCGTTGTAGTAGTCGAGGTAGTACGGGTAGATCCACGCCCACGTCGCGACCGCGTAGAGGGCGAGCAGCGCGGGCAGGACCACCGCGAGGCGCGGCCTCCCTAGCTTCGGGAAGCGGGCCGCGAGCCAGTCGGAGAGGTCGAAGCAGCCTACCGCCGCGGTCGCGGAGAGCGCGACGAAGGCCTGGATCACGTAGCGGACCTGGTCCTGCCGGAAGTCGGAGATCGTCTGGAGGAAGGGGAAGAGGAGGAACCCCGCGAGGATCGCGTCCGGCAGCCTCCGGCGGCGCGCGGCGAAGACCGCCCAGGCCGCGGTCGCCGCGAGGTAGCCCGCCGGCGAGGAGATCAGAAAAGCCACCGTGTAGTACGAGGCCGGCGGCGGCTGGACGCGCCCCAGGTACCACTCGGTCACGCGGTAGGTCCAGTGGGCGCCGGTCTGCCGGATCTGGGCCATGAAGCTCCCCCAGACCCAGGGCCAGACGGCGTAGACGGCGACGACGGAGACGATGAGGCCCGCGAGGTACGGGAGGAGCGCCCGAGCCTTCTCTCCTCTGCTGCCGGGAGGCCCCCGGACGAGGATCCCGACGAACGGAACGAGCAGGGTCGGGATCACCCAGACCGCGGTCATGCGGGAGAAGATCGCGAGCCCGGTGCAGAGACCCGCCCAGACGAGAGGCTCCACACGGCTCTGGTCCCCGACCCAGCGCACGATCCCGTAGATCGCCGCGACGTAGAACAGCGTCATCGGCGCCTCGAGCCCCAGCACCTTTCCGTGGGCCACGAGGTGCGGGACGAAGGCGCAGAGGATCCCGGCGAGCACGCCGCGCTTCTCGTCGTACAGCTCGCGGACGATGAGGTAGACGAGGACGCAGACGGCCGCGCCCATGAGCGAGGCGGCGAGCTTGCCCGGCGCGTGGTCGTCGTCGTTCACGGCGAGGAGCGCGGTGAAGATCGCGTAGATCCACTTCGCGATCGGCGGGTGCTCCAGGTTGTAATGGAACGCCTGGTGCGCGAAGTCGCCGAGCAGGACGTTGCGCACGTAGTGCTCGCCCGCCGCGAAGTAGTCGCGCTCGTCCCAGGTCCGCCCCTGGGCGGTCAGTCCGATGCCCCGCGCCGCCCAGCCCACGGCGAAGATTCCGAAGGCGACGAGCAGGTCGCCGGGAGCGGCCGGTCCAAGGCCGCGCCGGCGGCGCCAGTGGATCCAGGCGAGGAGCAGGGCGAGGACGAAGCAGAGGAGGGCGATCCCGGCGAGCAGCCGCGCCCGGTCATAGAGCCTCCTCGCGGCCTCGACGGAGGCCGACGTCGCGACGAAGCCCTCGGGGAAGAGTTGCTCCCAGGGCAGCGGCACGACGCCCGCCCCCTGGGGCCCGCTGTCGTCGTGGTAGACGACGCGCAGGTAGGCCCCGCCGCCCCGCTGGACGTACCGGACGCGGAAGGCGTGGGCCCCGGCCCCGAGCGCGACGCGCCCCTCCCGGCCGCGGGCCCAGTGCTCGCCGGGATCGGCGACGACCGTCCGGCCATCGACGTCCACCTCCCCGTCGTCGTCGCTCTCGATGCGGAAGCGGTAGAGGCCGGGGTTGACGACGTAGAACGTCCCCGACCACTCGGCCGAGAAGGGCGCCGGGTGGCCCGACCGGACGAACGGTTCGCGCTCGCGGGTGACGCGCGACGGCGTCCCGGCGAAGTGGATGTTGTCCCAGTAACGTGCGGTGAGCCCATGGACCGTGTCCGAAAACGGCGCCCACGAAGCGGCCGCCGCCCCAAGGAGGAAGAGGCCGGCGATGAGCACGAGCCGCCGCTTCCCGGCTGGATCGAGAGGGACGTCCACGGCGCCATCCCATACCGGACACGGGCGTGCCGGCACAAGCACTCCTCGTTTCCTCATGAACCAATGCCGTTTTACCCGTGAACGGTCACGAGCCGGATTCTCCCAGGGCCTACTCCAGCCCTTCCAACCTCAGCTCATCGTCGTCCGCGCCTCGGAGGTGCCCCAGCTCGTGGAGGAGCGTTAGTCTGACCTGGTCGCGCAGCTCGGCCCGGCTGCGAACGGTCCGAAGGAGGTTCTTGCGGTAGAGGACGATGGCACGGTCCGTCTTCGGGCAGCCCGCGGGGTCCCCGGCGTCCGGGGCTCCCACCGGCCCCCCGCGGAAGAGCCCCAGGATGGTCGGGGAGAGCGGTGGATCGTCGGCAGTGAGGTCGTCGAGGTCGGGCAGGTCCTCGGCCCCGACGGGAACGCCTGCGAGGTCGCGCTTCTCGCCGGCCGGCAGCGCGGCCAGGGCCTCGTGGACCATCCGCGCGAACTCGGCCGGCGAGACGTCGAGGGGCGCGGGGAAATCCTTCGGGGACAGCTCCGTCGCGCGCGCGAGCTCGGCCCTCGCGCCGCGCGTGTCGCCGAGCCTCTCCAGGGTGAGCCCCATCTCGTGGTGGGCCCAGGCGTCGTCCGGCAACGCCGCGAGCACGCGGGCGAGATCCGTCCGTGCCTCGGCGAAGCGGCAGAGCTCGAAGAGCGCGACCGCGTGCTCATAGCGCGCGTCGAGGTCCTCCGGATCGCGGGCGAGGGCCTCCTCGATCGCGGGCAGGCCGTCGATCGACTGCCCGAGATCGTTCTCCGCCATCCCCTCCAACAGCTCGAGCTGCTCGAGCAGCTCGGGGCGGCGCCTTCGCGCCCGCCGCTCGCCGCGCCGGACGTAGGCGAGGGCAATCTCGTCCTCCTCGCGCCCGCCGGCCTGTTGGAGGTAGAGGTCGGCGGCGCCGAGCAGGATGTCCGGATCGTCGGGGTCGAGGGCGAGCGCGTGGACGTAGGCGAGCTTCGCTTCCGGCACACGGCCGAGGGAGGCGAGTGCGAGCGCCCGGTCGTGCTCCGCGGCCGCGCTGCTGGGGTCGAGGACGAGCGCCTCCTCGGCGCAGGCGAGGGCCAGCGAGCCATCCCTGCCGTCGAGGGCCCGCTCGGCACGGTCGAGCGGGTCTCCATCGGGTGGACAGGCGGGGCGGCCGGGCTCAACCTCGCGCGCGGGGGCCGCGGGCTCGGACACGACGATCCGGACGCGCGGCGAGGTGGTGGGCGTCGGACGTGGGGAGAGGGCAGCGGGCTTGCGGCACGCGGCGAGCGCCCCCAGCAGGACGACGAGAGCAAGCGTAAGGTCCGGCATCGTGGACGCGGATCGTAACACGCCGTTGACGGGACCGCGCGCCGGAGGCAGAACATCGGCGACGGCTGGTATCCTCGCCAAGAAGTCTTCGCGCCCGTGACGATTCTCGGAGGCAGTGACCAACGCGGGCCGGCGCCCGCAACCCAACGCGGCGGGGACGCCGGCCGTGCCGTGACCTCCCATCCCACCGCCCTCCCTGAATCTGGTCTCCTCATCGATGAGGGTCTCGCGCCCCGCGACGATTCCCGGAAGATTAGCGATGGAGCGTGCCGGGTGAGGGGATTTTGGCGGGGGAGGAAGCCTTGGCTGGGGTCGATCGCCGCCCGAAGCAGCCGCCTGCGGTTCATTGTCCTCTCGGCCTCCTTCCTCTTCGCCGGATGCCCGCGAGGCGTCGAGACGACCGCCCCACCGCTGCCGCCCGCGACCGTGGAGACCGCGAACGACCCGCTGCGCGAGCCGGCCGAGATCCACCTGCGTCACGTCCGGCAGCTCTCCTTCGGCGGCCGTGCCTTCGCCCTCGCCTTCCAGGACGGCGGCCGCAGGATTGCTTTCGCCGTCGCGTCGCTGCGCGCGGACGCGGGTCCGGCGCTCGCCGTGAGGCTCCTGGACGTGGCGACCGGGGCCGCGCTGCCCCTCCCTGCCACCACCCCGGCCGCAAACCGGACGTGGCCACTGGCTCTCGCCGGGGGCTGCGCGCGCGACCCGGCGGGGGACCACGCCTGTCCGCTCATCGAGGGCGGCGGGTCGCGGCTTTGGCTCTGGCCGGCCGGCGCAGCTTCGCCCCACCCGCTCGGGACCGGGGCGGGCGAGGACGAGGACCCCGCGTTCTCGCCGGACGGCAAGCTCCTCGCGTGGTCCTCGACGAGGGGGGCGACCCCTGCCGCGCCGCCCGCCGCGCGCGCGAGCCGGATCGAGGTCCTGCCCGCACTCCTCTTTGGCGCGGCCCCCGCCCCGAACGCGACGGCCGTCGGCCCCGACGGAGCGGCCGATCGGCAGCCGGTCTTCTTCCCGGGTGGCGAGAGGCTGCTCTTTTCGAGTGACGCCGACGACGCAGCAGGTCGCGACTTCGACATCTTCCGGGTGGACGCGGACGGCCAGGACTTCGAAAGGGTGACCTTTGCCCCGGGGGCCGACATGGCCCCGACCCTCTCGCCGGACGGCAAGAAGATCGCCTGGACGAGCGAGCGCAACGCGGGGGCGCCCGGCGAGGCGGACGTACTGGTCGCCGACTGGGTTGAATAGGCCCAGCGGGCCGGGCTAGGCTCCTCGCCCATGCCCGCCCGCCCGATGACCCTCACCCAGAAGATCCTCGCCGAGCACGCGATCGGCCTGTCACGCCCCTGGGTGCAGGCAGGCGATCTGCTCCGGATCCGGGTCGATTGGACTCTCGCGAGCGAGTTGGCGTGGAACGGGATGGACCGGACCTACGAGGCGCTCGGGAGGCCGCCCATCTACGACCCCGGCCGCTTCTTCCTCGCGGTCGACCACACCGTCGATCCGGTGACCCTCGCCTCCGACGCGCGCACGCAGAAGCTCGTCAAGCTGTCCCGAGACTTCGCCCGCGAGCAGAAGATCGTCCACTTCCACGACAGCAACGAGACCATCCTGCACACGCAGTTCTACCGGGAGCTGATCCAGCCGGGGGAGGTCGTCCTCGGCGCGGACAGCCATACCTCGTCCCACGGCGGGATGGGCGCGTTCGCGATCGGGCTCGGCGGCGCGGACATCACCGCGGCGATGGTCCTCGGACAGAGTTGGATCGAGGTCCCCGAGGCGATCTCCATCGAGTACCGCGGCGAGCTGCCGTTCGGCATCGGCGGCAAGGACGTGATCCTGCGCACGCTCGGGCTTCTCAAGCGCAACACCGTGGCGATGGAACGAACGGTCGAGTACCGCGGTCCAGCCACCCGTTCCTTCTCGACCGACGTCCGCTTCACCATCGCCAACATGACCGCGGAGCTGGGCGGATTGAACGGCCTCTTCGAGCCGGACGCGCGGGTCGCCACCTGGCTCGCCGGCCGCCAGGACCATCGGGACGGCGCCCGCTTCCTCACCGCGGACGAGGACGCCCCCTACGTCGCCCGGGAGGGCGTGGACCTCTCCGGCCTCGCCCCGCAAGTCGCGAAGCCCTTCTCCCCGGACAACGTGGTCGAGGTCACCTCGATCGCCGGCCTTGGCCTTCACGGCTGCTTCATCGGCGCGTGCACGACCACCGAGGAGGAGCTGGTCCTCGGCGCGCTCGTGCTGGAGCAGAAGCTCGCCGGGGGCCCGCCCGTCGCGACCGCCAAGCGGCTCGTCGTTCCTGGCGACCTCGCGATCACGGAGAAGCTGCGGGCCGCGGGGCTGCTCGCGACTTACGAGCGCGCGGGCTTCCGGATCGGCCCGCCCGGCTGCAGCATGTGCCTCGGGGTCGCGAGCGAGAAGGCCGGTCCGGGCGAGGTCTGGCTCTCCTCGCAGAACCGGAACTTCCACGATCGGATGGGGGCGGGCTCGCTCGCCCACCTCGCCTCCGCGGCCACGGTCGCGGCGTCCGCCGTCGCGATGAAGATCGAGGACCCGCGGCCGGCGCTCGCCCGCGTCGATCGCGCGCGGTACGCCCGGCTGCTCGGCAGGACGGACGCGGCGCGAGTCCCGGAGGTCCGGCGCGACGAGGTGCGGGTCCAGATCGCCGCGGCGTGGGCCGCGCCAGCCGTCGTGGGGAGCGCGGTCGCGGCGCCGATCGCCGGACGGGTGCAACGGTTCGGCGACGACGTGGACACCGACGCGATCATCCCCGGCGAGTTCTGCCACCTGACCACGCTCCCGGAGCTGGGCCGCGCCTGCTTTCGCCACGCGCGGCCGGACTTCGGGGATCGGATCGCGCGCGGCGAGGACGTGATCGTCGCGGGGAGCGGCTGGGGGAGCGGCAGCTCCCGCGAGCAGGCGGTCTGGGCGCTCATCGGCGCGGGCGTCGCGGCGGTGATCGCGAGGTCATTCGCCTTCATTCACAAGCGCAACCTCGTGAACGAGGGCCTCGCCTTCCTCGTCGTCTCCGACCCCGAGTTCCACGCGCTCGTCGAGGACGGTGACCCGGTCGAGATCGACCTCGCGCGAAGCCACGTCAAGCACCTGCCGACCGGACGGACGTTCGCCGCCCTGCCGCCGAGTCCGGTCGTCGCCGCGCTGCGCCGGGAGGGCGGGCTCGTCGAGGCGATCCGGCGGCACGGGCGCGCGGTCTTCGAGACAATCGCAGGGGGCTGACGATGGGAAGACGCGCGCTGGCATCGCTTCTCCTCGCCGCCGGCTGCTGCCGCGCGGGCGGGGTGCAGAGCGCGCCGCCGGCGACCGCGGTCGAGACGATGGCCGGGCAGCCGCTCAGGGCTCTCGCCTTCGGGCCGACGGCTTTCGGAAAGACCGCGAGCCAGAGCTTCCAGGTCGTCTCACAGAGCACCGTGGACGCCCACGTCAGCGTCGTGATCTCCGGACCCGACGCCGAGTTGTTCACCGCCTCGCCCGCGGCGCCGACGACCATCCCGGCCGGCGGCGCGCGGCCCTTCACCGTGACCTTCGCGCCGGTGCTGCCGGGCGTCATCCCGGACGGCGACGTGCAGGACAGCGCGACGATCACGGTGACCTCGGACGATCCGAACCACCCGACCACCCTGGTCCTGCTCACCGGCCGGGCGGCGGCGCAACGGCTCGACCTCTGCTGGGCGCCGGACGCGGGGGCGCAGGACTGCGCCTCCCAGGCAGCCGTCACCGTGCAGTTCGGGACCGCGCCCTACGGCGGGCTCACGCCGCCGCAGGAGGTCGACATCGTCAATCGCAGCGACGTGCCGCTGACGGTGATGGGCCTCGCCCTCGACGGCGCCGCGCTCGACGCCGGCTTCATGATGAAGGAGCACGTGACGACGCCCTTCCCCCTCTCGGCGGCGGCGGGCGAGTCCGAGGTCCTCCACCTGCTGCTCGACCCGCGGGGAAGCGGTCCCCTCGCGGGGAGCTTCCTCGTGACGAGCGACGACCCACGGCTCGCGGGCAAGCCCATGAGCCTCGCACTCGCCGGAGCCGGAGGACAGCCGGGCCAGCCGATCGCCTGCCTGGGTATCGACCAGATCACGTACGCGGACGGGCGTCGGGTCGCGGTCGACCCGACGCAGTCGCTCTCCGCGCAGCCGGGCGTCGTCCCGCCCGGGCCGCTCGACACCGCGAGGTTCACGCCGCTCACGAAGCCCGGCTGCTCGTACGACCCCCAGGACGGGACGAACCTTCATTACCAGTATGCGCTCGCGTTGCCGGCCGGGTCGAAGGCCGCGCTCGTGGCCGACCTGCCGCACCCGCCGGATCAGACGCTCGCCTTCGACGTGGCCGGCCTCTACACCGTGACGATGTCCTTCACCGATTCGGCGGGTCTCTCCGCGCGCGCGCAGGTCACGGTCGACGCCCGGCCGCACGACGACATCTCGTTCGAGCTGACCTGGACGAGTCCGGTGGCAGTGGACCTCGACCTCCACTTCGTCCGCGTCGAGTCGGCGGGTGGCGACCCGAGGACGCTCGTCGGGAACCCGCAAGAAGACTGTGACTACTGTAATTGCCTCAAGGCGGCGGACTACTCGAACGGCTCTCCGTGCAGCAGCCCGGCGTTCACCTACCCGACCTTCGTCGACTGGGGGGCGCCCGACGACGCCGGCGTGCGCGATCGCGACGACCCGATCCTCGCTGCCCAGTACGACGAGGATCCCGAAGGCAACGCGCCGCTGCGGACGCAGCCGATCGACATCGCCAACCTCTCGTACCCCGAACAAGGCGCAGACTACGACCTCCTCGTCCACTACTTCGGCAACCCCGGCGGATCGGGGGGTGACTGCAACGTGAATTCCGACTGCGACGCCGACGGCGGCTGGCTCGTTTGTCAGGCAGCCGGATCCTCGAGCTCGTGCCTGCCGGCGGCCACGGCGCGGCTGCGAACCTTCGTCGAGGGCGAAGAGGTGGACGCCGGCGGCCCGGTCGTCTCGACGCTCGCCGAGCCGTGCGCCCTCTGGTGGGCGGGGACGCTCCACTGGTCCGCCTCGGCCGAGCCGCTGCCCGACGGGGGCCGCTCGCCACCGCGGTTCACGTTCACGCCTCACACGGATGCCGACGGGGGATGGCTGACGAGCGCGGGGAGCCTCGGCCCGAGCGGCTGCGTGATCGGCCCGTGAGGTTGCCGGATCGGCCTGACCGGCTCACCGGGTCTCTGCTCCGCTGGTATCGCCGTGCCGCCCGCACCCTCCCCTGGCGCGGGTCCCTCGACCCGTACGCGATCTGGGTCTCCGAAGTGATGCTCCAGCAGACCCGGGTCGAGACGGTCCTCCGCTACTACGCCCCCTTCCTGCGCGCGTTCCCGACCGTCGGTGCCCTCGCCTCGGCCGAGCTGCCCGCGGTTCTCGCCCGCTGGTCCGGGCTTGGCTATTACGCCCGGGCGCGGGCGATGCACGCGGCAGCCCGGACGATCGCCTCCCGCGGCGCTTTCCCCGACGCCTTCGAGGAACTGCGCGAGCTGCCAGGCTTCGGCGCCTACACCGCGGCTGCGGTCGCGGCCATCGCCTTCGGTCGTCCCGAGCCCGCCATCGACGGCAACGCGGTCCGTGTCCTCGCCCGACTCTGCGGCTTGCGCGAGCGGCGGCCGGCCGCCGAGAAGACCCTCCGCGAGCTCGCGCGCCCACTCGTCGCCGCCGGCCCGCCTTCCGAGGTCAACCAAGCGGTGATGGAGCTCGGCTCCCAGGTCTGCACGCGGACCGCGCCGGCCTGTCTTCATTGTCCTTGGCGCATCCCATGTCGGGCGAGAGCGTTTGGGCTGCAAGGGGAGATCCCGGCGTCGCGTCCGCGTCTGGCCCGCCGGCCGCTCACCTGGGCGGCCGCCGTCTGCCTGGACGGGCGTGGCCGTCTGCTCTTCGCCCGCCGCCCCCCCGCCGGGCTCTTCGGCGGCCTGTGGGAGCTGCCGGGGGGCGAAGTGGCCCAGGGGATCGGCACGGCGGACATGGCCCGCGACCTGTCCGCGGCCCTCCGGCGCAGCCTCGGCGCGCACCTGACGATCGCCGAGCCCATGGCGGAGGTGACGCAGAGGCTCACCCATCGTGACCTGCGCGTGCTCGCTTTCGCCGCGCGAGGCGTGCCGCCCCGGCCGCGCCGCCTGCCCCCCGGCGGCTACCTCGAGACGTGCCTCGCCGGCCGCGCCGCGGCGATCGATCTCGGCCTCTCATCGGTGACGAGGAAGCTGCTCGCGGTCCTCCCGCCCCCGGCGTCCATGACGCAGATCTGTTAGTCTCGCCGCCTCTTGAGACGGACCGTTCCCCTCCTCCTCGCGGCGCTCCTCGCCTGTATCCCCTCGCGACCGGAAAACCGGCGGGCGAAGGAGCGGATCTTCTCCGCTCACCCCGTGGAGCCGCCCCCCCCGGAGAAGGTCCCGATCGACCTCGCCAGGCTGGCGTCAGACCCCACCACCCAGGATCACGCGCTCACGATGGGGGAGGGAGAAGCGGCGGCAAGGCTGGGATCCTTCCGTCTCACGGGCCACCTCGTCCTCTCCTTCGACGGGCCCGGCGGCAAGCTCGCCCTCGCCGAGGAGCGGCTCGTGGAGCAGAGCGCCACAGGCGATCTCCATCTGCGGCTGCTCGACGACCCCGGGGATGGGATGGAGCTGGTCCTCGCATCCGGCAAGCTCGCCGGCCGCGGCCGCTGGGGTCCGTTCGTCGCCCGTGAGGCAAACGGCGAGCTGGACCGGCAGAGGGACGAGGTCTTCGGGGCGCTCGGTTCCCTCTATTTGCTCTCCGACCGCGGCTGGAAGCTCTCGCCGAAGGAGCTGACGAACAGCGCGGGCCGCGCCTGCCAGCGGTTCGATGTCGACCTTGGGCCCGCCCGGCCGCCCGAGCGACCCCCTCGGTTCACGGGCCGCCTCGACCCGGACAGCGTCGACCACTTCGCGTTTCTGTTCGGGCGCGCCCTCACGAGCGCCTCCGGTTCGCTCTGCCTCGACCAGGAGGCCGGCGTGCCGCTGCTCGCGAACGTCACTGTCCGCTGGATCGTCCGGGCGGACGGCGGCTCCTCCCGGGTGACGGCGACCCTAGCCCAGAAGCTCTTCGACGTGGGGAGGTCCGTCGTGGTGGCCGCCCCATCGCCGGTGCTGCCCCGGGTCCGACGGCCGCGCGGTCAGGCGGCCGCGCTCGAGCGCTTCGGTTTCCTGAAGCTCGGGGACGGCGGCACGCTCGTACCCACGAGCCCAATGACGGACGGCGTGACGGACGCCGCCCGGCAGAAAAATT
The DNA here is from genome assembly GCA_021807105.1 of Myxococcales bacterium. GTDB lineage: Bacteria > Myxococcota > Myxococcia > Myxococcales > JAKAPL01 > JAKAPL01. The sequence goes on along the minus strand of JAKAPL010000011.1, from coordinate 43,699 downwards.
GATCTTCCGAGGAAGGGCGGTAGGATGGCCGTGACGGCCGAGCGGCCGCCCGGCCGCCCGGCGATATCGAGGAAAGGTAGGAACACGTCCATCATGCCGTCCAAGCCTGAATCCCCCAAGAGCGTCGCGATCTCGGCCAGGTCGATCGAGGAGGGCGCCAAGAGCGGCAAGCTGGCTCCCGAAGAGGAGCGGCTGCTCCGGATGCGCCACGGTCTCGGCCTCGCGGCGGACGAACCGCTGGGCCGAATCGGCCAGGATGACCCGCGGACCCGCGCCCAGCTCGCGGTCTTGGAGGTCGAAGCGTTTCGGGCGATGGGAAGGCTCGGGGGGCCCGCGGCGCAGCCGTCACGGGAGAAGGAGAAGATCGTTCGAGCCCTCCGCAAGAAGGGCTGATCGATGACCGCCGAGAATCGCGCGCGTAGGGTGGTGGGCGTCTTACCCTTCTCGGCTGCGGTCTCGAACGCCTCGCTACGCCGTACCGTGAATAAGACGGGCTTACGGCAATCGCTCGAATCCATCGGCGAGCGGTCTCCTCCCGGGTAGACAAACGCTCGTGAGCAGCCGATGATGGCGTCCACCCACGAGCTCTCTAGCTTGCTCGTTGGTTCTGTTCCAGATAAGGATGTCGTCGTGACCGTGACGAAGACAGCACGTTTCCTGTCGCTGCTGGGGGCGCTGCTCTTCGCCGTACCTGCACTCTCCCAGAGCACGATTCCCGAGATCGACATCGAGCGTCTCCAGCTCGATCCGGCGGCGACCACCTCGCTCGTCGTGGGGGGCGGCCAGCTCCTGCCCGCGGGCGAGTTTCGCCTCGGCCTCGCCCCGGACTGGGAGATGAACCCGCTGCGAATCTCGATCGACGGCGCGTCGGCGAGCTCGCTGGTCGAGAACCGCTGGATGGCCTTCCTCTTCGGCGCCTGGACCGTCGTCCCGCGGCTCGAGCTGTCCGCCCAGGTCCCGATCATCCTCGATCAGACCGGCAAGGACCCCTCCTCCATGGGACTCTCGGGCGTGACGCCGACCGCCCTGGGCAACCCCTTCGTCGGCGCCCGTGTCGGCATCCTCCAGACGGCGGACGGCGATCCTTTCAATCTCGCCTTCGGAGTGAACGTCGGGCTGCCGGTCGGCAGCGGAGCCGCGCTCGGCAACGGCGGCGTCGAAGTCTACCCGGACCTCCAGGCGAGCCGCGAGTTCGGCAACGTGATCCCCTCGCTCGAGGTCGGCGGTCTTCTCCGGCCCGGCGTCGACATTGGCGACGGCGAGGTCCTGGGCAGCGAGCTCGATGGTCAGGCGGCGATCGCGTACGACGCGGGCTCGATCCGGCCCGAGATCGTCGGCCGCCTGTTCGTTCCGTTCGGCCATCTTCCAGCCGCCGGTGAGGCCCTCGTCGGCGCCCGCGGGCAGCCGAGCCCGTCGTTCGACGTCTTCGCCTTGGCCGGCGTCGGCTTCGGAACGCTCGTCGGAGTCCCCGCGGTCCAGGTCACCCTCGGCGCCGCCTTCGACGGCGGGAAGAAGCCACGGCCCGCTTTGCCTTCTCCGCCCGCGAAGCCGGTCGCTTACGATCCCTGCGCGGCTGGCCACCCGCACACGCCGGAGCAGTGCCCCGACAACGACGACGACGGCGACGGCATCCTGAACCGGATCGACAAGTGCCCGCTCGTCCCAGGGCTCGCCAAGTACCAGGGCTGCCCGATCCCTGACCGCGACCACGACGGCATCCCCGACGACGAGGACGCCTGCCCCGACGAACCCGGTCCACCGGCGAACCACGGCTGCCCGTGGGGCAAGAAGCAGCTCGTGGTGATCAAGCAGGGGCGGCTCGAGATCGGTGAACAGGTCCACTTCGACACGGCCAAGGCGACCATCCAGAAGCGCTCCTACGCCCTGCTCGATCAAGTGGCGGATCTGATCCTCGCCCACCCGGAGATCGGGCGCATCGAGATCCGCGGCCACACCGACGACCGGGGTGGACGGGCGTACAACAGGACCCTTTCGACGCGCCGGGCCGACGCGGTCCGCCGATACCTCGTCGCCGACGGCGTGCCCGGACGGAGGCTCCAGTCCCGAGGCTTCGGCTTCTCGCGCCCCATCGCCACGAACGCGACCGAGGAGGGGCGCGCGCGCAACCGGCGCGTCGAGTTCGCGATCCTGGGGAGCCACACGCCCGAACCGTATCCCACCGACCAGGGAGACATTCCAGCCGAGCCGTAGGAGCACGCCAAGCAGGAGAAAAACCATGAAGCGCGCCGCCGTCGTTTCCTTCCTCTCGGTCGCCTTTGCCGCGTCCGCGCGGGCGCAGTCCTTTCCGGCCGCCACGCCGCCCTGGGTGGCGCTGACCTTCCATGGTGGCCAGGTCCTCTGGGACCCCGCCGGCGACGTCAGTCCCGGCGGGCCGGTAGACATCGTCGGCGACGCGACCACCCCGTACCCCTCGGCGTACATCGCCGCCGACTCCTCCTACTTATACTTCCGCCTGCGGGTGGGCGGTCCGATCCTCAAGGCCACCAACTCGCTCGTCGCGTACGGCTGGGGCTGCGAGATCCTCACCACCCCCAACACCGACCCGAGCGCGGCCACCTACCAGCTCCTCTCGCTCCTGGACGGGAAGACGAGCAGCCTCTTCCTGGAGGGCTCCCCAGCGGTCTCTCCCCCGAACTCGCCCGCGCAGCTCGCGACCACGGTCCTCGCGTCCTACCCGGTCGTCTATCCGCTCCCGAGCCTGGCGGAGCAGGTCACCGCCCCTTCGGCGATCGGCGGTGTGCAGGACTACTTCGCCGACTGGGCGCAGCCGTTCCCCGACCTGCGGAGCGCTGGCATCGGCCCCACGACGAAGATGGAGTTCGTCTGCGGCACATCGACCAACGCCCGCAATCTCTCCAAGGACATCCTCGATCCCTCCGGGACCGACACGCTGATCAGCGCCGCGAGCGATCCCTTTGTCTGCGACGCCAACGGCTGTCGGGCCTGCACGGCGGCGACCTGCGGTCCGTCCTGCCTCACCTGCGCGGGCGCGACTCCCCTCTGTGTCTCCGGCGCCTGCGTTTCGTGCACGGCCGCCGACGCCTCGGCGTGCTCCGGCGCGACGCCGATCTGTGACCCGGCGACCCACCGATGCGTTGCCTGCCAGACGAACGCCGACTGCACCCAGCCCGCGGCGCCGACCTGCTCGGGCGGCACCTGCGTCGCTTGCGCGTCCGACTCGGGCTGCGCGGGCCACCCGGGAACCCCCGCCTGCGATGCGACGACCGGCCGCTGCGTCCAGTGCACCGCCACGAACCAGACCGCCTGCGGCGAGGAAGGAGACGGTTCCGGGCCGGGGAGTGATGAGCCGGACCCGGGGGGCGACAGCGACAAGAAGTACTGCGACCTCACGACCGACACCTGCGTCGCCTGCCTCACGAACGCGAACTGCACCGGGACCAACTCCCCCTCATGCGTCTCCGGGCAGTGTGGACCGTGCACCTCGGATTCGGGCTGCGCCGGCCACGACGGCACGCCCGCCTGCAAGACGTCGTCCGGCCAGTGCGTGCCGTGCACCGCGACGAACCCGACCGCCTGCAACACGTCGGAGCAGCCGACCTGCAACGCGGCCACGAACCGGTGCGGCCCCTGCAGCGACAACACCGGATGCCGTGACCCGGCGATGCCCGCCTGCGTGGGCGGCGACTGCGTCCCCTGCACCTCGGACACCGGCTGCGTGGGCCACCCGGGCACGCCCGCCTGTGACGTGGGCACGGGCAAGTGTGTCCAGTGCACGGCGCAGAACTCGTCGGCCTGCACGCCGGGAACGGTCTGCGCCGGCGGCACGTGCGGCTGCTCGGAGAACTCTCAGTGCGCGAACCCCACTCCCACCTGCCTCGCCGCCGCCTGCGCTCCCTGCACGTCGGAGGCGGGCTGCGCCGGCCACGCGGGCACGCCCGCCTGCGACCTCGCCTCCGGTCTCTGCGTCCAGTGCACCCCGGCCGACGCGGCGGCCTGCCCGGCCGGCCAGGTCTGCGACGGCGCCACGGACAGATGCGTCGCCTGCACGCAAAACTCCCAGTGCGAGAATCCGACGCCCGCGTGCGCGAGCGCCGCCTGTGCTCCCTGCACGTCGGACCTGGGCTGCGCTGGCCACGCGGGCACGCCCGCCTGCGACCTCGCGACCGGCCTCTGCGTCCAGTGCACGGCGGGCAACCAGACCGCTTGCGCCGCAGGCCAAGGCTGCGACGTCGACGCCGGCTCCTGCCAGGGTTGCCACGACAACGCGCAGTGCGCGAACCCGACGCCGGCGTGCGCCGGCGGGAGCTGCGGGCCGTGCAAGGACGACACGGGCTGCACGGCGAACCCGAGCCTTCCGGCCTGCGACGTCGCCACGGGCTGGTGCGTCCAGTGTACGGCGGGGAACCCACAGGCCTGCGGGACCGGTCAGAGCTGCGACGCCGACGCCGGCACCTGCCAGGGGTGCACCGGGAACGCCCAGTGCGCCAACCCGACTCCGACCTGCGCGTCCGGGAGCTGCGTCCGCTGCAGCTCGGACACGGGCTGCGCCGGTCACCCGGACACGCCCGCCTGCGACCTCGCCTCCGGCCTCTGCGTCCAGTGCACCTCGGGCAACGCGACCGCCTGCGCGACCGGCGAGAGCTGCAACGCGGCGACCCGGAGCTGCGGCTGCACGGGGAATTCCCAGTGCGTGAACCCCAAGCCGACCTGCGACACGAAGAACCAGGTCTGCGTCCCCTGCGCGACCGATCCCGACTGCGCCGGCCACGCGGGCACGCTCGCCTGCGACGCGGCCCACGGCCTCTGCGTCCAATGCACCGGTACGAGCTCCGCCGCCTGCACCGGCGCGACGCCGCGCTGCGACACGAGCCGGGACGAGTGCGTCGCGTGCGTCTCGAACGCCGACTGCACGAGCCCGGCCGCGCCCTCCTGCGTCGGTGGTTCCTGCGTCCCCTGCACGTCGGACTCCGGCTGCACGGACCACCCGGGGACCCCGGTCTGCAACGTGTCGACGGGCCGCTGCGTCCAGTGCGCCGCGGGAGACTCGGCCCTCTGTGCCGCGGGAGAGATCTGCGATTCCGCGACCGGCAGCTGCGTCTGCTCGGAGAACTCCCAGTGCGCGAACCCGGTCCCGCAGTGCGGCGCGACCACGAGCCGCTGCGGCCCCTGCACCTCCGATCAGGGTTGCGCGGGCCACGCGGGCACGCCCGCCTGCGACCTCGCCTCCGGCCTCTGCGTTGAGTGCACCGTCCAGAATGGCGCGGCCTGCAGCGGCCAGACGCCGGCCTGCGGGACGGCCATCCACCGCTGCATTGGCTGCACGAACAATGCGGACTGCGGGGGCGCCGCCGACCCCACGTGCGCCGACGGCGGGAGCTGCGTCCCCTGCGCCGGCGCCGCGGACTGCGCCGGCCACCCGGGGACCCCGGTCTGCGACAGCTCCTCCGGCCGCTGCGTGCAGTGCACGCCCGCCGACATGGCGGCCTGCCCCGCGAGCGCGATCTGCGTCTCCGGGACGTGCAACGCCGCCACCCGCTTCCTCGGCGGCGGCTTCAACTGTGCGACGGCCGGCGGGAGCGGCGGGCCCTTCGGCCTGCTCCTGCTCGCGACGGTGGTGGCGGGGATGCGGAAGAAGCGGCGGCGGGCCACGGCGCGGGGCTAACGAGCCCACTGACCCGGAGCCCGCCCTTCGGCAAGGGGGTGCTCGCTCCTTCACGCCTGTGGGGGGACTTGCCCCCTGCGACGACTTTGGGGGAGGTACTTGAGCCTCCCTCGGCGGGGGCCGGCCTTCGCCGAGAGACGCTCGCTTCGCCGGTTGTGCCGCCTTCGACGGGTCCCCTTCGGCGGCTTGCGCGCCCGGGGCCTCTCGGGCTTACGACCCCGTGCCGACGAAGAGGGGCGCGAGGACGAGGGTCACGGTCGCGAGCAGCTTGATGAGCACGTGCAGCGACGGGCCGGCGGTGTCCTTGAACGGGTCGCCGACGGTGTCGCCGACGACCGCGGCCTTGTGGGGGTCGCTCCGCTTGCCGCCGAAAGCGCCGGTCTCGATGTACTTCTTTGCGTTGTCCCAGGCCCCGCCCGAGTTGTTCAGGAAGGTCGCCATGAGGATCCCGACGATCGTCCCGACCATGAGCAGCGCGGCCACCACCTCGGCGCCTTCGTGGAAGAGGAAGCGGAAGATGACGCCGACCACGATGGGCATGCCCACCGCGAGCACGCCGGGGAGGATCATCATCTTGAGCGATCCGACGGTCACGATGTCCACGCAGCGGCCGTAATCGGGCTTGTTCTTCCCTTCCAGGATCCCCGGCAGCTCCTTGAACTGGCGCCGGACCTCGTTGATCACGTAGTAGGCCGCCTTGCCGACGGCCCGGATGGCGAGGGCCGAGAAGAGGAACACCAGCATGCCGCCGAGCAGCGCGCCGACGAAGACCGCGGGCTTGTTGATGTCCACCGTCTTCAACGGGAAGCCGTAGTTGTTGACCTCCTCGATATAGGCCTCGAAGAGCAGGAACGCGGCGAGGGCGGCCGATCCGATCGCGTAGCCCTTGGTGAGCGCCTTCGTGGTGTTGCCCACCGCGTCGAGCCGGTCGGTCTTCTTGCGGATCTCCTCCGGCTGCTGGCTCATCTCGACGATGCCGCCGGCGTTGTCGGTGATCGGCCCGAAGGTGTCCATCGCCAGGATGTAGGCCGCGGTCCCGAGCATGCCCATCGTGGCGACCGCGATGCCAAAGAGGCCGCCGCCGGCGACGCCGGTCGCCTTGCCCAGCCCATAGGCGACGAGGATGGCGATCGCGATGGTCACGACCGGGAGCGCCGTGCACTCGAAGCCGACCGCGACGCCGGTGATGATGTTCGTCGCCGGGCCGGTCTGCGACGCCTCGGCGATCTCCTTCACCGGGCGGTACTTGTACTCGGTGTAGTACTGGGTGATGTACACGAAGGCGACGCTCGTCAGGATCCCGACGACGCCGCAGAAGAAGTAGTAGAGCCAGGCGTCCGGGTGGGCCGGGTTGTCGAGCAGGAACCGGCTCGCCACGAAGAAGCCTGCCGCGGCGAAGAGCGCGCTCACGTAATAGCCGCGGTTCAGGGCGGCCATCGGGTCCTCGTCCTCCCGGGTCTTCACGTAGAGCACGCCGAGGATCGAGCCGATGAGGCCGAAGGCGCGGGCGACGAGGGGGAAGAGGATCACGAGGGGTGTGTAACCGCCCGGCTTGATGAGCGCGACGCCCAGGATCATCGCCCCGATGTTCTCGGCGGCGGTGGACTCGAAGAGGTCCGCGCCGCGGCCGGCGCAGTCGCCGACGTTGTCGCCCACGAGGTCGGCCACGACCGCCGGGTTGCGCGGATCGTCCTCGGGGATGCCCGCCTCGACCTTGCCGACGAGGTCGGCCCCCACGTCCGCGGCCTTCGTATAGATGCCGCCGCCGAGCTGCGCGAAGAGAGCGACGAACGACGCGCCGAAGCCGTATCCCACGATCATGAAGGGGATGCGCGTCGCCGTCATGTGGAAGCCGTACAGGAGCGTCGCGTAGAGGCCGCCCACGCCGAGCAAGCTCATCGCGACGACGAAGATGCCGGAGACCGCGCCGCCCCGCAGGGCGATGCGCAGGGCGTCGTTGAGCGAGCTGCGCGCGGCCGAGGCGGTCCTGATGTTGGTGCGGATCGCGATCCACATGCCGACGTAGCCGGCGACGGCCGAGCAGAGGGCGCCCAGGATGAAGGAGAGGACCACCGCGACGGCGAGGCCCATCGTGGTGAGCCCCTGCAGCTTTTCGGCGCTGTTCAGATCGCGGACGAAGGCATAGAGGACGAAGATGATCACCGCGAGCAGGATGGAGAGCATCCCGATCGTCCGGTACTGGCGGCTCATGAACGCCTCGGCCCCCTCCCGGATGGCGTCCGAGATCTTCCGCATGGCGTCGGTACCGGTGTCCCTCGCCAGCACCCACCTCGCGATCGCGAGCGCGACGATCAGCGACAGCGCGCTGGCGCCGAGGACCACGATCATCCAGCCCATCTCCGCTATTTGCACGACTCTCCTCCTCGCGGCGGCGAGAGGCCGCCACGGCGCGGCGCGTTATTACCCCAGCGGCTGCGCGCGGGTCAAGCTGGGATTCGGAGGAGCACCCGATCTTCATGGACCACTAAAGTGAACGTGAGCCCGTCTTACTTCCTTCACGGTACGGCGTAGCGAGGCGTTTCGAGATCGCGGCCGCGAAGGGGGGCCTCACAAGACGCATCCACGAAAAGGAGGCTGGAGAGAGGCATCGTCCCCCATCTGCCGGTTGACGGATGGCGGACCGCGCGACCTTACGGTAGGCTGCTCTCAACCACTGCGGCGTTCGATCCGCCGCGCAAAAGAAAGGACGCTGTAAATGGTGAATCCGAAGAAGCTCTCGAAGAGGAACCGCGGGCAGGGCATGACCGAGTACATCATCATCGTTGCCCTGATCGCGATCGCCGCCGTGGGCATCATCACGGTGTTCGGCAACAACATCCGCCAACTGTTCGGCGCCTCCGTGGACATCCTCGGTGGAGCGACCTCCGCGAACCCGACGCTCACGGCGGCTGGCTCGCACTCGAACGCCCGCACGCTCTCGAACTTCGGGGCCGAGTGACCTAACGACGTCCGGGGAGGTGGCCGGATGGTCCGGTCACCTCCCCTCGTCGTCCCTCGCGTGAAAAGAAGGAAGGCCAGCGTGATCCGCGGAAAAGAAGATCTCAGGAGACGCCGCGGGCAGGGTATGACGGAGTACATCATCATCGTCGCCCTGATCGCGATCGCCGCCGTGGGCATCATCACGATTTTTGGCAACAACATCCGCCAACTGTTCGGCGCCTCCGTGGAAATCCTCGGCGGGCAGACGTCGGCAAACCCGACCCTCAGCCTCCAGGGGAGCCACGCCGGCCAGCGCACCCTCTCGAACGTCGGCACAGAGTAGTCGGCGGCGTGCGCCTTTGGCGTTGGGCGCCGCCGGCATTTCGTCGGAGCACACCCAGTTTCGGTCGTCCCCCGCGTGGCTCGGGTGGCTCCTCGTCGTCCTCCCGCCCTCGGCCGTGGCCCTGCGCGCCCTCGCGCGTGGTCCCGCCCTGGGGGGCGGAGACCTCGATTTCCTCTACCGTCCTTTTTGGAAGTACCTCGGCGAGGCGCTGCGCCGAGGGCGTTTGCCGCTCTGGGATCCCGAGATGGGGACGGGGATCCCGTTCCTCGCGAGTCTCCAGAGCCAGGCGCTCTATCCGCCTGCCGCGCTCCTCTTCTCCGCGCTTCCCCTGGAAGTCGCGATCTACGTCTTCTCGTTTGGCCACCTCCTCTGGGCCGCGCTCGGCACCGCGCGGGTAGGCCGGAGGATCGGCCTCTCCCGCGAGGCGGCCGTTGGCGCAGCGGCGCTCGTGGCTGCCGCGCCGCTATTCTACTCCGCGTTCGAACGGCCCAATCTCCTCGCCGCCGCCGCTTGGCTGCCCTGGCTCTGGCTCGCCGGCGAGCGTGTCCTCGAGCAGCGGAGGGGAGGGATCGCGGCGCTCGCGGGCGCCGCCACGATGAGTCTGCTCTCTGCTTCTCCGGAGATCACCCTGCTGGGCGTGCTCGCCGTCGTCCTGTCCGCCGCGCAGCGGGCGCGCGCCGGGGACTACGCGCCCCTCTGGCGATGCGCGCTCGCGGGGGTCCTGGGAGCAGGACTGGCCGGCGCCACGCTCGTCCCGTTCGTCGAGCTGCTCCACGAGGGGAATCGTGACGAAGCCGTGCGGGGTCTTACGGCCGCCTGGTCGCTCGGCCGCGGTGACCTCGCGGGTCTTCTCTTTCCTCTCCTCGCGAGCGGGCAAGCCGCGGCCCGCAGCTTCCAGGACTTCTTCTTCGGGCCGTTCCAGGGGCTCGTGAGCCTCGTCTACCTCGGAGCCCCGGCCGCCATGCTCGCCGCCGCCGGCCTGCGGGGCGGAGGCCGGCGGGAGGCGTGGCTGGTCTCGGTGGTGTTCACCTCGATCCTCGCGGCCGCGTGGGGCGGATGGCTGTCGGAGGGGCTCGGCCTGCTCCACCTCGGGGCCTTCTCCTGGCGGTATCCCATCAAGTTCCTCTTCGCGGCTCCCTTCGCCCTCGCGCTCCTCGCGGCCGCGGGCATCGAGCGGATCGCGCGGCGGGACTCGGGAGGGCTCGCGACCGTCTTCGCGGCGACGGGCGCCTCTCTTATCGTAACGGCCGCGGTGGTCACGCGGACGGCGGCGATGGCTCCCTCGTTTCCGCGCTCCGTCGCCTGGATCGGGGTCGCGCTCCTCGTCCTCGCGGCGATCCTCCGGTGGGCGCCGCCGGGCTCGTGGCGCGCCTGGCCCCTCTTCTTCGCCTGCGCGGCCGATACGACCGCCTGCGCTCTCCAGATGCCTTACGAGAGCGACACGGCCGCGTGCAGGCGCGTCCTGGCCGCGGCCCGAGCGCGGCTCTCCGGCGGGAGAGTCGACGGCCTCGCGGGGGCGCCGCTCCCCGGGAGCCGCTTCTTCCTCGACCTCGGCGGTCCGCCGCCCTGTCTCGCCGGCAACGTGCTCGCGCAGTATGGGCTGCCCGCGATGCGCTTCTATGGCACGCCTGGGCCGCGGGGCGGGGCGATCCTCTCGCGTTTCGGGATCCTGGGGGACGCACTGCTGGGGGTGACCCTGTTCCTCCGCGACCGGCCAGAACCCCGGCCCGGTCTGGAGCCGATCCTGGCCACCGACCTGGCGCCGTACTGGGCGGCGCGGGTCCCGGGCGCGCCGCGCGTCGAGCTGCGTCCGGACGCGCGGGTCGTCAGCGACGTGGAGGCGGCCTTGAAGTCGGACACCCTCGCCCGGGCGCGCCGGGAGGTCCTCCTGGGCGCTCCGCCACCGGCTGCCTCGGCGCCCGGGGAACCTTATTCAGGAACGGACGTGGCGACCCTCGTTCGAGATGCCGGCGAGCGCGTGGAGGTCACCACCGCGTCCTCGGGGAAGCGATGGCTCGTGCTGGCCGACCGTCCCTACCCGGGCTGGAGGGCGACCTCCGACGGCCGAAGAGTCCCGATCGTCGAGGCCTATGGGATGGTGAGGGCCGTTCGCCTCGGGCCAGGCCGCCACCGCGTCGTCTTCGAGTACCGTCCGTGGAGCGTGAGGCTGGGGGGCCTGCTTTCCGCACTGACCCTGGTCGCCCTGGGGGTCGGCACCTTCGCCCGTCGCGGCCGGCTTGCCGGGGGCGATGCGCGGGGGTAGAACTCGGTTACTGCGAAAGGAGCTTCCATGCCTGCCGGCCTCCAGTTCCCCGTCTCCGGGCTTCCCCGCGACGCCACCCCTGTCCTCGTCGAGAGCGACGATCGCGCACTTTTCCTCCGCAAGGTCTACGGCCTCGTCCTCGTGGGCGTGGCCGCGACCGGCGCGGGCGGCGCCGCCTCGTGGCACTCGGGCCTCGCGCTCTATTTCCTCAAGCACTCATGGCTCTCGCTGGGCTTGTTTTTCGGCCTCTTCCTGGCTTGCCAGGCATGGCGGCGCGTCCCCGGTCTGAACCTCGTTCTGCTGCTCGCCTTCACCGGCTTCTCGGGCGTTCTCTTCGCCCCGGCCGCCGTCTTCGCTGGACCGGCGGCGCTGGGCAATGCCCTGCTCGCCACCGGCGTCGCCTTCGCCGGACTTTCGGTCTACGCCACGGTGAGCAAGCGCGACTTCTCGTTCCTGCGCACCTTCCTGCTCACGAGCCTTCTCGCGATCATCGCGGTCGCCCTCGGCAACGTCTTCATCTTCAAGAGCTCGGCCGTGGACGGCGCGCTCTCCGCGGTCGAATGCTTCGTCTTCTCGGGCTTCATCCTGTTCGATACCTCGCGGCTGATGCGGACGCAGCGGATGGACGATCCAGTCGGGTTCGCCCTCGCGATCTATCTCGACATCGTCAACCTCTTTCTCGCCCTGCTGCGTCTGTTCGGCCGCCGCCGATAGCGTGCGCGCCGGACCGCGGTCCGGACGTTGGACCCCAGGAACGGGACGCGGGTATCGAGAATCCGGTGGGTTACGAGAGGCACGGGGCTTGCTGTCTCTCGGGGGATGACCGGAATTGAAGACGGACCACGGGAGCGCATCCTGCACCTGGGCGCGGGGGCGCTCGCCGCCGACGAGTTGATCGGCCTCGTGCTCGCCGGCGGCGCGAGCGGGAAGAGGCCCGCGGCGGAGTTGCTCGAACGTTTCGGTGGCCTGCCCCGCCTCTCCCGGGTGACCGCGGGCAACCTCCGCGCCGGGGGCGTGGGACCGGTGCGCGCCGCGGTCCTCTGCGCCGCCTTCGAGTTGGGACGGAGGGTGGCCCAGGCCGAGGCGCCCGCGGGGCGGCCCATCCGTTCGGCCTCGGCCGCCTACGAGTTCCTCCAGCCCCGCCTCGGCCACCTCCCGAACGAGGTCTTCGTGGTGCTGTTGCTCGACATCCGTCTCCGCGTCATGCGGGACGTCCAGGTCGCGGCGGGCACGGGCTGGGCGTGCGCGGTGCAGCCGCGGGACGCGCTCGCGCCCGCGGTACGAGAAGGGGCCGCGGCGGTCGTCTTCGCGCACAACCACCCGTCGGGCGACCCGACACCGTCGGCCGAGGACCGCGAGCTGACCCGCCGGCTCGCCGCGGCGAGCGATGTCCTGGGCATCCGCGCGGTCGACCATCTGGTGATCGCGGCGTCGGGCTACGCCTCGTTCCGCGAGCTGGGCCTCTGGGGGTGAGGAGCGCCGGCGGGGCCCGGGGTGCTACCGGGCCCTCCGGTGGTGCCGGCCGCCGGCGAGGCGCGCGGCGGTCCTGGCCTCCTGGCGCGCGAGCTTGCGCTGTCCGGCCTGCCCGGCGATCCTGGCGAGCCAGCGGTGGGCCTCGGCGTCGCCGGGGGAGAGCTGGGTCGCGCGCGTCCCATAGCGGAACGCCGCGCCGATCTGCCCCTCCGCGAGCAACGCCCGCGCGAGCCCGAGGTTCGCCGCCTCGTCCTCGGGGGACGCCTTGACCGCCGCCGTGAGCTGCGAGGCCGCCGCCGTGCTCTGGCCCTGGGCGAGAAACGACAGCCCGAGCGCCGTTCGTGCCTCGACGTGGTCCTCGTCGAGCTTGAGCGCCGCCTCCAATTCTCTCTGCCCGTCCGCGATCTTGCCACGCGCGAGGAGCACCCGGCCGAGGAGGCAGCGCGGCTCCCAGGCGGCGGGATCCGCGCCGGCGGCTCGGCGCGCGTCCTTCTCGGCGCCCGTGAGATCGCCGGCGTCCAACTCGATCCCGCCGAGCGCCACGAGCGCAGCGGCCGACGCGCGGGTCGATCCGGCGAGCTGTTGCAGCGCCGCTCTCGCCTGTCGGGTCCGTCCCTCCCGGGCGTCGCAAAGGGCGACGACGACCGCGCCCCGCGCCGGGATCCTGTCGCCCTTGCGGGTCGCGTCCACCTCCCGCTTCGCCGTCGCGCAGTCGCCGAGCGTCTCGGCCGCGACGGCGCGCAGGAGATGGATGGGCCGGGGGTCGGCCCCGGTCGCGCGCACGTGGTCCAGCACGTCGCGGGGGCGCGACAGCCCGAGCAGGACGTGTGCGTAGCGGGCGAGGAGCTTGCCGTCGTCCGGCGCCTTCGCGAGCGCCTCCCGCGCCGGTTGGAGCGCCGCGGCGTACCTGCCCGAGGCCATGTCGACCTCGGCGATGGCCTCTTCGTAGGCGGCCGCGTCCGCGGGATGGTTCGCGGCGCCCGCCTCCAGCCGGTCGATCGCGACGCCGCCGCGGCCGAGCGCCGCGAGCACGCGGGCGGAGGCCACGTCGAGCCGCAGCCGCCAAGCCGCCGGGATCGCCGCCGCGCCGGGCGCCTCCACCGCCGCGAGAGCGTCGAGATCGTCCTTGCTGGTCCGGCCTTGCGCCAGGTGGACCTCGGCGAGCCCGACCGCGGCGCCGACGCTCTGGACCGCCGCGGCATGAGCCGTTCCGAAGAGCGCCGCGGCGTGGTCGAGATCGCCTGCCCCCAGGTAATAGTCCCCGGCGGCGAGCAGGGCGGGCACGAGCGTGGGGGCCCTCTTGAGCGACGTCTCGAAGCGGGCGAGCGCGCCGGAGGTCTCGCCCCGGCCGAGCAGGATCTTGCCCGCGAGGTAGTCGATCCACGGGCCGGCCCGCGCCGGCACGATCGCCAGGATCTTCGCGGCCACCGCCGGTGGGTCGTCGCCCAGGAGGTACTTCGCCGTCCAGACCGCGTCGGGGAAGGAGGCGAAGAGAGTCCGATCGGCGAGCGCGGCCCGGGCCGCGTCGCGCAGCGACTCGGGCGCGTCGTACTCTCGCCAGAGGGTCGCCGCCGCTTGCGCGTCCAGCGCGATCGCCCGCGCGTTCTCGGGATCGACCTCCAGGACCTCCTGGAGCTGATGGGCGGCCCCCTCGACGGAAGCCCGGGTATCCTGGAGGAGCCCCTGCTGCGCCCGCTCGAGGAACTCCCGCCGGTGCTCCTGCGTCGTGTAGCGGCGATACAGCGCGTAGAGTCCGACCGCGGCCAGGGCCGCCACCACGGCGATGGCCGCGAGCGTCAGGCCGAGCCAGTGGCGGCGAAACCACGGGAGGGGGGCGTCGTGCTCCTCCTGGTACCGTTCGCGGAGCTCCTTCTCGTAGGCGCGGGCGACGGCGCTCGCCTGGGCCTCCGAGACCCTCGCGGGCGAGGGTGGCCGCGAGGGCGCGGCGACCGGTTGCGGGAGATCGCCGAGCAGGTCGACCGCGCTGCGCTGCAAAGGCGACAGGGGGGCCAGGGGCGGCGGGCGAGGCTCGCGTCGCTGCGACGCCGGGGGCGTCGCGGCGGGAGTCCCGCGCCTTCCGGTCGGCGGGACCGGGGCGCTTCTCGGCTCTTTCTGGGAGGGCGGCGGGGCCATCGCGGCGGCGGGCTTTGATGCTAACACGCCGCGCGGCGGCTTTGGTACATTCCTGCCGATGCGACTCCCTCTCGCCTGCGCGCTGCTCGCGACCGTCGCCTGCGCCCACCTGCGAGGTGGGAGCCGCGACGATCTCGACGCGCAGATCGCGGCCTACTGCAAGGCGCTTCACTGGAAGGACTTCGACGCGGCCGGCGCCCTGGTCGTCCCCGAGCATCGGACGCGCTGGCGGCAGCGGCGCGACGCGGCCCGCGACGAGCAGGATCTATCGATCGACGAGTGCGAGGAGCGGCAGGCCCGTCTTTCGCCCGCGGGGGATTCGGCGGTGGCCCTCGTCCGCTTGCGCTGGACGCGCCTTCCGGACCCGGTCGAGAAGGGCGGGGTCGTCGAGCAGCACTGGCGCTACCGGAACGGGGTCTGGCTGCTCCTGGACGATGCGGGCGCCCCTCTCGCGCCCCCTCGCCCGGCGGGCCGTTGACGCTTACTTGCAGACGCCGTTGGGGCAGCGCTCGACGAGGCCGGTCGTCTGGCCTTGACCGGTCTGCAGCGGGACGACGCTCGCCGTCGCGTACACGTTCTGGCCGTCGTACGCAAAGGAGTTCACGGTGGCCCCCGCGCCCTGGTAGCCCGGGTAGATGCACTCCTCCTGCCAGCTCCCGCCCTGCTTCGTGTAGTGGTACAGCTCGGTGTAGGTCCCGGCCGCGAAGTAGTCCGTGCCGTTGCCCCAGAGCGTGTAGTCGAAGCAGGTGGGAGGCTGGCCGGCCTGCGGCGCCGGGCATCCCCCGCCGAGCCCCTGCACCGTCCACGCGCCGTTCGCGTAGTGCCAGCGGTGGGTCCCCACGGCCCAGATGTCGTTGTCGCTCGAGCCCCACATCGCGACCGCCGCTTCGCCTGCGCCGAGCGAGAACGACGAGTCGAGGATCGATCCGTTGAAGTGGGCGATCACCCCGACGGGATTAGGAATTGCGCTCTGGCAGCCCGAGTTCGCGCCTGCGACGAAGATGTCCGTCAGCGACGAGCCCCAGAGCGAGCTGCCCACGGTCTGGCAGCCCCAGTGGGTGTTGAACTCGAGGCCCCAGTCGCCTTGGTTCTGCTGGAGGATCGCGGGGTTGCCTTCCATGATCTCGGGTCCGGTGGGATCGATGTTGAGCGCGACGCCGGTTCCTTGGATGTCGAGGACGGTGGAGAAGGCCCAGTCGGGGCTGTTCTGCGCGAAGAGCTTGAACGGCTCCTCCTCGCCGCCGTCGCCCGTCCAGTGCCAGGCGGCTCCCGTCCCGCACCCGCCGTCCACGACGGTCGTGCAGTCGTTGACGCCATACACGTCGCTGTCGGAGGAACCCGAGAGGGCGAGCCCGCAGCCGGGCCCGCTGCAGATCGGATGCTGCGCGCTCTGGATCGTGGCGATCTTGTTCCAGGTCCCGTTGACCTGCTGGTAGACCACGTTCGATGGGAGGATGGCGGTCCCGGTGATCACCGAGAGCCAGAGATCGCCGGGCTGCTTGCCGCTCGCCCAGACGCTCGCCGGGACGCCGCCCCCGGGGACCGAGCTCACCTGGTCCCATTGATAGATGCAGTGGGCGGGCGGGCCGGGTTCGCAGCCGCAGTCGCAGGTGACGGTGGTCTGTTGCCCGGTCAGGCATTCCTGGGAGTGCGTCTGCGCCCAGCCGGGGTTGCAGGTCTCGGTGAAGCCCGTGAGCGTCCCCCCGTCAACGCAACTGAGGCCCGCCTGACAGTCGTTGGGCCCCTCGCAGGCGCCGGTCGTGACGTTGCAGCTACCCTGGGTGATGCAGGCCTCGGGCTTGGCGCAGGCGCCGCCGTACACGCAGACGCCCTTCCCGCTCTGGATCTGGCAGCTCCCCGGGCAGGCCCAACCCCCATCCATGCCGATGTCGCTGCCGCCGTCGGGGCCGTTGCAGATGACGCCCGCGCAAGCGTTTCCGCCGACACCCTTCAGCTCGGTCGTCGCCGGGGTCCCGGTGTCGTTGTTCACGGAGGCCGTCGCGTCATCGGTCTCCTCCGCCTTCGGCGCGTACGTCACGTCCATCTTGGCGGCCTGGCCGATCTGGAGCGTGATGCCCGAGGCGAGGGTCGCGCTGAAGGCGTGGTTCTTGTCGCCGGTGATCGTGACCGGCGGGAAGAGCTGGACCGAGGCGGTGCCCTTGTTGGTGATCGTCACGGGCAGGGTCTTGCTCGTCCCCATCGGCACCGTCCCGAAGTCGACCGGCGGGATGACGAGCGTACCGTTGATGCCCTGGATGCCGTTGCGACAGCACGCGGAGAACGGCGCGCCGAATAGAAGGACCCCCGCCACGGAGACGAGTCGACCGATTCGCATGACCCCCTCGTCTAGCGGAGGACGCGCGGGCGGTCAATGGCCCGCCGCGTGGAGCTGACCCAAGTTTCGCCCCCCCACCCCGCGTGTCGTTGCCCCCCCCCCTCCCAAAGGGCCGCCGAGGCCGGGAACCGGGTCTCCGATCGAAAGCTTCCGGGCTTCCGTCCGCAGCCTCCGAGGCTTCCATCGCAGCCTCCAAGCCATCCATCGCAGCCTCCAAGCCATCGATCGCAGCTCCCAGGGCTCCGTCCGCAGCTTCCAAGGCTCCGTCCGCAGCTTCCAGGGCTCCGTCCGCAGCTTCCAGGGCTCCGATCGCAGCTTCCGGGTCGATCGATCGTGCTCCCGGACTCTCCGGAAGATGCCTCGAAGCCTTCCATCGATGCCTCGAAGGCTCCTGTCGATGCCTCGAAGCCTTCCGTCGAGCCCGCCGAAGAGCCGGAAGCAGCGGCCGGGTCGCCGGAAGCAGCGACCGGGTCGCCGGAAGCAGCGATCGGGCAGCCGGAAGGAGCGATCGGGTCACCGGAAGGATCTGCCCGGGACCTTGGAGGCATCGATGGAAGGCTTCGAGGCATCGATGGAAGGCTTCGAGGCATCGATGGAAGGCTTGGAGGCATCGATCGGAGCCTTGGAGGCTGCGGACGGAGAGCCGGAAGCAGCGATCGGGTCGCCGGAGGCTGCGGACGGAGAGCCGGAAGCAGCGATCGGGTCGCCGGAGGCTGCGATCGGAGGGGTGGAAAGGGGAGCCGGAACAGGTCCAGGCATCGCGTAGATGGCTCAAGAAAAATGGGGTGGCTCCTCCCCGCCGCGGCCCCTCTACGTTCCTTTGAAGGCCGCTGGGCGCTTCTCGAAGAAGGCCATGAGGCCCTCGGCGGCGTCGTCGCTCGCGAGGCAATCGAGGACCGGGGCGACCTCGGCGGCCAGAGCCTCGGTGAACGTCGCCGCGGGCTGCCGGAGCTGCCGCTTTGCGGCGCGGGTCGCGAGCGGCGGCCCGGCCGCGAGCCGCTCGGCGAGGGCGATGGCCTCGTCTTCCAGCCGCGCCGCCGGGACCACCCTGGCGACGAGCCCCCATTGCTGCGCCTCCCCGGCCGAGAGCCGGCGCGCGGGCTCCAGCAGCAGCTCCGTCGCGCGCGCGAGCCCCGCGAGCCGCAGGAGCTGCCAGGAGGCCGCGCCGTCGGGGAAGAGGCCGATCTTCAGGAAGCCGCTCGCGAGGTAAGCGTCCTCCGCCATGAGCCGCACGTCGCAAGCGAGGGCGAGGGAGAGGCCGAAGCCCACCGTGGCGCCGCGGAGCGCGGCGACGACCGGCTTGTCGCAGCTCCAGATCGCCGCGAGCGCCGGGTGGAAGCGCCCGACGAGGGACGCCTCCCCGATCCGGCGTCGTCCTCCCGGGCTGGGATCGGGATCCTCGGTCAGGACCACGGAGAGATCGGCGCCCGAGCAGAAATGGCCCTCCGTCCCGCGCAGCAGGACCGCCCGGACGGCGTCGTCGCGGGCGGCCGCTGCGAAGCCAGCCGCGATGCCGTCGGCCATGGGGCCGGTGAGACCGTTGCGCGTCCGTGGGTTGTTCAGCGTGAGCAGCAGCACCGGGCCGCGGCGTTCGACGAGGACGGGCAGGTCGTTCATGACCGCTTCGTAGTCCGCGGCGGCCTTGGGCGTCAATCATCCCGTCTTATTCACGGTACGGCGTAGCGAGGCGTTCGAGACCGCAGCCGAGAAGGGCAAGCGCCGCCCCATCTCCGTGCCCTGGGGCAGGCGGATGATCTCGTGCCGCACGCCCCCTTCGTCCGCCGGCGGCCGGCGTGGATCCTGCGTCTGGGAAGGGGTGAACCGGCATGGAACGACCGGTCCGCCGGCAGAAAGGCGCCGATCCTCCGCCATGAACCTGCTTTAAGGGGCGATGAATGGAGCGCTCTTTGCGAGGGACGCGCGTTCATCGGGGCAGCGGTGAGGGGGAGCCGGGTTCGCCGCCGCCTCGTCCGATCCTCCCTCCTCGCTCGCACCCGCGGACGTCACCGGGGCTGCACGCCGCTCGGTTTCGTGTCGGCGATCTTCGCGGCCTCGCCCCGCTCCACTCCCTCCGGCCGCCGCAGACTGCCCCCGGTCTGCTCCGAATCGCAGCTCGTTCGCGCGGCCTTGACCCAGCTCCAGGGCAGGGGCTATGACCGGCGCGACATCCATGGACCCCGCGCCCAAGACGCCGCGCTTCTCGCGGATCCTGCTCAAGCTGTCGGGGGAGGCCCTGATGGGAGAGGGCAAGTACGGGATCCATCCGCCGACGCTGGAGCGGGTGGCCAGGGAGGTCGCGGATGTGCATCGGCTGGGCGTTCAGGTCGCGGCCGTCATCGGGGGCGGCAACATCTTCCGCGGCGTCGCCGCCAGCGCGACCGGGATGGACCGTGCCAGCGCCGATTACATGGGCATGCTCGCCACCGTCATCAACGGACTCGCCTTGCAGGACGCGCTGGAGGAGGATGGGGTCCCGACGCGCGTGCAGACGGCCATCGAGATGTCGCAGCTCGCCGAACCCTACATCCGCCGGCGCGCGGTGCGCCACCTGGAGAAGGGGCGGGTGGTCATCTTCGTCGCCGGCACCGGGAACCCCTACTTCACCACCGACACCGCCGCCTCGCTGCGGGCGGCGGAGATCCACGCCGAGGTCATCCTCAAGGCCACCAAAGTCGACGGCGTCTACAGCGCCGACCCGGAGAAGGACGCCACGGCGATCCGGTTCAAGTCGCTCTCCTTCCTCGACGTCCTGAAGAAGGACCTCAAGGTGATGGACTCGACGGCCATCTCGATGTGCCGGGACAACGACCTGCCGATCGTCATCTTCGACCTGCACGTGGCCGGGAACATCCAGCGAGTCGTCCTGGGCGAGGAGATCGGGACGCGGATCGGGAAGCTGAGGACCGAACGGGCGGCGGGCCGCGCCGCCGCCCGAGGCTAAGGAGGATCGCGCCATGGAACAGGTGCTCAAGGAGCTGAAGGACCGGATCGAACGGACGCTCGGCGATCTCACCCACGACCTCGCCAAGATTCGGACGGGCCGCGCGAGCCTCTCGATCCTCGACGGGATCCAGGTGGACTACTACGGGACGCCGACGCCGCTGGCCGGCGTCGGGACGCTCAACGTGCCGGACGGGCGCCTCATCACCATCAAGCCCTGGGACCGGAGCATCCTCCCGGCCATCGAGAAGGCCATCCACGAGGCGGGGATCGGCATCAACCCGAGCAACGACGGCGAGCTGGTCCGCCTGCCCATCCCGCAGCTCACCGAGGAGCGGCGCCGCGAGATCGCGAAGCAGGTTCGCGGCAAGGGCGAAGAGCACCGCGTCGCCGTCCGCAACCTCCGGCGGGAGGCCAACGAGAAGCTCAAGAGCATGGAGAAGGAGAAGCAGATCTCGGCCGACGACCTGAAGCGGGGGCAGGAACGCGTCCAGAAGGAGACCGACGCCGGCGTCGCCCGCATCGAGCAGTCGGTGGCGCGCAAGGAGAAGGAAGTGATGGAGATCTGATTGGCCGCGCCGTTCTTCGCGCTGGGGGCGGCGTCCGGGTTCGTGGCGGTCGCCGCGGGGGCGTTCGGAGCCCACGCGCTGCGCGCCCGGCTGCCCGCCGATCTGCTCGCGATCTTCGAGACCGGCGCGCGCTACCAGATGTACCACGCGCTCGCGCTGCTCGCCGTTGGGCTCGCGCAGGACCGGCCCGCGCCGTCGCCGCTCTGGGCGTGGTCCGGCTGGCTCTTCGCCGGCGGGACGCTGCTCTTCTCCGGCAGCCTCTACGCGCTCGCCCTCACGGGAGCCCGCTCGCTGGGCGCGATCACGCCCGTGGGCGGCGTCGCCCTCCTGGCCGGCTGGCTCCTGATGGCGCTCGCGGTGATGCGCTAGAGGTCTTCAAACGGGCCCGGATCGTTGGCGACGGGGAGCGGCGCGCCGGGGAGCCACTCGTCCCAGGTCGGCGGCGTGAGCCCCTGGTTGTTGGTCCCCGCCTCCTTGGCGTCCTCCATCTCGCCCAGCGCCTCGGGGGAGAAGGTCTCCGCCTGGGTCGGGTCGATCTCGGCCATCACGTCGTCCTCCCGGTCCGGCAGCGGGATGGTGACGCGGGCCCCGTGAAGCTGGAACGCGAAGTAGCCGTCCCTGGCGCCGCCTCCGTGGCCGCTCTCGTGGAGGGCGATCTGGAAGTTGCCGGCGGCGAAATCGGCGCGGAGGTGGATCTCGCCGGTCCGCGGGTCGAAGGAGGAGGGGCCTGGCTCGCCGAACTCACAGAGGAAGCGGGTGTAAGACCTCGGGGCGTCGGCGCTCCTCGCGTAGGTTCCGGATCGGATCACGATCGGCCGGCCCCACGTAGTGTTCGCCTCGGCGACCGCGCGCTGGAAGAGGCTCATGGCCCTCGCCGCGTCGGCGGCGGAGCCGATGAACGCCGCGGTGATCCCCACGACGAGCATGCCGTCGATCGGCACGGCGGGATCGATCCAGCGGCCGTCGGGATCGGGCCACTCCTCCGGCCGCCCGCCGGCGTAAGCATAGGGGTTGCAGAGCTGTGGGTCGCGAGCGCACTTCCCGGGGTGGGTCGTGAGCGCCGGGTCGGGCGTGAGCCACTGCGCCGCCGCCGGGTCGTAGGTCCGGAAGGCGAACGGGTAGAAGCCCGTCTCTTCGTCGAACGGCCGGTCGAGGAATTCGCGCGGGATCGGCGATCCGCTCGACGCGAGCCGCAGGCCGTAGGCGTCGTCGTGAGTCTGCCAGACCGGGCCGCCCCGGTCGTCGACGGCGGCGATCACCGTCCCCTGCGCGTCGCGCACGTAGACGAGGTAAGCGGGAGCGCTCCCGCCGCACGCGGCGAGGGCGAGGAGCGAGGCGGTGAAT
The DNA here is from genome assembly GCA_021807105.1 of Myxococcales bacterium. Lineage (GTDB taxonomy): Bacteria > Myxococcota > Myxococcia > Myxococcales > JAKAPL01 > JAKAPL01. The sequence goes on along the minus strand of JAKAPL010000011.1, from coordinate 21,715 downwards.
GACGTGCGCATGCGGCGAGGGAATGCAGCCGCCGTGCCGGGCGTAAGGGGCCGATCGCCGGGGGAGTCTGCGGCATCGGGTAGTCCGAGAAGACGACGGGCGTCCGGCGTCACGACATGCCGCGAGCGGCAGGAGCGCTGGGGTTGGGATATAGAATGCGCCCATGTGTGGAATCGTAGGCTACGTCGGGGGGCGGCCTGACCTGGCGCGCGCTCTGGAGACTTTGCGCCACCGCGGGCCGGACGACCAGGGACTCTGGGAGGGAACGCTCGGGGGGAGGCCCGCGGGGCTGGCCCACGCCCGTCTCTCGATTCTCGATCTCTCTCCGGCCGGACGCCAGCCGATGGAGACCGAGGACGGTTCGCTCCGGATCGTCTTCAACGGCGAGATCTACAACTTCCGCGAGCTACGGGCGGAGCTGGCCGGCCTCGGCCACCCCTTCCGGACGCAGACGGACACCGAGGTCATCCTGGCGGGCTACCGGCAATGGGGGGTGGGCGTCCTGCCTCGCCTGCGGGGGATGTTCGCCTTCGCCTTGCAGGACGGACCGGCGGGCCGCCTGCTGCTCGCGCGGGATCGCATGGGCATCAAGCCGCTCTATTTCCAGGAGTCGCCCGAGGCGCTCTGCTTCGCCTCCGAACCCAAGGGCCTCCTCGCGATGCTCCCCCGGCGGCCCGACGTCGACCTCCACTCGCTGCGCGACTACCTGACGTACCTGTACGTCCCCTGGCCCCGCTCGATCTTCCAGGGCGTCTCGCAGCTCCCGCCGGGCCACTCCCTCGTCCTCGAGGCGGGTCGGGCGAGGATCGATCGCTGGTGGCGGCTGCCCACACCGGGCCGCGCCCGCCCGCGCGCCGAGCTGGTCGCCGAGTTGCGGGCGCTGCTCACGGAGACCGTCCGCCTGCACCTGATCTCGGACGTCCCGCTCGGCGCCTTCCTCTCCGGCGGGCTGGACTCGACCACGCTGGTCGCCCTGGCCGCCCGGGCGAGCGCGCGGCCGGTGAAGACCTTCTGCATGACGTTCGAGCCCGGCGCCGGCCTCTACGACGAGCGGGAGTACGCCCGCGTCGTCGCGGAGCGGTACGGGACGGACCACACCGAGATCCCGGTCCGGCCGGACCTCGCTGAGCTGCTGCCGAAGGCCGTCCGCCACTTCGACGAGCCGTTCGGGAACCCGACCTCCCTGCTCGTCTACCTGCTGTCGCAGAAGACCCGCGAGCACGTCACCGTGGCCCTGGCCGGCGACGGGGGCGACGAGACCTTCCTCGGCTATCCCCGCTATCAGGGCGCGGCGCTCTCGGAGAGCTGGCGGCGCGTCCCGCGTCCCTTGCGCGCGTTCCTCGCGGAGCGGGTCGTGCCGTGGATCCCCGAATCGACGCGGGGACGCCACTCGCTGCGCCGGGCACGCGAGTTCCTCTCGGGGAGCCTCGCGCCGGCGGACGCGATGTACGCGGGCTGGGTGACGTACTTCTCCGAAGAAGAGCAGCGGTCGCTCCTCGCGGGGGACGTGATCGCGGCTACGTCCGGCAGGCAGGCCTTCTGGCACCTCGACCGCCAGCTCGATCCCGCCGGCGGCCGCGGGCTCGTCGACCGCTGTCAGGCCATCGACCTCGGGACCTTCCTCCCCGGGAACCTCCTCGCCTACTCCGACCGGATGAGCATGGCCCACGCCCTCGAGGTCCGCGTCCCGTTCTGCGACCACCGGGTCGTGGAGCTGCTCGCCTCGGTGCCCGCCTCGCAGAAGATGCCGCGGCTGCAGACCAAGTCCCTCCTCCGGGAGGCGGTCGCGGACCTCCTGCCCCCGGCGGTCCGCCGGCGGCGCAAGCTCGGGTTCAACCCGCCGGTGGGCATCTGGCTCAACGGCCCGCTGCGGCCGATGCTGGAGGACCTCCTCGACGAGCGGCGCCTGCGCGCCCAGGGCTGGTTTTCGCCCGGTGCGGTTCGCAGCCTCGTCGAAGAGCACCGGCAGGGCAGGCGCGACCGGACCCTCCACCTCTGGGCGCTGCTCGCCCTGCAGGTCTGGACGAACGCCTACCGTGCGAAGGCGTGATCAGCGCAGCTTCGCCGCGGTCGCCTGCTCGAGCTGGTAGACCGCGTCCCAGTAAGCGGCCAGCTCCTGGTGGTACTCGAGGTTGACGGCGATGAACGTCCGCTCGGCGTCGAGGTAGTCGAGGAGCGACGCGGCGCCCTTCTCGTACATCAGCTCCTCGAGGTCGCGCGAGAGCTTCGCCTGCGACAGCTCCTGCCCCTCCATCCGCAGGACCAGCTCGCGGGCGGCCGTGAAGCCCGCCCACGCCGCCGCGACGTCGGCGACGACGCGCGCGCCCACCTTGGCCTCCGCGGCTTCGGCTGCCGCGAGGCGCCCTTCGGCGCGCCGGATCTCGCCCTGCTGCTGGTAGAGCACGGGGAGGTTCCCCGAGATCCCCAGCTCCAGCGAGGGCGGCGTCACCACGTAAGCGGCGGTGGCCTGCGTGAGCCAGGTCGCGTTCAGCGCGAGGTCGGGCAGGATCCCGCGCCTCGCCTCGGCGAGCCGCGCCTCGCGCGCCCTGCGCGCCGCCTGCGCGGCCCGGTAGTCGGGGCGCCGGTCGAGTCCGAGCGCGACGAGATCGTCGGGCGTCTTGCCGGCGAGCGCGGGGAGTGGCCGGAAGGCGAGGTCGCCCGCCAGCGCGAAGGTCGCGACCCGGCCCCGCACGCCGAGCAGGAACGCGAGCGCCGCCCGCGCGACCCGGAGGCCGCTCTCCGCCTGCGTGACCGCCTGGTCGGCTTCGAGCTTCGCGGTCGCGATCTTGGCGAGGTCGGCCGCGCTGATATCCCCCTTCTGCCAGCGGACGCGGTTCAGCTCGTAGGTCTTCGCGTAGCTCGCCTCCACCTCCCTCGCGAACGCGAGATCGTCGCCCGCGACGAGCGCCTGGGCAAATTGCTGCCGGAGCTGCGACAGCTCGATCCGCTCCAGGTCCGCGGCCGAGAGCTTCGCCGCCGCGAGCGCGTGCGCGGCGGCCTCGATGCGCAGCGAACGCTTCCCGGAAAGCTCGTCTTCGATGGCCGCGTTGTCGGTGAGCCCCGCGGTCCAGCCCCAGACGGCGGGGGAGTTGCTCGCTGGGTTGCCCGGGAAGGCTTCGGGGAGGCTGTAGAGCACGCCCACGTTCGCGCCCGGGTTCGGGTGCGCGCCGGCCGCCAGCAGCTCGCCCTCCACGGCGTTCACCTGCGCCTCGGCGACGAGCCGATCGAGCCCGTGGGCGAGGAAGATCTCCTCCGCCCGGGCGAGCGTGAGCGGGCTCGGCAGTGCGGGCGGCGAGAGCTGCGCGAGGAGCGCGAGGAGGAGGGCGGAGGTCATGCGGACGGTCACTTTACCGCGTCCGGTCGGAGGCTGAGCCGAGGTTGTCTTGGGCCGAACCCGTGAGGGCGCCCAGTACGTGGAGCCTCCCGGCTTCGCGAGCAAGACGGGGGCTCACGGAGGCGGCGAAGGGCGTGGGGCTCCCTAACTCCAGAAGCCGTCTTCGCCGCGGCCCTACCGCAGGGCAGCGCCGAGCCGCGCCCGCCAGACGGGGGTATGGACGGCGCCCTGGGGCCGGGTCTCGCTCCGGAAGAGGACGATCGAATCGGTGGCGACGGGGCCGCCGATGACCGGGGCGGCGGCGGCGACGAAGGCCCGCGCCGCTTCCACGGCGTCGCGCGGGTCGCCGGCGCGGCCGACGGTCACGTGCGGGCGGAAGGCGCGCTCCTCGGCAGGGAGGCCGAGCGGGGCGAGCGCGCGCTCGATGCCGGCGGTGAGCTCCGCGAGCGCGTCCACGTCGCCGCGCACGCCGATCCAGAGGATCCCGGGCGCGCCGTGGTGTTCGAACCACCCGCCTGCCGACAGGGCGAGGTCGAAGGGGCGGCGGGCGGCGGCGACCCCGCCGAGCGCGGCCTGCACCGCGGGGAGCTGATCGACAGGGAGCCGCTCGACGAACTTGAGGGTCAGGTGGACGTTGCCGGGCGCCGTCCAGCGGACGTGGGCACGGCGGCAGATGGGGTCCTTCTGCAGCCCGGCGAGGAGGGCCGCGACCGAAGCGCGCGCCTCCCCGGTCAGCTCGAGCGCGACGAAGACGCGCCAGGAATCGCGCGCCAGCAGCGCGGCGCCCGCGCCCGGCGCCACCGGCGGCAGCGTCTCCTCCACCGGCTACTCCACGGTCACGGACTTGGCGAGGTTGCGCGGCTGGTCCACGTCCGTGCCCCGCTGGTCGGCGACGTGGTAGGCGAGGAGCTGGAGCGGGACCACCGTGACCATGGGCAGCAGGAGCGGTGGAGCGGGGGGCACGCGGAGGACCTCGTCGGAGATCCTTGGAATCCGCTCGTCGCCCTGGGCGCACAGGGCGATGACCTTGCCGCCCCGGGCGCGGACCTCCTCGATGTTGCCGGCGATCTTGTCGTAGCCCGGGCCGGGGGTCGCGAGCACCACGACCGGGACGTTGGAGTCGATGAGGGCGATCGGCCCGTGCTTCATCTCCCCCGCGGCGTACCCCTCCGCGTGCAGGTAGGAGATCTCCTTGAGCTTGAGCGCTCCCTCCAGCGCCACCGGGAACTGCGGCCCGCGCCCGAGGAAGAGCAGGTCGCGGGCGGAGGTGAGGCGCGAGGCGACGGCGGCGATCCGCGCCTCGTCGGCCAGAACCTCCTCGATCCACTGCGGGACCTGCCGCAGTGCGGTGAGCTGCTCCTGGGCCGCCTCCGGGGAGAGCACGCCGCGCAGCCGCCCGAGCTTGACGGCGAGCAGGAAGAGGGCGGCGAGCTGGGTGGTGAAGCACTTGGTCGAGGCGACGCCGATCTCCGGACCGGCGTGGGTGTAGAGCACGTCGTCGGCCTCGCGCGGGATGGCCGAGTCGAGGACGTTGGAGATGGCGAGGGTGCGGGCTCCCTGCCGGCGCGCCTCGCGCAGCGCCCCGAGCGTGTCCGCTGTCTCGCCGCTCTGGGAGACCGCGATGGCGAGCGTTCCCGGCGAGACGAGGGGATCACGGAAGCGGAACTCGCTGCCGAGGTCGACCTCGACCGGGAGCCTCGCGAGCGTCTCGAGGTAGATGCGGCCGACGAGCGCCGCGTGCCAGCTCGTGCCGCAGGCGACGAGGAGACCCCGGCCGAGCGCGACCGCCCCCCCTGCGTCGAGGGTGAGGCCGCCGAGGTGCACGTCGCCGCTCTCCACGCTCGCCCGGCCCCGGATGGTGTCGGCGATCGCCTGCGGCTGCTCGTGGATCTCCTTGTGCATGAAGTGCTTGTGGCCGCCCTTCTCGGCCATCAGGGGCGTCCAGTCGACGCGGCGCGGGGCGCGATGGACCTCCCCTCCCCGCTCGTCGAAGATCCGGACGCCGTCGCGCTGGAGGAGGGCCATCTCTCCCTCCCCGAGGAAGACCACGTCGCGGGTGTGCGCGAGCAGCGCGGGTACGTCGCTCGCGACGAACTGCTCTCCTCTGCCGAGGCCGAGGACGAGCGGCGAGGCGTTCTTGGCGACGACGATCTGACCGGGGGAGCGCTCGCTGATCACGGCGAGCGCGTACGTGCCGTGGACCTTGACGAGGGCGGCGCGGACCGCGGACAGGAGATCCTGCCCCGCGCCCTGCGCGTCAGAGATCAGGTGGGCGAAGATCTCGGTGTCGGTCTCCGAGGTGAAGCGGTGGCCGGCGGCGCGCAGCGCCTCCTTCAGCTCTAGGTGGTTCTCGATGATGCCGTTGTGGACGACCGCGACGCCCGAGTGGAAGTGCGGGTGGGCGTTCTCGTCCGACGGACGGCCGTGGGTCGCCCAGCGGGTATGGCCGATGCCGGCGTGGCCCTTGGGTGAATCGGCAGCGAGGAGGGCCTCCAGGGCGTCGAGCTTGCCGCGGCAGCGGAGCACGCGGACGCGGTTCTCGTCGCTCTGGACCGCGATGCCCGCGCTGTCGTAGCCACGGTATTCGAGCTTGCGCAACCCACCGAGGAGGATCCCGGCGCTCTCCTGCTGTCCGACGTAGCCGACGATGCCGCACATGGCGTGGCCTCCGAAAAGGAGGAGTCTATACAGCCCCGCGGGGATTCCTAGGGCTCACCTCTTCAGCCTCTGCTTGGGTGGCTTGCCGCCTGCCGCGGCCTGTTTCTCCCGGCGGCGCGCGGCCCAGCCCTCGACGGTCTGCTGCGGGGCGCGGGTCAGGGCGAGCGCGTCCGCGGGCACGTCCTCGGTGACGGTGCTGCCCGCCCCGACGTAGGCCCGCGCCCCGACCTCGACCGGCGCGACGAGTTGGCTGTCGCTGCCGATGAAGGCCCCCTCGCCGATGACCGTCTTCAGCTTGTTCACGCCGTCGTAGTTGCAGGTGATCGTCCCGGCCCCGACGTTGACCCCTGGACCGATCTCCGCGTCGCCCAGGTACGTGAGGTGGTTCGCCTTGGTGCCGCGTCCCAGCCGGGAGTTCTTCACCTCGACGAAGTTCCCCACGTGGACGTCCGCCTCCAGGACCGCGCCGGGGCGAAGGCGCGCGAACGGGCCGACGATCGCCCCGGGGCCCACCCGGGCGTCCTCTAGGACCGAGTAAGCGCGGATCCGCGCGCCGTCCTCGACGATCGTGTCGCCCGCGAGCACGCAGCCGGGCTCGATCGTCACGTCCCGGCCCAGCCGCACGCCCGCGTCGATGAACGTCCCCTCGGGGGCCGCGATCGTCACCCCCGCGAGCTGGTGCGCGTGGTTGATCCGCGCGCGCAGGCGCGCCGCCGCGACGGCGAGGTCCGCGCGGTCGTTGACCCCCGCGACCTCCTCGAAGGGCGCGGCGACGGCCGTCACGCCCTGCCCGGCGGCCAGGGCGACGAGATCCGTGAGGTAGAACTCGGACTGCGCGTTCGCGGAGCCGATCCGGTCGAGCGCGTCCCAGAGGAAGGCGGCCGGGACGCGGTAGATCCCCGCGTTGACCTCGCCGAGCATCCTCTCGGCCGGCCCGCAATCGCGCTCCTCGACGATCCGCGCGACCCGGCCGTCGGCCTCGCGCACGACCCGCCCGTAGCCTGTCGGATCGGGCGGCCGCGACGTGAGGAACGCGATCCGGCCAGCGGGCGCCGCGAGGAGTCGATCGATCGTCGGCCGGCCGAGCAGGGGCACGTCGCCGTAGAGCACCAGCACCTCGCCCGCGAAATCGTCGAGCGCCTCGCGGGCGGCGAGCACGGCGTGCGCGGTTCCCTTCTGCTCCTCCTGGACCGGAAACCGCAGCCTCCCGCCCGCGGTGGGGAAGAGCGCCTCCATCGCCGCGCGGACCTCCGCCGCGCGGTGGCCGAGCACGATCGCGACGGGGTCGCAGGAGAGCTCGAGCGCGAGGGCGATCGGATAATAGAGGAGTGGGCGGCCGGCCAGCTCGTGCAGGACCTTGGGCCGATCGCTCTTCATCCGGGTCCCCTTGCCCGCGGCGAGCACGATTGCGGAGAGAAAACTCATCTAGGCCCACGCTTCTAGCCATCGCTGCTGGACGGGTCAACGCCGGCAGAGGCGGGGGCGTCCCAAGGTCCAAATTCTTGACCGCGCAGTCGGGCCCGGGTACACCGATCCCATGGTCGCCGCGGTCGTCTCGGTTTCGCTCTTGCTCTCCGCTGGAACCGGGGTGACCCCAGCCGCGCTCCACAAGGCCAAGGAGCTGACCCGCCGCTCGCTCCGGGAGTACGACGAAGGCAAGCTCGACGAGGCATACGTCGACGCCGCGGCGGCCTACGACGTGGACCCCATCCCCGCCTTCCTCTTCAATATGGCCCAGTGCCAGCGCGCGCTGCGCCAATGGAACAAGGCGGAGTTCCTTTACCGGCGCTACCTCGCCCGCGCGCCCAGGGCGAAGAACCGGCGGACGGTCGAGGCGCTGATCGCCGCGATGGAGCGCCGGCAGGGGAAGGCGCCGGAAGCGAAGGCGCCCCAGCTCCCCGAGCTGACGGTCGTTCCCCTCGTCCCCGCCGGCAGCAAGGCCCCGGAGGAGGTCGACCGGGTCGCCGCGACCGTGGATCCCGGCTTCCTGCGCGACGAAGGGCCGGTCGTCGTGGTCCGCGAGGAGGCGGCGCGGCCCGTGAAGCCGGCGCGCCGATGGGCCTGGATCTGCACCTGGGCCGCCGCCGGCCTCGTCGCGCTCGGCACCGCGGCGGGAATCGCGGCGCGGCTCGATTCCGACGCGGCGGCGCGGACGAGTTGGCCGGTCACTCCGGCCGCGGCGCCGGGGCTCTCCGCGAGCATGTCGGGAGCGCAGACCTTCGGCATCGCCGCCAACGCGCTCTGGATCGCCGGCGGGGCGAGCGCCATCTCGGCGGCGGCGCTCTTTCTCGTCTCGCGTCCGGAGAAGTCGGCGGTCACGCTCGGCCCGTCTCTCGCGGGCACGGGCCTCGCGGCGACGGGAACGTTCTAGGAGACTGTCGGGGAGCGGAGAGCGAATCAGGTAGCCATGAAGCCCGGAATAGATGCGGACCATCCAAGTCTCCTGGCTTCCTGATGGGCATTGCCTTTCCGAGCTATGAACGGTTACGGGGAAGGCATTCGCCCCCCCCAGTCTGGAGAGGCGAATTGCAGGTTCCAAGGGGCTTCCAATTGTGTTCGTTGGATACCAGCCTCTTGGGCCTCACCTGAGAGGCTCGCGGACAGCTCGGCCGCCCTACGGGCTGGGCAGCGTGACCGCGAAGGAGAGGTTCGTGAGGGAGAGCGGGTCGGCGCCCGTGCTGCTTTGCGCCGCCGGAAAGTCGAGCTGCGAGAACGAGCCGGTGACGTGCGCGCCGTCGTAAGCGAAGGCCGTCGAGACGGCGCTGCAGTCGCTCGAGCACGACCAACTGTCCTGCGGCATGAAGCCCGAGGGAGCCTGGTAGCTCGCGGCGGCGAGCGAGCCGGCGGTCGAGCCGGGGACGAGCCCGATGAAGGTCAGGGTCAGCGATCCGGAGGCGCCATTCACCGCCTGTATCCCCACAGAGGAGCCGCTGCCCGTTGTCCCGGCGAGGTCCGCCCCGGACCACGCAGCGGACAGCGTCTGGTACGCGCTGCCGACTAGGCAGGAGACGCTGCCGCTCGCCGGAGCACCCGCGTCGGTGGTCGCGACGCCTCCGTCGGACGGCCCGCCATCCGGACCGCCGTCGCCGAAATTGTCCGGCTGGATGGGGCAGGCCGCGAGGACGAGGAGGGCGAGGAGGGTCGGGACTCGCACGAGGGTCAGCAACGGTTAGTGACCGGACCCGCCCGGCATGGGGAAGCCGCGGCTGTCGTCGGTCCGCGCGCAGGGGGTCTCCCATGGCTGCTCGCCCAGCTCGTGGACCTTGAAGCAGCGCTCCTCCCCGCGCAGGTAGACCTTACAGGACCAGTTGATCTCCGAGTTCCAGAGCCGCGGCTCCCGGCAGGTGACCGTCGCGTCCGGCTCGGCCGCCGCCGTCCGCACCGCCGCGGCGATTCGGTCGGGGTCGTCGCAGGAGACGAGGCCCGTCCAGGCCCAGACGACGGCGATCGCGGCGATCCGCAACACGATCTCCGTTCTTAGCACGGACGCGCGCGGATGGTATGCTGATCCGGTGCCGCTCCTCGCCGGTTCGCTCCTCCTCCTCGTCCTCCTCGCCGCCCCGCGCGCCCTCGACCCCGCGACCGTGGCGGCGTGCGTCCGGATCGACAAGCGCATCACCGGGCGGAAGCGCTTCCTCGCCATCCGTGAGAAGGAGAGGCTGCTCTACCCCACCGACCCGACCTTCTCCCCGTACTGCGAAGCCCACCGGCGCGACCCCGATTGCAAGCTCCCCGGGCAAAAACAGGCGCAGGAAGATCTCTCGCGCGACGTGTCCGAGCTTTCCGTGGGGCCGAACGGCGAAGCGCCCGAGACCGACCCCGTGCTCGTGCCCCTCTATCGCAAGCGGCGCGCGCTCGCCTGCCCTGGTCCCAAGCCCTGATCGCGACGGCTGGGCTCGGTCCGGGGATTCCTTCAGACGTTCTGCGGGGCCGCGTGATCTCCCCGGAAGCACGAGCCGCCAGCGTCAAGCAGCTCGCCGCTGAGCTGGGCTTCGATCTCTGCGGCGTGGCGCGGGCGGGCTCGATCGACGACGGGGGCCTTCCCGCCTGGCTCACCGCCGGCCAGGAAGCCGGGATGGCTTACATGCGCCGGCGGGTCGCCGAGCGGCTCGATCCACGGCGTATCGTCCTTGGAGCCCGGTCGGTCATCGCCCTCGCCGTCTCCTACTTCCGCCCCGAGGACGAGGGCGGCGCGGCCGGCGAGGGGCTGCGCCGCGTCGCCCGGTATGCGCGCGGGCGCGACTACCACCTCTTCCTGCGGCGGCGGGTCCGCAAGCTCCGGCGCCGGCTGCTCGACCTCGTGCCTGGCGCGCGCGCCCACCCGTCGGTCGACACGAGCCCGGTCATGGAGAAGGTATGGGCGGAGCGCGCGGGCCTCGGCTGGATCGGCAAGAATGGCCTGCTCATCGCGCCGCCGTTCGGATCGTGGGTGTTGCTCGGGACGATCATCACCGACGCGGAGATCGCGCCGGATCCGCCGGTCGTGCCGCGCTGCGGGAGCTGCGAAGCGTGTCTGCCCGCGTGCCCGACCGGCGCGCTGCTCGGCAGCGGCCACGTCGATGGCCGTCGCTGTCTCTCTTACTGGACCATCGAGACGCGGGCTCCGATCCCCGAGGCGCTCTCGACCGCGTGCGCCGAGTGGACGTTCGGCTGTGACCTGTGCCAGGAGGTCTGCCCCTGGAACCGGGACGCTCGGCCCTCGCGCCTGGCCGACTTCCGCCCCGGGCCGCTCGTCTCCCTGCGCTGCTCCGAGATCGCGCTCCTCCCCCCCGGACTGCACGCCGCGCTCGCCGCGGGCAGCCCGCTCTCCCGGCCGGGCTACTCGGGCCTGCGGCGGAATGCGGCGCTCGGCCTCGCTCGGGAAGGTGGCGCGGCCGCGAAGGCCGCGGCCGAGATGCTCGCGCTGGATCCGGACCCCGCGGTCGCGCAGGCCGCGCGCTGGTCCCGCTCCCGGCTCGGCTGATCGGCTGCGTCAGACGACGCATGCGATGGCACTTTCAGCGCGCGAAGGGCTTGTCGCCCGCCTCGTCGGCCGTCGCTCTCGCTCGCCCTTCGCAGGCGCGGGATCGGACGCCGCAGCAGCCGGACCGTGAATAAGACGGGCTTAGGTCTCGGCGCTCTCGCGACGGCACCCATTTCACACCAGCCTCCTAGTGCTTCGGCATTTTCTCCCAGTCCGCCAGGAACTTGCGCAGGCCCACGTCGGTGAGCGGGTGGCGAGCGAGCTGCTCGATCACCGCGAACGGGATCGTGGCCACATGAGCCCCCAGGCGAGCGGCCGTCAGCACGTGGAGCGGGCTGCGCACGCTCGCGACGAGGACCTGGGTGTCGAACTCGTAGTGGCCGTAAATCGCAAGGATCTGGGCGACGACACCCATTCCGTCCTCGCCGATGTCGTCGAGACGGCCCACGAACGGTGAGACGTAGGTCGCGCCGGCCTTGGCGGCGAGCAGCGCCTGGGTCGGGGAGAACACGAGGGTCACGTTCGTGCGGGCGCCCTCCGCGGTGAGCTGGCGGCACGCGCGCAACCCGTCGGTGGTCATCGGGATCTTGATCACCACGTTGTCGTGGATGCGGGCGAGCTCGCGCCCCTCCTTCACCATCCCGTCGGCGTCGGTGGCGATGACTTCGGCCGAGACCGGGCCCTCGACGACCGCGAGGATCTCGCGCAGCACGTCGGCGAAAGGCCGGCCGGTCTTGGCGACGAGCGAGGGGTTCGTGGTGACCCCGTCGACCATGCCCATCGCGTGGGCGCGCTTGATCTCGTCGACGTCCGCGGTGTCGATGAAAAACTTCATCTTTGCTCTCCTGTCGAGGGTACCCGCTACCTCTTACTCGCAGACCCCGCCACGATCAACGTCTCGCCCGCGGCGCAGCCGCCGCTCCAGGACGATTCGCTTTGCGAGAACCCCATCGTCCAGCGGCCCCCTTGGCGGTGGCGGGCGGGCTCGACGTCACGGTTTCCGTCTTTCCCGACCGCGTTGTAGAGTGATGCCGGGGTTATGGACATCCTCTATCTGAGCCAGTACTTCCCGCCCGAGATCGGCGCGCCGGCCGCGCGCGTTCACGAGCTTTCGCGCGAATGGGTGCGGCTCGGCCACCGCGTGCAGGTCGTCACGGCCTTCCCCAACCACCCGACGGGGATTGTGCCGCCCGAGTACCGCGGCCGCCTCGTGGACCGCGAGATGATCGACGGGATCGAAGTCCTGCGCAACTGGACCCTCGCCGTCCCGAACCGCGCGCTGCCGCTGCGGGTCGCGACCCAGCTCTCCTTCCCGCTGTCGGTCATCGGTCTCGGCCTGCCGCGGGTTCGCAGGCCGGACGTGGTGCTCGCGACGAGCCCGTCCATCTTCACCTCCGTCAGCGGCCTCGCCTACGCGAGGGTCCTCCGGGCGCCCTTCGTCTTCGAGGTCCGCGACCTCTGGCCGCAGCTCTTCATCGAGATGGGGCTCGTCAGGAACCGTGCCCTCATCCGGGTCCTGGAGGCGGCTGAACTCTTTCAGTACCGCCAAGCACGAAGAGTCGTGGTGGTCACGCGACGCTTCAAAGAGATCCTCGCCGGACGCGGCGTCCCGGCGGGCAAGATCGACGTGATCCGCAACGGCGTCGACCTCGAGACCTTCCGCGAGGACGCGGGAGCCCGGGCGGAGATCCGGGCGAGGCACGGGCTCGATGGGCGCTTCGTCCTCGGCTACATCGGCACCCACGGTCTCCTTCACGGGCTTTCGAGCGTGCTCGACGCCGCCGACCGGCTGCGGGACGACGATGGGATCCGGTTCTTGTTCGTGGGGCACGGTCACGAGCGCGAGAAGCTCCTCGCCAGCGCCGCGAAGCGCCGTCTCCCGAACGTCGTCTTCGTGCCCGGACGGCCACGGGACGAGATCCCCGGCTACTACTCCGCCTGCGACGCCTGCCTGATCGCGCTGCGCAGGGACCCCTTCCTCGCAGAGAACTTCGTGCCGTCGAAGCTCTTTGAGATCATGGGCTGCGGCCGTCCGGTCGTGGCCTCGCTCGCCGGCGAGGGGGCCGAGATCGTCCGAGAAGCCGGGGCGGGCGTCGTGGTCGAACCGGAGGACGGGGCCGCGCTCGCCGCCGCGGTGCGGGAGCTCTCGTCGCGGCCGGAGCAGGTCAGCGAGCTCGGCCGCGCCGCGCGAAGGGCCGCGGAGGCCCAATACTCGCGCCGCGTGCTCGCGCAACGATACGCCGCCATCCTGGGGGAGGTCGCCGCCGCATGAGGACGGGGTTCGTCGCCTTCGTCGTCGCCGCGCTGGTCTCGACGATCCTGACGCCGCTCATGCGCGCGCTCGCCCGGCGGCTCGGCGTCCTCGACCGGCCGACCGAGGCGCGCAAGATCCACTCGCAGCCCGTGCCGCGGCTCGGCGGGCTCGCCATCCTGTTGGGTGCCACGGCTCCCTTCGTGGGGCTCTATTTCTATCGCAACGACCTCTCCGTCCTCGTCTTCGCCGACGGCCGAAGGATCGCGGCCCTCGCCCTCGCGACCCTCCTCATCCTCGCGGCCGGCCTGCTCGACGACGTGCGCGGCCTCTCGCAGAAGCTCCGCTTCGCGACCGAAGCCGTCGCGGGCATCCTCGTCTACTGGGGCGGGTTCCGGATCGACGGCCTCTTCCTGCCGCTGCTCGGCCACGTGACCCTGGGCCCTTTCGCGCTGCCTCTGACCGTGCTCTGGGTGCTCGCCGTCATCAACGCCCTGAATTTCACCGACGGCCTCGACGGCCTCGCCGCCGGCACGTCGATGATCGCGGCCGGGACCCTGTTCGTCCTCGCCCTGCACTACCGGAACTTCGTGCCTGGCGCTTTCGCGGCGTCGATCGCCGGCGCGTCGTTCGGCTTCCTCCTCTTCAACTTCCACCCGGCGACCGTCTACATGGGCGACACGGGGAGCATGTTCCTCGGGCTCGCCCTCGCGGTCACGGCGATCGGCGCCGGGGAGAAGAACGCCGCCGTCGTGGCCATCCTGGGGCCCCTGCTCGCCCTGGGATTGCCAATCGGCGACACGGTGCTGCGGGTGATCCGCCGGATCATCCTCGGCCAGCCCTGGTTCCCGGCCGATCGGAAGCACGTCCATCACCGGCTGCTCGACCTCGGCCTGTCGCACCGCAACGCCACCCTCGTCCTCTATGGAGCCACCGCGGTCTTCAGCGGGGCGGCCCTCGCCATCGCGCTCGCGAGCCGCTGGCTCGCCGCCGGCGTCGCGGTCTTCATCGTGGGCTGCATCGTCTTCGCCGTCCGCGCGCTCGGCTTCGCGGAGTTCAACCGCTTCGGGGAGCTGCGGCACAGGCAGATCAGCGAGGACATCGAGCGGCTGACGCGAGCCATCGACGAACGGCTCCACGCGCTCCGATTCGCGACCGACCCCGACACCCTCTGGCAGCAGGCGATCGAACTGGGCGGACTGCTCGAGATCGACCGGATCGAGTGGACGCTCGGCCCCGGCCTCGCTGGAGGCACGCGCCGGTGGGAGCGCGGCGACGTTCCCCCGGGGCTCGCGCTCGTCTGGACGCCACAGGAGAAGGCGGCATTCGTGCTGAACCTCCCCCTCGACACGGGGATCGTCCGCGTCGGCGTGATGGTGCTCACGCGCGAGCCGAGCCGGAACCTGCCGTTCAACGGGGTCGAGCGGCTGGCGGGGCGTCTCTGGGCGACGCAACTCGCGACGGCCCTCCACCTGCTCCAGCCGGCAGCGGGTGCGCGCAGCGCGTAGTTCTTGCGCCGCGCCCGATAACCGACTACACCAAGCCCCAGATCGGCCTCCTCGTCTGCCGAGGACGTCCGATTCGGACGCGAAAAGGAGTCGGTCATGAGATTGGGGCCCATGTCGCGCGGTTTCTTCCTGACCCTGACCGGTCTCGCTGCGGCGTGCAGCTCGCCGGCCGCCCCCGGGGGCAGCGTCTCATGCCTGGCCGACGCGGGGATGACGATCTGCAGCAGCCCTGGAGCCACGTCGGTGTGCGTCAATCTGAAGACGGACAGCGTGAACTGCGGCAAGTGCAGCAGCGCCTGCGCCACGGGCCAGAGCTGCGTGGCCGGTTCCTGCACCACCACGTGCCCGACCGGCAGCACCGCTTGCGGCACGGTTTGCGTGAGCTTGCAGACGGACGCCGTCAACTGCGGCAAGTGCGGCAATGCCTGCGCGCCGGGGGAAGTTTGCACCGCCGGGAGCTGCGCGGTGACCTGTCCCGCGGGAAGCACGAAGTGCGGCTCCCTGTGCGTCAACCTGCAGACGGACCTCGCGAACTGCGGCAAGTGTGGCACCACGTGTCCGGCCGGGGAGGTCTGTTCCGCAGGCCAGTGTTCGGCGAGCTGCGCGAAGGGGACCGAACCCTGCAAGTTCGAGGGCAGCGTGCTCTACTGCGCGAACTTCGACGCGGACCCGGACAACTGCGGCGGCTGCAATGTCGCCTGCAAGCCGGGTATGGCGTGCGTCGCGGGCACGTGCGTGGAATCCTGCGCGGCCGGCTTCACGGCTTGCGGGGGAGCGCTCGACGGCGGCGTGGACGGCGGGCCGACATACTGCGCGAACCTCCATGACGACGTGAACAACTGCGGCGCCTGCGGCGCGAAATGCGCTCCGGGAGAACTGTGCAACGGGGCAGGAAAGTGCGCAGCGAGCTGTCTGGGCGCAGAGACCCTCTGCAACGGTCTCTGCACCAACACCCTGACCGACCGGGGGAACTGCGGCGGCTGCGCCGGCGACGGGGGCACGGCGTGCCCGGCAGGCCAGGTCTGCACGGGCGGCGCCTGCGCCACGACGTGCCTTGGAAACGAGCTCCTCTGCAACGGTCTCTGCACCAACACCCTGACCGACCCGGAGAACTGCGGCGGCTGCGCCGGCGACGGGGGCACGGCCTGCCCGGCAGGCCAGGTCTGCACGGGCGGCGCCTGCGCCACGACGTGCCTTGGAACCGAGACCCTCTGCAACGATCTCTGCACCAACACCCTGACCGACCCGGAGAACTGCGGCGGCTGCGCCGGCGACGGGGGCACGGCCTGCCCGGCAGGCCAGGTGTGCACGGGCGGCGCCTGCGCCACGACGTGCCTCGGAGCCGAGGTCTTCTGCAACGGCCTCTGCACCAACCCCCTGACCGACCCGGGGAACTGCGGCGGCTGCGCCGGCGACGGGGGCACGGCCTGCGGGCCGCTCCAGGTATGCCAGGCCGGCGAGTGTGCCAGTGGGTGCAGCGACGGCTACACGGTCTGCGCGGGGGACGGCGGGACGTACTGCGCCGACTTCTCGAGCGACGAGCAGAACTGCGGGGGCTGCGGGAAGCAATGCCTGACGGGCCAACTCTGCGTCGCCGCGAACTGCGCCTGCTCGGGAGCGACGCCGGATACCTGTCCGGCCGGCTCCTCTGAGATCTGTACGAACTTCCAGAGCGATCCCGCGCACTGCGGCGACTGCTCGATCTCTTGCCCGGCGGGTCAGGTTTGTGCATCCGGGGCATGCACGCCTCAAGGCAGCGAGGGAGCGTTCGCTCCGACGACCGACACCACGCTCACCCCGGGGATCCACAACTTCACGACCATTACGATCCCGGCGAACGTCACGGTGACCTTGCCGCCGCAGACGCCCGGGGCTTGCGGCCCTTCCTCCGTGCTGGACCTGCGGGCGACGGGGGCGGTGACGATCGCCGGGACGATCGACCTCTCGGGAGCCGCCGGCGGTTCGGCCGGCGTGGCGGACAACGGCGGAGCCGGCGGGGGAATGACCGGGATGCCGACCACGATCGGCGCGGATGGCGGTTTCTTCGGCGGAACGGGCGCGCAAGCGAAGTCCGGCTGCGGCAACGGCCCGGATAGCTCGCTCCTCGGCGGGAACGGTAATGGCCCCCTGGGCGGCGCGGCGGGTCCGGGCGGCGGCGCGGGCGGGGGGAGCGACAAGGGGCAGGACTACGACACGGGCTCCGGCGCCGGCGGCGGTGGATACGCTGGCGGGGCGGGCGGGCCGGGTGGCAACGATCCTTGCGTCCAGAGCGGGGCGAAGGGGGGGGGACCCGGCGGGGCTGCGGCGCCGGCATGCAACAACGCCGCGCAGGGAGGCAGCGGCGGAGGTGCACCCTACGACGGACTTCCCGCCATCCTCAGCCCCTCGGGCGGCGGCACCATGGATGACAGCGGAGGCGGGGGCAGCATCGGCGCCGCTGCGGCCGCCGATCTCTCGGTTGCCACGACCTTCTATCCCGGCTCGGGTGGGGGTGGGGGCGGGGGCGGGGGTGACTCGAACGGAGAGGATCCCTCCGGAGGAGGCGGGGGAGGAGGAGGAGGGGGAGGCGCCCTGCGCATCTCCTCGCCGGTCGCCATCACGATCACCGCGACGGGCAGGATCCTGGCAAATGGCGGCAACGGCGGCATGGGTGGCCGGGCGACCGACGATGACGGCGATGACAGCGGCGGCGGCGGAGGCGGCGGGTCGGGCGGCGTGATCTACCTGGCGGCGCCCGCGCTGACCGTCGCCCAGGGCGCCACGGTTTCGGCGGCCGGCGGGAACGGCGGGGGCGACGGCTGCTCGGCCGGCGGGTGCGGCCTGAACAGCCACGGCCACGGGGGCGCGGGCGGTCTGGGACGCATCCGCCTCTCGGTCACGGCGGCCGCCTCGAGCGTCCAGGGGACCTTCGATCCGCAGCTCCCCTTGGCCCTGGACGGTACGAAGAACGGCCCGGGTCTCACCTTCGTGGGCATCTGGCCCAACTAGTCTCACGGATTCGCAATGGAGGTATTCATGAACTCGAAGCGTCTGGCGATCGTCTCTCTGGCTCTGTCCGCCCTCGTCGTGGCTTGCAGCACCCCGGCCGCTCCCGCGGGCAGCGTCTCCTGCCTGGCCGACGCCGGGATGACGATCTGCACGAGCCCGGGGGCGGCTGCCCTCTGCGTCGATTTGAAGACGGACGCCACCCACTGCGGTCAGTGCGGCAAGGCCTGCGGCGCCGGCCAGAGTTGTGTGGCGGGCTCCTGCACGACCTCCTGCCCGACCGGTTCCACCCCCTGCGGCACGCTCTGCGTGAGCCTTCAGACGGACGTCGCGAACTGCGGCGGGTGCGGAAAGGCGTGCCCCTCCGGCGAGGTCTGTACGTCAGGAGCCTGCGCCATAAGCTGTCCGACCGGAAGCGCGAAATGCGGCGCCCTCTGCGTCGATCTCCAGACGGATAACTCGAACTGCGGCCAGTGCGGCGCGAGCTGTCCGGCCGGACAGGTCTGCTCTACCGGCAAGTGCTCGACGACTTGCGCGGAGGGCACGGACGCCTGCAGGCCTGACGCGGGCTCGCCCTACTGCGCAAACTTCGAAGCCGACCCGGAGAACTGCGGGGGCTGCGGCGTCGCCTGCAAGCCCGGCATGATCTGCCGTGCGGGCTCGTGCCGGGAATCCTGCGCCGCTGGTTTCACCGCCTGCGGCGGAGCGTTGGATGGGGGCGCGGACGGCGGGCCAGAGTATTGCGCGAACCTCATGGCCGACGTGAACAACTGCGGAGCCTGCGGCGCGCCCTGCCTGGGGGGCGAGGTCTGCAACGGCAAGGGCGAGTGCGCGCCGAACTGCCTCGGGACCGAGACCTTCTGCGGCGGGCTTTGCACGAACACTCTGACCGATCCGTTGAACTGCGGCGGCTGCGCGCCGGTCCTCCCCGCCGATGCTGGAGCCTCGGCCGCCGATGGTGGCGCCAACGACGGCGGGGCTGGCGCCGACGGCGGGGCTGGCGCCGACGGCGGGGCAACCGGGGCCGCCTGCGCGGCGGGGCAGATTTGCAACGCGGGGACCTGCGTCACCCAGTGCCCGGGAACCGAGACTCTCTGCAACGGCCTCTGCACCAACACCCTGACCGACCCGGGGAACTGCGGCGGCTGCGCGGGCGACGGGGGCACGGCCTGCCCGGCAGGCCAGGTGTGCACGGGCGGCGCCTGCGCCACGACGTGCCTTGGAACCGAGACCCTCTGCAACGGCCTCTGCACCAACACCCTGACCGACCCGGGGAACTGCGGCGGCTGCGCGGGCGACGGGGGCACGGCCTGCCCGGCAGGCCAGGTGTGCACGGCCGGCGCCTGCGCCACGACGTGCCTTGGAACCGAGACCCTCTGCAACGGCCTCTGCACCAACACCCTGACCGACCCGGGGAACTGCGGCGGCTGCGCGGGCGACGGGGGCACGGCCTGCCCGGCAGGCCAGGTCTGCACGGCCGGCGCCTGCGCCACGAGGTGCCTTGGAGCCGAGGTCCTCTGCAACGGCCTCTGCACCAACCCCCTGACCGACCCGGGGAACTGCGGCGGCTGCGCGGGCGACGGGGGCACGGCCTGCCCGGCAGGCCAAGTGTGCACGGCCGGCGCCTGCGCCACGACGTGCCTCGGAGCCGAGGTCCTCTGCAACGGCCTCTGCACCAATCCCCTGACCGACCCGGGGAACTGCGGCGGCTGCGCCGGCGACGGGGGCACGGCCTGCGGGCCGCTCCAGGTATGCCAGGCTGGCGAGTGTGCCAGCGCGTGCAGCGGCGGCTACACGGCCTGCGCGGGGACCGGCGGGACGTACTGCGCCGACTTCTCGACCGACGAGCAGAACTGCGGGGGCTGCGGGAATGCCTGCTCGGCGGCCCAGGAATGCGTAGGAGAAAAGTGTGTCTGCCCGGCCGCGGCGCCGAACGTCTGCGGCGTCGGAGCGTCCGCCATCTGCACCAACTTCCTGACCGACTCGGCCAACTGCGGCGGCTGCGCGGGAGCCAACGGCGCGGACGGCGGGGCTTCCGGCGTCGCCTGCCCCGAAGGACAGACGTGCACATCCGGCGTCTGCACTCCCTTCGGAAGCAACGGCAGCGAAGGGGTTTTCGCGCCGACGACCGACACGTTTCTGGACCCCGGGGTCCACAACTTCACGACGATCCAGATCCCCGCCGGCGTGACCGTGTGGGTGCCCTCGCAGCCACCTGGGGCGTGCGGGCCCGCCTCGGTGCTGGACCTGCGGGCGACCGGGTCCGTCACCATCGCGGGGACGATCGACATGTCGGGAGCGGCCGGCGGCTCGGCCGGTGTTGCGGACAACGGTGGGGCCGGCGGCGGGATGACCGGGATGCCGATGCAGGTCGGGGCTGCCGGCGTCTTCTTCGCCGGTAGGGGCACGCAATCCCAATCCGGCTGCGGCAACGGCCCGGGGGTGACGCTGCTGGGCGGAACTGGCAACGGCGCTCTCGGTGGGATCGCCGGCCCCGGCGGGGGGGCTGGCGGCGGAAACGACAACGGCCAGGACTACGACACGGGCTCCGGTGCCGGCGGCGGCGGATACGGCGGCGGCGCTGGTGGGCCAGGCGGCACCGATCCTTGCGTCCAGATCGGGGCGAAGGGCGGAGGCCCCTCGGGAGCAGCCGCGCCCCTCTGCAACGCTCTCGCGCAGGGTGGCAACGGCGGGGGAGCCCCCTATGATGGATTGCCCGCCACCATGGGCAACTCGGGCTGTACGCCGATGGACGAGAATGGCGGCGGCGGGAGCATCGGCGTTGACGCGGCGAAGGATCTCGCGGTCTCGACCACCTTCTATCCTGGCTCGGGCGGGGGAGGGGGCGGCGGCGGCGGCGACTCGAATGGAGAGGATCCGGCCGGCGGAGGGGGCGGAGGGGGCGGTGGAGGAGGCGCACTGCGTATCTCCTCTCCCATCGCCATCACCATCGCCGCCACCGGGAAGATCCTCGCGAACGGCGGCAATGGCGGCCGCGGCGGCCGCGCGACCGATGATTGCGGCGACGACAGCGGCGGGGGAGGGGGCGGCGGCTCCGGCGGCGTCATCGACCTCGTGACGCCGGCGTTGACGGTGACGACCGGGGCGATCGTCTCCGCCGTTGGAGGAAACGGCGGCGGCGACGGCTGTTCGGCCGGCGGTTGCGCTGGACTGAGCGGTGGCCATGGCGGTGCAGGGGGGCTCGGCCGGATCCGGCTCTCGATAACGGCTGCCGACTCGAACGTCAGCGGGACATTCAGCCCGTCGCTTCCCACGGCGCTCGACGGCACGAAGAACGGCAAGGGACTGACGTTCGTGGGCGTCTGGCCGGAGTGACCTCCGGCCTCCGAGAATCTCGTGCCGCGCGAGGATTCAGCCCGCCTGGTTCATGGGACGGCGTAGCGAACCGTTTCCCGCCCCCGAGGCCCCGATTCCAAACGGAGGGGCTGTCTGCGGGCTCCTACGATCGTTGCGGACCACGGGCATCGGGAGGGGAGCGGCTTTCACCGACGACGCGGGGTTGGTGGTCGAGATGTCGGTCAGCTCCACGTCTTCCCTCGTTGACTCGTCCGCCAGGAAGGGCTACCTACGCTCGGTTGCGGCTGATTGAGAAGGTCGGATAGGTGAGCGTGTGCTCGGAGGCGCACGCAATGTCGGAGGAGTGGCCGAGTGGTTGAAGGCGGCGGTCTTGAAAACCGCTGGACGGCAACGTCTCGCAGGTTCGAATCCTGCCTCCTCCGCCTGAACGCCGGGAGAGGTGGCCGAGTGGCCGAAGGCACTCGCCTGCTAAGCGAGTATGGGGTCAAAAGCTCCATCCAGGGTTCGAATCCCTGCCTCTCCGCCTCCATTCACGAGTGAGCTGCGCCCATAGCTCAGTTGGATAGAGCGTCGGACTACGAATCCGAAGGCCGCAGGTTCGAATCCTGCTGGGCGCGCCTTGCAACACCCCGTCTTTATTAGAAGTTTCGGCGGCGGCCGGCCCGCTCCCAACGGCCCCGGCGCCCTCCGGTAGAAAC